>CAZPON010000082.1:0-6578 GCA_964588045.1 uncultured Gemmatimonas sp.
CCACCAGGTGGCGGCCTGGTTGAAGACGCTGACGGCAATGTCGAGCGCGGGCAGGAACGCCACGATCAGCACGAGCCAGATCGCATCGCGTGGTACGCCGTCCGCCAGGAGCATGACCGCGACCACGGCAAGCAGTGTGCAGGTCGCGATGCCACCAAGCAGCACGGCATTCGGGTGCGCCCTCGCCGCTCGCGTAAGGCGTTCGGTCGTGGTTGGCGTGTAGCCGGCGGCGCGTTCGAGCAATGCGAGGCCGTCGTCCACCAGGTAGTAGCCGACATGATCGCGTGGCGCGTCGGCCGCCGTACCCTGCGCACCATGCCGGCGACGAGCGAGGTCGATCGCCCAATGCGCCACCGATGCCTCGCTGTGGCCGGTGCCCTTGGCGATTCGCTCGACGACGTGCCGGTAGTGATCACGCGTGGCGAACGTCATCAGCGGGTACGCGCCAGCCGGATCGGTGCGCAACACCACGTCCATCGCGCTCTGGCGTTCGACGAACACGCCCCAGTCGCGCTGCCCGATCGAGCGCAGGCTCGTGATGCTGTTGGCCATCATGAGACGCGTGAGGGCGACCCGTTGTGTCGACGTGGCGACGCTGTTCTCGGGAGTGGCGCCCCCTTCGCGCATCCAGTGCTCCAGCCATTGCAGTGAGGGCGATGCCCCTTCCGCTTGCCGAAGCAGTTGCAGCAGGCGAGCGATGAAGTGCGGATTCAGCGAGGGAGCCGCGTCGGCGAACTCGCGCAGCGCGACGCGCAGGTCCTTGCCGCCGAACGCACTCGCGGTGAGGATCTCGAACGCCCAATGCTCGGCCAGCGCGCGTTGGTCGAGTCGCTCCACCGTTCGCATGGTCATGCGACGCACGCTCTCGATGAGGCCAAGCCGGAGCATGGCCGGCATCGCCCACAGCTCGCCGATGGTGAGCGGCGACACGCTCTGGAACGACGCCACGAACAGGTCGACGTTGTCGAGGTCGATGCGTGCTTCGCTGTGCGAGATGAGCGAGATCGCCATTTCGTACACGCGCGGATAGCCGGTCAATGGCCCTGCAGCGAGCTCCGGCAATTCGCGATAGTATCGCCCGGGCAAGCTGGCACGCACCTCCTGCAAGTGCTCCTGCACGACGTGGTAGTTGTCGAGCAGCCACTCAGCCGCGGGACCGGAATCGAGTCCGTCCTCGGCCGCGGCCAGCAACCGCCTGTGCGCCGACTGGAGCACGCGCCGCGTGTCTGCCAGACGGGCAAGCAATCGAGCCGGTCGCAGTGGTGTGCGCCGGGTCACCAACCGCTGGTCGCGGGCCACCGCCCGGGCACGCGCGGCCAGGTGATCCGCTCCCAGCAGATCACCGCCAATGGGTCCTACGAGCAATTCGTCGGCGGCCGCAGCGCGCTCCCGCGCTGCCTGGTCGCGCGCAGGAAGCAGCGTCCTCAGAGCATCCTCCAACCCATTCGGGGAATCATCGCGTCCATGGCCATTCTCTCCCGCCTTCAAATAGAACACGCTCGCGCTCACCGTGATCCCCGTGAATGGGGCGCCTCAGCGTTTCATTCGCACAAACTCCTCGAATTGCCCCGTCCAATGACGATACGGATCGAAGGATCCCGATCCTGCGATGGATGTCCTGTCAGGACGCTCCATCCTTCGATTGATACTCCTGCCCTCAGAACACGAAGGGCAGCAGCGTGGTTTCGCTGGCCGATCGCACGAATACCAGCAGGTCGAAGTCGGCTGGGAATGACTGCTTCCGATAGAACCCCGACGGCGCGATCACGTTGAACGTCGACCCGATGGACCGCATCGAGATCGGTCCCGCGAGCGGCGCGGCGACTGCACCACCCATGGGAATGGTCCTCGCGTCCAGCAGCAGGTAGTCCTTGCCCGTCTGGAGGAACGCGTTCTCGATCCACTCCGCCGGGACATCACTCGGCCGCACCGCCTGCACGGTTCCGCCGGACACCGCATTGAGGACACCGGATCCGAACGCGAAGCCCACCGCGACATAGTCATTCGGAAAGGCATCTCGCAGGTGCGTGCCGAGCGTGTTGGGCATGCGACCGATGTGGTCGTTGTGTGCCCAGAGGACGACCTTTGCCGATGCGCCGGCGCGTGCGACATGCCACTGAACGTTCTCGGCCATCGACGAGTCGCGCGATGCGTTCGCGGCGAACGCGACGGTGCTCGAAAACACGGTGGCCATGGCCTCCCATTGTTGCAGCAGCCTCGCGCTGTGCAGCGCCGTCGCATGCTGGTCCGCGGAGCTGGCCGCGGTGTACACCGTTGCCGACGCGGCCAGCAGGTCGTGCACTTCCCTGGCGCCGAGCGCGCACGCCGCACGCGAGGTCGCGAGCCGCGCGGCGTAGATGACCATGGGCACGCCGAACGTCGCACCGCGAGACTTGTACGGGTCGAAGCAGGCGAATCGCGTCCGCACATAGCCGCTGCGTTCAGGATCGACCCGCGCAACGAACGCCTCGACGGTATCCATCGCGCCGCCGGGCTGCTGGATGTCGACGCCATGGAACTGGACGCGGCGCTCCGGTGACGCGGTGCTGTTCCATTGCCGCATCCACCGGATCATGTCCACCATCTCCTGGGTGTTCCATGTCCAGAAGCGCAGTGTCGACACGAGCCGCACCGGGTCGCCTTCACCGGTCAGCACATACCGATTGATGTCCTCCGACTCGGGGCTCGTGGCTTCGATCGCGAAATGCGTGAACCCCTTCTGCTCCACGAGGTACCGGAGCAGGCGATGCTTCATGTGCTGGAACTCACGCGTGCCGTGCGTGCCTTCACCCAGGCCGATAAGCCGCGCATTGCCGATCATCTGGCCAAATGCCGCGAGATCGGTGAGCGGAAGCGCCGGATCGCTGCCGGCGAGCGATACGCTGTTCAGCTTCAACCACTCGAGCGTCTGCGTCGTGACGGACCGCGTCCCTTCGAAATCGAGGTTGGCCGGTGTGGTCAGTGCCGTCTGGTACTGCAGAGCGCGACTGTTCGAGTCTGGCGTGGTCGGCGCCGCCAGCCTGTCCGTCACCGGCACGGTGGAATCCACCACCTCCAGTGTCATGTCGTCCACCAGCAGCGTGCCGGCGCCATTGAACAGCGCGCCGAACGCAATGCCGACGGCGTTCGTCGGCACGTCGAGCACGATCGAAACCTCACGCCACACACCAGTGCCGAGCGCCGCCCGACCGAGCATGTTGTCGAACGCGAGCGTGTTGTACGCGCCGTCGACGCGCATCCACAGGCCCGCGTACGTGGCGAAGATCGCTTCCGGCTTCACCCACGCCGACAGCCGCACCCGCTTGCCGAGGTAATTGTCGGGCAGGATCGACTGCAGCAGGGTCGCTTGTCGTGCGAAGGAACCCTGTCCGCTGAGATATGCCGCGGCACGGCCCGAGTGCACCGGGCTGCGCGTCAGGCCGATGCCAGCCTGATAGTCGAACGAGCCGTCCCACCCTTCTGGCAGACCGAGCGTGGTCTCAGCCGTGGGTGCGAAGGTATCGAGGCAGCCCGCGGTGAGCGCGACCGCCAGACAACCCACGAGAATTCCGATGGAACGAGATCGAATCATGATGCTCGCGCTGAAAGCGAAATTCCCCGGGATGAACTCTCGAGAACGCGGCGCGTGGTGCGGGCGCCGCTCATTCACGATGCCCCCGGTTGCCAAGGGGATCAAGAGCACGCCCGGTGAGAAGACGTGGCGCCGGCTCGCGCGACGATCGGATCATGCATGACGATTCGTGCTGTGCCGTCCGGAGCCGTGACAATCCCCTTCGCCGAGGGACCAGTCGCCTGGGCCTGGCACTTCTCAACGCGCCACTGTTCCGTCAGTTTGTCGAGATACTTCCCCTTGCCACGCATCCCCGGAATTCCGGCCGCGTTGCGGCGGCGATTCCCTCGAGTGTCGGAGGCTTCACGATGAGACGCACGTGGACCGTGGTATCCCGGGCCGCTCGGGTCCTGGCGCTCCTGTGTATCGCGTTGAACGCTGCGGCAGCGCAGGCCCCGACATCCCGCGTCGTCGCCGCCGCGAATGCCTTCCTGTCGTCACTCGACGAGTCGCAACGCGGTCGCGTCCTCTTTGCGTTCGACGACGACAAACAGCGCGCGCAGTGGTCGAATTTCCCGATCACGATGGTGCCACGCTCGGGCGTGAAGTTCGCCGAGATGACACCGGCACAGCGAACCGCCGCGCTGAACCTGCTGTCCGCCGCACTCAGCAAGCGCGGATTCGAGAAGGTGCAGCAGATCGTGGACGCCGATGAGCTGCTCAGGGTCGATGCGCGCACCAACGCGATGTTCGGGAAGGACCTGTACTTCTTCTCCATGCTCGGCATCCCGTCCGAGAAGACGCCGTGGATGCTCCAGTTCGGCGGACATCATCTCGCACTCAACATCACGATCATTGGCGCGCAAGGCATCCTGACACCGAGCCTGACGGGCGCACAGCCTGCCATGTACACGGTCGATGGCAGGACGATCCGGCCGCTCGGCCAGGAGAGCGACAAGGCATTTGCGCTCATCAACGATCTCGATGAAGGGCAGCGCGCCAAGGCCGTCCTCGACTACCGCGTCGCCGACCTCGTGCTCGGTCCGGGTCAGGACGGCAAGGTGATCCAGCCGGAAGGACTCAGGGCGTCGGCAATGAATGCGCGCCAGAAGGCCATGCTCCTCGACCTGATTGCGGAGTGGTCGTCCATCGTGCACGAAAGCGCGGGTGATGCGCGGATGACCGAGATCAAGGCGGGACTCGAGGACACGTGGTTCGCGTGGAGCGGACCGACCACGGTGGCGGCGGGCCGCAACGGCACGGCGTACTACCGGATCCAGGGTCCCAGGCTGGTCATCGAGTACGCGCCGCAGCAGATGGGCGGCGATGCGTCGCTGCACGTCCACAGCATGTATCGCGATCCAACCAACGACTACGGCCGCAAGCCAGCCGGGAAATGAAACGGGCACTCGTTCTCGGTGCGTTGGCCCTGTGCCTTGCGACGCCGGCACTTGCCCACCGCATCGACGAATACCTGCAGGCGTCGACGCTGCTCGTGTCGGCAGGACGGCTGGAGTTGAGCATGCGCCTGGCGCCCGGCGTGGCCGTTGCGTCGACCGTGCTCGACGGCATCGATATCGATCGTGATGGAACGCTGTCCGACGCCGAGCAGCAGCAGTACGGGAACCACCTGCTGCAGGACCTGTTCGTCACGCTCGACGATACCCCCGTGGTGCTGCGGCTCGTGGCGTGGCGTTCGAGCACTGTCGAGGCGATGCGGCGCGGGCAAGGCGAAATTCAACTGGAGTTCGCGGCGGCGCTTCCGGCTGGCGGCACCCAACGGCGGCTGGTGTTCGAAAATCGCCACCGCAGCGCGATCGGGGCCTACCTCGTCAATGCGCTGGTACCGGAGCGCGAGATCCGGATCACGGGCCAGACGCGCAACTACCGGCAGTCCGTGTACGAGCTGGCATACGAACAGGCTCCTGCTGTCGCAGGATCGGTGTCCTTCGCGTCATTGCTGCGCTGGGGCCTGGTGCTCGCCGCGATCGTCATCGTGATACGCAACGCCGTGACATTGCGACGCGTTCACCCGGGCACGCCAGCGAGCACGCCGGCACCGTCCACGCTACCCTGACCCTATCGCATCCAGGCGCTGCCCACCTGGATGTAGTACGCCGGGCGATCCGGACCGAACGCCACGTCGGCGCCGGCGTGGAGGCCGTACTTGCGGGCCAGCTCATAGCGCAATCCAACGCCACCTGCCGACACGGTTTTCGGGCTGTCGAAGCGCTCGTTACTCACCCACGCCGCGCCGGTGCCGCCAAAGCCAACAGCGCTGATGCGCTGCCAGAATTGCCAGCGGAGTTCGAGCTCGCCCTGTGCCATCTGCTCACCCAGATAGCGCATGGCAGGAACGCCACGCTGGTAGATGTCCGGACGCATATAAAACGGCGTGTCATCGGAACTGGTGGCCACCTGCACGCGCGCACCCAGGAACCACCGTGGACGCAACGGCACGTACTGCATGGCAATCAGCTGCAGCCGCTGAAAGGCGTCGTCACCGCCGAGTGCGGGCGCATAGATGTTCAGCGTCGTTTCGAGGAACGAACCCTTGGTCGGCGTGAAGAAGTTGTCGCGCCCATCGTACGTGAAGCTGGGCATGATGCCGCCCACTTTCGACGTGCGCGAGAAATCCGGCAGCCCCGGCGTGCTGGCCGGCGCTTCGAACGACACCGGCGTCTGCGCATAGATGTAGCTCATCCCGGCCCACGCGTGCGCGCCACGAAACCGGTACCGGACCTCGAGCAATCCGCCGGTGGGCTTCAGGTTGTAGCGCAACGGATGATCGGCGAGGACGGGATCCTCGCCCACGCCGTAGAAGTCGAGGTTGACCGACGCATCGAGAAACGCGACGCGCGTTTCGATCTTGCCATCGCGAAAGTGTCGCATGTCGGCACCGAACAGCCCCCTCGTGCCGTTTTGCGTGGCCATGCCGCCGATGAACGTGATGTCGGGTCGGCCCTGACTGAGCGGTGCGTCGACGAAGGCCACGCCGCCGGCACCTCCGTACCCGAGGGCCGGTTCG
>CAZPON010000082.1:6588-9129 GCA_964588045.1 uncultured Gemmatimonas sp.
CCGAACCGGCCCTCGGGTACGGAGGTGCCGGTTCGGTGATGAGCGACGCGATCGGCAGGAAGCCGTACTTCTTGTCGAGGAAGTCACTGATGTCGAACCAGCCGTCATCGATGGCTGGCTTCGACGCACGAGGCGCAGGAGCTGTGGCGCTGCTTCCGGTGGCCTGGCCCGCCACCCGGGATCCCGGCAGTGCGAAACCGATCAGGCTCAGAGCCAGCAACCATCTGCGCAAGCGGGCGCCCGTCTCATTAGCGTCGGCGGGCATCAGGTGCGCGCTGAACCAGGTATCGACGGCATCCCAGTTCGGTTCCATGGCTTACGGCGCCTTCTCGAGTTTGGCACGCCATTGGGCCGCGGCGTCGGCCTTTCCCCATCGCTCATAGAGCTCCACCAATCGCGTGCGCGCGTCACCGACAATCGGAGCGCTCTCACCGCGCGCGGCGACGAGGTCGCGCTCGCTCTTGAGCAGCATGCGCTCCGCTTCGGGGTACTGGCCACGCAATGCCAGGTGTGCGCCGAACTGTCCCTCGCTCGACGCGATCAGGAAATGTCCGGCCGGGTAGTTCGCCTTGCGCACCGCCAACGCCTCGCGCAACCAGCGCTCCCCCACATCCAGCGAATCGAGCTGGTCGAGCGCGCGCCCCAGGAGGCCCATGGCTGCCGACACGGCGGGATGCGAGTCCTGCAGCGACCGTCCACGCATCGTGAGCACCTGCCGGGACCAGGTGGCGCTCTCCGCGTATCGCCCCACGATGAGGAGGTGGTCCGCATAGTTGAACATGGACCATGCGAGATCGGGATGGTCGTCACCGAGCAGCTCGCGCCGCATCACGATCGCTTCGCGAAATGTCGAGTCGGCCCGCTCGAGCGAGCCCGCCCGGTGCTGCACGCTGGCCATGGGCGAGAGAATCGCCGCAACCAGTGGATGCGAACTTCCATAAGCGCGCCGCGCCGCCGCCACTGCGGCCACCATCAGGGTTTCTGCGGACGCGTTCTTGCCAAGCTCGCTCTGCACGACGCCGAGGTTGGCGTACGACGACGCGAGCGACGAATCGTTGCGCGGCACCTGCTGCAGTTGCAGGCGCAGCGCCTGCTCCATGAGCGGTTCTGCGGCGGCCATGTTGCCCAGGTGGTTCAGGATGCGGCCGCGATGGTCGAGATGGCTGATGCGGGCCTCGTTGTCGTCGAAGCCATGCCGCATGAACAACGTGTCGGCAATACGCAGCAGCGAATCGGCGTCGGCAAAACGGCCCTCGAACTCGAGCGCCATGCTGAGTTGCGACAGCACCTTCGCCGTGCCGCGGCCACCACCGGGCGTCAGGCGATCCTGCGCCGCCAAGGCCAGCCGATACTGCGCTTCGGCCAGTGCGTGTTCGCCGAGTGCGAGATACGTGCCGCCGATGATGCCGCGAATCTCCGATTCCAGCGCGGGTTGTGCCGACAACTGGTTCGCCATGAGCGATGCCGAGTCGAGCACTTCACGCACTTGCACGTTGCGACCGAACGCACCGGGATTGGCCGCGCCCAGCATCGTGGTCAGGAACTTCGTGACTTCACTCGCCCGCTCCTGCTCCTGCTGCGCACGGACGCGTTCGCGGTTGGCCACCTGCGCCTGGCGCACTGCCACGAGGCCGCCCACGATGATCGATGACAGCGTGAGCGCAACGGCCAGGGACTCCGCGCGACGCCGTCGGATGAGCTTCCCGAAGCGATAGCCGAAGCTGTCCGGCCTCGCCGACACGGGGCGTCCCTCGAGATAGCGGCGGACATCGCCCGCCAGCTCCTCGGCCGATCCGTAGCGGCGTTCAGGCTCCGTCCGCAGCGCTTTCAGCACGATGGCGTCGAGATCCCCCGCCACGCGCATGCGCGCGCGCGTCGGCGTGCGTTCGGCGAGTTGTGGCACGCGCGCGTCGGTGAGCGCAGCGCTGGGACGCGTCGGCGTGGTCTCGCTGATCAGGCGCTCCACTTCGACAGCTGACTTCCCGCGCATCTCGAAGGGACGCTTCCCGCACAACAGCTCGTACAACACCACACCAAGGGAGTACACGTCCGAACGCGTCCCGATGGGGAGGCCCAGCAACTGTTCCGGCGACGCATAGTCCGGCGTGAACGCGCGAAAGCCGGCGCGCGTCGCTGGCATTGCATCCGGACCATCGAGTTCCGACGGAAGGAGCGTGGCGATGCCGAAGTCGAGCAGCTTCACCTGTCCATCCTGCGTGACCAGGATGTTGGCCGGCTTCAGGTCGCGATGGACGACCAGGCTCTGGTGGGCGAACTGCACGGCCGCACACACCTGCTGAAAAAGCTCGAGTCGGGCAGGGATGGACAGCATGCGGGCGTCACACCACGACGTGAGGGCCTCACCCTCGACGTACTCCATGGCGAAGTACGGATGTCCATCGGACGTGACACCGCCGTCGAGCAGACCGGCGATGTGCGGATGCTCGAGGTTGGCCAGGATCTGCCGTTCACGACGGAACCGTCGCACGGCCGCGTCGCTGACACTCTGCGCGCGCAGCAGCTTGATGGCCACCCGTTTGC
>CAZPON010000082.1:9139-11502 GCA_964588045.1 uncultured Gemmatimonas sp.
CGTTTGCGAAACTGGTCGTCGTCGCGCACCGCCTCGTAAACGGCGCCCATGCCACCCACCCCGATGCGTCGCGTGATCTCGTAGACATCGATGCGCCGGCCGATCCACCGATCGGATGCCTCCTCGACGTCGAACTCGACGGAGACCGGGCTTTCCAGCTCGCTGCCCGTGCGCACATGGGCCTCGAGGAGGCCGCGCACACGCAGCGCCAGGTCGGCATCCTCCGCCTCGAGCGTTCGCAGGAATTCGTCACGGGGTCCCTCCGCCAGTTCCAGGGCGCGCTCAAAGTATCCCTGCAATTGCGCAAGACGCTCGGCGGTGAGCGGAACGATGGACATGGATGCGACGGGCGGCGGGCGCCGGCTCAGCTGGACGCAGTGAGGGCCTGCAGCAGGAACGCCCGTGCGAAAGCCCAGTCCCGTTTCACGGTCGCGCTGGACACGGACAGCACTTCCGCCGTTTCATTGATGTCGAGGCCGGCAAAGAAGCGCAACTCGACCACGCGCCCCTGACGCGGGGACAGGACCTCGAGCTCCTCCAGCGCCTGATCCAGCGCCACCAGGTCGAGCCGATCGGACCGTTCGTCCTGCAAGGCATCGTCGAGCGTGACCTGCACGCCGCGATCCCGTTTCACGGTGGCGCGTTTTCGCGCGTGATCCACCAGGATCCGACGAATGATGGTGGCGGCGACGCCGTAGAAATGCGATCGGTTCTCCCACGTGGTGCGGCGGTGGTTGACCAGTCGAACGAAGGCTTCATCCACCAGTTCGGTGGGCTGCAGCGTGTGGCCGGCCCGCTCGCGTCGCAGCGCACTCACCGCGATCCGGTGCAACGTCCCGTACACGGCGCGCGCCAGACGATCGGCGGCGTCGGTTTCGCCGAGGCGCACTTCCTCGAGAAGTTGGGTGACATCGGGCTCGACCGGGGGCATTGCGGCGAACTTAACCCTGCGCGGTGGCGGTCCGTAAGAATCCCTGAGGGCCGGGCGGGGGCCCGGCCCGGCACCGACCCTGCGAACGCACCAGTTTCTTGTACTTGATCCGGTGGGGCTGGTCGGCCCCGAAAGGAGCGTTGCGGGCCGGAACCGGCACACCGCCCCGATTGCCGGTGGCGCTCGGTGTGATCCGGACGGACATTGGAAGAATCCCGATCCACTACTTCGTCATTTTCGCCTGACCTCATCATGCCGCGCCTCGCCCACCTCACTGCTGCACTGCTGGTCGCGTCCGTCGGCCTCGACGTTTCCCCGTTGACAGCACAGCGCGGCGGCGGCGCGGGCCCTGTGGACACCGTGCGACGGGTCCTGGTCGTGCCGGGTCAGCGCGACGGCACCAGCGCGTTTCCGCTCACCAATTACAAACAGGTGCAGCCGCTCGTGCCGGGGCAGATGGACTTCCGCCACTATCACACCTCGGCGGAGGTCGAGGAGTGGATGCGCAAGTGGGCGCGCGAGAAGCCCGATCTCGTGGAGCTGTACTCGGTTGGCCGGTCATTCGGCGGACGCGAAATCCTGCAGCTCACGTTGACCAACAAGAAGACCGGCAGGCATCTCGACAAGCCGGCCGCCTTCTTCGAGGGTGGCCGTCACTCCGGCGAGATCACGTCGACCGAGAGCGCACTCTATCTCGCCTGGCACCTGCTGGAACAGTATGGCAAGGACACCGCGATCACGCGGCTCGTCGACACGAAGGCCATCTACATCCGTCCGCTCAACAATCCGGATGGATCCGACATGTACCGGCTGACGGCACAGGCCAATCGCAGCACCGTGCGTCCCACCGACGACGATGGCGACGGGCTGCTGGATGAAGACGCCGGCGAGGATCTCGATAACGACGGGTTCATTCGCCAGATGCGCCGCTTTGTCGGTGCTGGCAAGGGCAGCGCCGTCATCGACACGGCCGACAAGTCCGGGCGGCTCATGCGCAACGTGCCGATGGGCCAGGGTGACTACATCATGTACAGCGAAGGCATCGACAACGACCGGGACGGGCGCATCAACGAGGATGGGATCGGCGGGCTCGACCTGCATCGCAACTACCCGTACAACTGGCGACCGATGCGCGAGCCGACCGGTCGCGGCAACACCCAGGGCGGCGCCGGCGAGTTTCCCCTCTCCGAGCCCGAAACCCGCGCCGTCGTGATGTGGCTCTTGCAGCACACGAACGTGAGCGTCAGCAACAGCATGGACACGTCCGTCCCGATGCACCTGCGCGGCCCCTCCACATGCGAGGAAGAGGAGTGCATGTTCCCCGCCGACCGGAAGCTCTTCCTGCATTTCGACTCGGTCGGACTGTCGCACACCGGCTATCCGTGGGCCGGCAACGTGTATCGCACATACGCCACACGCGGTGACACGGGAG
>CAZPON010000083.1:0-11485 GCA_964588045.1 uncultured Gemmatimonas sp.
CAGATGTATTCCGAGTTGTACCGCGGACGGATGCGCTGGGCAATCTTGCCACCGTTGTCCGGATACAGGTTCGTGGGGGGGGTGAACCCCGGGAACACCTGTCTGGTGCCGCTCGGATCGAGATCCGTGTAGTGATAGCGCCGCAGGTCCATCCAGATCTCGTTGTGGCCCCATCCCCACTGCGCGATGTACTTCTGCGACATGATGTGGGTGAGGGTGAGCCCGGCCGGCGTGGCCGGCACGATGGCCGGGCTCGCGAGGAAGGCCGCCTTCTCCGCTGCGGTGATCTGCGTGGGCTGCTGGCCGTTGTCGCTGTTGCGGGCGTTCACCCAGTCGATGTGCGCCGAGATGCCGGTCGTGTAGGCCGCGAGCGCTCCCGCCATGTCTCCCATCTTGTACGACGCCTCGGCCTTGATGAACTGCAACTGCGCGAACGTCATGAACGGCATCTTGGCCTTGTCGTCGAACAGGTAGCGGCCGGGCAAGCCCACACCACCGGTGCCCGCGTAGCCGTTCAGGTTGTTCGGCTGCTGGTTGGTGGGCAGCGCACCGAAGCCCACGACATTGATGTCGAGGCCGCGGTACACGCCGTCCGGCGCGGGCGACAGCATGCGGCTCATGCGCGGATCGACGACACCGTCGAACACCGTGCCGTCCATCAGGCCGAGCACGAACTGCGTCTGCCGGTAGGGCGTGATGTTGTTGCGCGTGCGCCCCCAGAAGTTGATGTCGTCGTTCTGGGTGTTCGGGTAGGTGAGCAGGGGGTCGTCGGCGTTGCCGGTGAACGACTTGTTCACGTTGGCAATCACGTCGGCGGGCCTGTACGAGGACTTGTTGGTGTAGTGGTTCAGGTTCAGCGCCAGCATGCCGTACGCCAGCTTGAGCCACTTCGTACGGTCGCCGCCATAGATGCGGTCCGTCCTGGCCAGGTAGGCCTGGTCGACCGCACCGTCGGTGCGCTGCAGCGACACGATGGCCTCGTCCAGAAGCTTCTGGATCTCCTGGTACGCGTACTCCTGCGTGTCGTAGTTGAAGGCGAACTTGGTCTGGTCGATGGCTTCCTTGACGATGATCTCACCATGCAGGTCGGTGAGCACCTGCCAGCCGAAGGCCTTGAGGATCTTGGCGACGCCCAGGAGGTCCCAGCGTTCCTCAGCCTCCGCCTTGTTGGTCATGTCCACCAGGTTCTGGCCGAAGGTCCAGTACACATCGCGCCACTGCATGGCGCCGTTGTCGCTCAAGGGATCGTAGCCCATGCGATCCCACGTGGAGAGGGCGGTTCCGGGCAGCGTCCATTCCTGGGTATACCGTCCGGCCTGGCGCCCGTCGTACTGCGGCGACGTCACCATCCAGTGCAGCATGGGCGCCAGATAGAGGTTGGCCGACACCTCCTGCGGTCCATTCGGATTGGTGTTGACGTCGAGAAAGTTCTGGCAGCCCGCCGACAGCGTCAGCGCGCCGGCCATCATGAATCCGTGCAGGCGTTTCATGGTCAGTACCCCACCTTGAATCCGAACGCCACACCCTTCGGCATCGGGAAGTTGCCGTAGTCGATGCCGGCACCGCTGGAACCCATCACGGCGGCGGTATTGCCATTCACGATGGGATCGAGGCCGGAGTAGTTGGTGAACAACAGGAGGTCGGTGCCGGTGAGGAACGCACTGGCGTCGCGCGCCCGCAGGTACTTGCCGGGCCGGGTGTACCGCACGGTCACGTCGCGCAACCGCACCCAACTGACGTCCTTCTCGATGAAGAGCTCTTCACTGATGTTGGTGTAGTAGGCCGTCTGCACGGCGGGAATGACCACGATGGTGTTCTTCGTGGGATTGGCCGTGTTCTCCTTGCCATCGCGCAGCACGCCGTCCACGACACGCGGCGTTTCCCGGTCGAGCGTGCGCTCGGTGAGTCCGCGCGCCGTGAGGTAGTGCTCGGTGGCGTTGAGCACATCGCCACCCTTCCGGAAGTCGAACAGCACGCTCACCGACAGGTCCTTGAACCGGAAGGTGTTGGTGAGGCCGACCGTGAAGTCCGGCTGCCGGTCGTACCCGCCATCGACGAAGGCCGCGCTCCGCAACGGCAATCCGGTCGTGGGATCGATCAGGATGTCCCCGGCCTGGTTGCGCAGGTAGAACGTGCCGGTCAGCGAGCGTGTGGACAGGCCGGGCATGGTGCCATTACGCACGTTGCCGTACAGCCACGTGTCCGAGACATACGACTCCGGCAGCCCATTCGGGAGCGATATCACCCGGCCGAACGCCTTCTCGTAGTTTGCGACCAGGTCCCAACTGAACGCCCCGCGCAGGATCGGCGTGGCGCGCAGCGTGACTTCAGTGCCCTGGTTGCGCGTCATGGCACCGTTCAGGTTGAACAGGATGTAGCCCGTACCGTAGCTGCCGCGGATATCGTTGACGATCTGGTCGGTGGTTTCCTTCCTGTACGTCGTGATATCGACGCCGAGCCGGTTGTCGAGGAACGCGAGATCCGTGCCGAACTCATAGGAGCCGGCGAACTCCGGCTTGAGCGCGAGGTTCGGGCCGGTGAAGCCGTAGCCATACCCGCCGTACGACGTGGTCTTGGATTCGAGTGCCGGCCGGTACGCGTAGGGGCGCGCATCGCGACCCACGTCGGCCACGGCCGCGCGCAGCTTGCCGGAGCTGAAGAAGCCGGTGAGCGACGGGAAGGCGTCAGTGAAGACGAAGGAGGCGTTGAGGCTGGGATAGACGAACGAGTTCCGCTCCTCGGGGATCGTGGACGTCCAGTCGTTGCGAACTGCCCCCGTCACGAACAGGTAGTTGTTGTAGTTCAACACCGCCTGGCCATAAAGACTCATGAGGCGACGCTGGGTGAGCGTCGTGAAGTTCGTGCGCATCGCGGCGTTGTTGACCGAGACGAAGTTCGGATCGTAGAAGTTCTGGCCGTACAGGCCGTTGGTGTTCGACCGGAACGAGTTGACCTGGTTGCCGAGAAGGCCGGAAATCGAGAAACCGTTGCCGAGCTGGCGGGGCTTGACGTTGAGCACCACCTGCGAGCTGAGGTTGCGCACGACGTCGGTGGCCTGGTCGAGGATGCCCTGGTTGTCGTTGGCAACGCCGACGCTTTCCGGATGACGCAGGATCAGGTTCTCATTGGTGTAGCCATCGGAGCCGACGTTCACGCGCAGGTCGCCCCACGTGACCGGCGACAGGATCACGCCGAGATTGACGTTGAGGCGTCCGGTCCTGGCGTTGATGCGGTTCTTGTTGACGCTGAAGTACGGGTTCTCCACCTCCTGGTTCGCATTCTGCGTCGTGATGCGACGGCGGTTGCCGGCCGGCGTGAGGTAATCGCGGGCATCGTCCGTCTGCGGCCACAGCAACAGGCCGATGAGCGGGCCGTTGGCGCCCTTGATGGGCTGCGTGTTGTCCAACTGCGCATACAGCACCGACAGGTCGGTGTTCAACCAGCGCGTCACCTGCGCGCCGGTGCGTCCGGTCACGTTGATGCGTGTCAACTCCGAGTTGGGCACGACGCTGCCCTGCAGGGCGCCCGAGACGCCGACGCGGTAGTTGAGCTTGTTGTCGCTCGTCGCGCCACTGACGTACAGGTTGTGCTGCTGTGAGAGCGGTGTCTCGAAGAATCCGTCGATGTTGTTGTAGAATTGCGTGCCCGCCGGGTACGGCAGGCCGAAGTAGGCGAAGGCGTTCAGCAGGTCGCCGGTCGTCGCTGACGGACCATACACGTTCTGGATCACCGGGTTGGTGCGCGTGCCGTCGCTGCGGAAGCGGTTGTTGTACTCGAACCCGCCCACACCCGACTTGCCGCGCTTGGTGGTGATGACGATGGCACCGTTGGCCGCGTCGATACCGTACAGGGCGGCGGCTTCGGGACCCTTGAGCACCACCATGCTCTCGATGTCTTCCGGATTGATGTCGGCGGCGCGGTTGGTGAAGTCGAGGCCGCGATTGCTGAACGCGGTCAACGAACCCGGCCGGTCGGAGGCCAACTGATTCGTGTTCATCGTCTTGTTGTCCAGCGGCAGGCCGTCGATGATCATGAGCGGCTGGTTGCTGCTGCTGATCGAGCTGACGCCGCGAATCGTGATGGACGACGAGGCGCCCGGAACGCCCGACGAACTGGTGACCTCGACGCCGGCCACGCGGCCCTGCAATCCATTGATGAAGTTCTCGCGACCGGTGGCGGCGACATCGGCGCCCATCACCGTCTGCTGCGAAACGCCAAGGCTTCGCTGCGTGGCGGTCTGGCCCAGCGCCGTCACGACGACCGCGTCGAGGCTGGCGGCGGACTTCTCCAGGGTGACAAAGATCGTGCGTTCGGTGCCGATGACCCGATCGATCGGCGAGTAGCCGATGAGCCGGAACCGCAGCGTCTGGCCAACCGCCACCTGGATCGTGTAGTTGCCCTGGCTGTTGGTCTGCGTGGCCTGCGAGGTTCCCACGACGATGACCGACACGCCGGACAGGGGGACATTCTCGTCGCGAGTCACTCGCCCAGTGACGGTCACCTGCTGGGCAACGGCTTGCGTCGTGAGGAGGAATGTCCCCAACAACACCGTCAGTACTCGTTTCTTCATCATTCGGTGCACCAGGTTGTGGTAATCAGCGAATCGAGCCTGCGCTGGAATGCAATCGCGACCACGACACGGACAGGAGGCGGGACCCAGCGCGTTGGGGTGGAGCCCACATCGCGCAGGGTGGAGCCGGTCAGAAGTTTTCCACGATGGCCAAGGTTATCCCCACAGGATGGCAGTGTCAAATTTATTCCCGCCTCTTGTCCCACAATTCCAGCAAACTTACTGGAGGCCGTGTGCGCCTCAGCAGTGAGGCAATGATTGCCGAACCTTCTTATTGAAGATTCGGCACCACGATCGCCGTCGCACTCGCCCGCCCAGCACCCAGCGCGACCATCGCACCATGCGCGTCGTGCTTGCGCACGATGGTCAGTCGATACGTGTGTCCGGCAACCACCGACACGCCAAACCGTTGCACCGTCGACACCGTCGATGCGTGCCGGGGATCACCTGACGGCCCGTCACTCCAGATATCCTCACCCGTCGTCACGTCGGTGAGCCGCATGCCGGCGGCGTACTCCCGCAGTGCGCCGGACACCGCCCACAGCTCGCCGTCGATGGGATTCTTCCACTCCCAGGTCGACACGAGACCGCCCTCGGTCGATCCAGGATCCACACGGCATGCCTGACTGGGCAACCGCATCGACTTCCGATCCGTCACTTCATGATCGATGGTGACGCGGATGCGCACCGCGTGGTGCCCGCGCTCCGCGAACGTCACCGTCACGATCACCGTGTCGCCGGCCATGAGCTGTACGCCGAACGGAAGCGGCAACGTCTGCTCCGGCATCTTGTCGGTGAGGTGCAGCACGCCGACGTCGTCCGCGTGCATCAGGCGCACCTCGGCATCCCACGCCATCGCGGCGATCGAGGCGTCGTCGGCCCGCATTTCATTCACGTCGACGCGGAAGCGATACGCGATCACTCGGCTCGAAATCCCGTGCCGCACCTCGACGTGCGTGCCGACGGAATCGGCCGTTTCGATCGTCCACTGCAGGCGGTTGGCCACGTCCGGCGCCTGCTCGGGCGTGCCGCGACCGTCCGCGACCATGGACGCGAAGCCGGCGCGGGGCGCAAGCAGGGCGCTGGCGGAGAAGAGAATGAGGGCCAGGGTCAGGCGGCAGGGCTGGTTCGACATGGGACGCTCCGATGGAGGGAAGACGTGTGCCGTTCTCGCGATGCCAGAATGCCGATTCCCGGACTGCGTCAACATCCGCCGCATGACGTAGGCGCTGCGGCGATGACGTAGTGACTGGCGCAACCGGCGCGGGCGACCAATTGTTGGGCTCGACTTCTCCATCTCCACCGGGATTCCCGTCATGCGTCCCCTGTACGCCGTGCTCCTCGTGGCCATGCCCTCGTGCATCGCACTGGGCGCGCAGTCACGCCCGGCGGCGGACGGCGACCGTCCCACGTCACTGGGGCAGCCGGGCCTCTGGCGGTGGAGCGCCGGCGGCGCGCTTGGCGGCGCGATGACCGACGGAACCGGACAGGGTCTGGGCGAGGCCCGCGCGACGTTGTCACGCGACGTGCTGAATCCGGTGCTCGGCCTCGCCGCCCTGCAGGTGGAGAGCTATGCGGGGGCGCGGGGTGGCGAGTGGGATGGCGGTGTGCGCGGCCGCCTGTCGCTTCCGTTCTTCCGCGCCGGCGTGGCGGCCGACTACAACCTGCTCGATGCACGCACGCGCTGGATGCTGTCGTTCATGCGCCCGCTGCGACGCGGCGGTGTGTTTCACGACGGCAGCATGGCGCGTCTCGACATCTCGCCGGGCAAGCGCTGGTCGGTCGCGCTGGGGTTCGACAAACCGATCCAGCGCCGCATACCGGCTGGAAAGACGCGTCCAACGCAGTCGCGCGTGTCGCTCGAGTCGACGCCGGTGAACGCGCCACCGCGATCGCTCAACGCTGACATCGTTGCAGCGCTGGCCGATGCGCGCGCGACCGCCGACTGGATCGGACGATTCACCGTGCCGTGGCTGGAGCATGAAGGCGCCGATCACGTGCGCGCCGAGTCGCTCGTGGTGGCGCGTATCGACGGCATGCGCCAGGCCCTTACCGCGCCCGGTCCCGATGGCTCGGCGCGCCCCAGGTTGTACGAAGACGAAGTACGGCGATTCCACGCGGCGATGGCGCGCGCGTTCACCCGGGCGGCGCGCAGATCCTCGGCGACGGCGGATACGGCAACCGAGGCGGCCGTGGTCCGCATGGCGCGCATGCTGTTGCTGGACGAAGTCCTCCTGCCGTACGATCGCCTGCTTGGCCAGGACAAGCGCGACGAGACCACGCGGGAGTTCGCGCGACGTGCGCGCGGCCTGTACCGGCGCTGGCTTTCCACCGGGTCGAGCGTCTCACCCGACGCCAGCGAAGACGTGCTCGCCGTGTTCACCGCGCTGCTCGATATCGTCGAGACGAATCGCGCCGCGATTCGTGCGCGGTGCCACGATGCCCGGTCGGTCTGGCTGCCGTTGCAGTACGCGCTGCTGCCCGAGGAGCACGACTCGCAGGCGGAGCTCGATGCGCTCGTCGAACGTGCGGTCGGCGAGACGTTCGTCGAGGGCAATTTCGTGTCGTACGTGATCAACGAGCAGTTCCAGCTGCAGTTGGCGCGCACGATCCGCGACGCCAACGACTATCACGTGCTCTGGATTCACGACGTGCGGGGCATCGATGCCGATGGCGAGCCGGACGAGATGGCCTACCGTCAGGTGACGCGCGCCTATCTGAGCACGCTGACGGCGCGCGTGCGCGCGTACGACCGCACGGGCACGATTCCCACGTACATCATCCTCATCGACGAATGGTTCTACCGGGTGAACAAGGGCCACCTCTGGCTGAGCCTGCTCGAGGACCCGCTGCGGCATCGCACGAAGCTGCCGGGTCGCAATACGGTGTGGGAAGACTCGTTGTCCGAGGCACAGGAATCGCTGCGTCGCGCGGTCGCCGGCTCGAAGCTGCTGCAAGCGCAGCGCGCCGACTACGGCGACGACTGGCTGCACGACGTGGTGAAGGTGCAGGTGAACGTGACGAACGCGGCCGACCACACCTTCTGGAGTCGTCACGTCGTCACGGGGCTGGCGGTGCCGGATAACGTCTATCGCGACCACCGCAAGCTCGTGTTCTACGACATCACCGAGGCCGACCCCTACCGCGGCGAGGCGATGTACACCGGCGCAGGCGTCGGCGAGCACTACTCGAACCTGTCGTGGGAAGACCGCACGCTGCTGGTGAGCGGTCCGGCCACCCTGCAGCTCAAGACGGCCGCCCGTGAACTGCTGCGCAGCCAGGGTGTGGATTCGGCGCACATGCCCTGGCACCTCCAGCCGCGTGACCGCTCACCCGCCTACGACTCGCTCGTGAACGTCGCGCTCGCCGGCGGCGGCCAGCACGCGCTGCGCGCGCTCGGTGTGCACAACGCCGTGGGCTTCGGCGACAAGCGCGTGAATGTATCCAAGGCGGTGCTGTACACGATGATGCCGCCGGGATCGGTCATCAAGATTCCGGATTCGCTGTGGAACAGCGACTTCTGGGGTTCAGCGCTCATTGGCAGCGCCCTGCGCGGTGTGCGCGTGCTGATCATCGCTCCGGCGCTCGCCAACGCGCCCGCCAATGCGTTCGGCTCCATGCAGAACTCCTACGAGCTGCTGTGGCGCCTGCTGGCCGTTTCACAACGGATGGCGCCGGAGCTGGCCGAGCGTGGCGGGCTGTTGCGAGTCGGACTGTTTGCGCCAACGCATCCGGTCACCGACATCGCGGCCAAGATCCTGGCCGTGGAACAGACGTTTGGCCAGCACGAGTGGCTCCGCACGTTGTTCGGGTTTCCGCCATCGGTGTATGCCGCCTTGCCGCGGTTGCGCACGCTCATCGAAAGCCTGGCGCTGCCGATCGATACCACCGCCCTCGGCCGCTATCCGAAGTTGCATCTCAAGTCGAATACGTTTGCCTCGCGCGAGGCGTGGCGGCTCATGACGATCCCTCAGTGGGAGCAGATGCTGAAGGAGTTCGTGCAGCAACGAAGGAACCAGGTTGTCCGTCGCGATTCCGCCCTGGCAGAACTCGCGACGGATCCCGAGGACTTGTACCGGATCGGCGACGGCTACGTGCAGGACTGGTTCGACTCGCTGTCCGACGCCGACAGCGCGCGGGTGGTGTTTTACACCGTGATGGGTTCGCAGAACCAGAACGCGCGCAGCATGGTGATGGACGGTGAGGACGCACTCATCATCTCCGGCTGGCCGAGCGTCATTCCGTACATCGACCTCATCGCGCTCATTGGCCAGAGCGAATGGCTCGAGGATCCGGCCGACCTGCAACGGCTCCTGCCACCGCAGTCGAAGATGCGGACACGCCTGGCGCACTGGTTCCGCTACTTCTTCTGAGCGCGCGCTTGCCCGCCAGCGCTGCTATCGGACGGTTGCGCACGCCTCGAGCGCCTGCGGTGGAGGCGGCGGCGTTTTCGTCAGCTTCCAGCCGTTGCCTCCCGTGTGAGTGCCCGTACCCAGGGTCACGCGACAGCCGGGCGGCATGGCTCCGCCAACGACAAACAGGATATCGAACAAGGCGGATGGGGCGCGGCTCAGCGCATGATGGTTGCCGAACGTGCGCTGGAACATGCCGCCCGACGACAGGCCATCGCTGACATCGACGGCTTCAAGCACGGACGCCGTGTCAGTGCCAGGTGGTCCCCGAATGAGGCCGGCCCGATCACCCTTGTTGAGCATCCGCGAGATGGACAGCGTGCGATCGTTCTCGGACGCATACAGCACCACGCGCCTGGCGAGTGGATGCACGGCCGGCACGATCACGTCGTGAAATCGCACGGCGTCGATATCCGGCGCGAAATACGCCAGGGCGCGGAGGGAATCGGCCGACAGGCGCGCGCGGAGTGCCGTGTCCGACATCAACGCTTCCGACACGATTTGCGCCCCCATCGAGTGCGCAACGACCAGGGTATGCGCACCACCGACGGCGTCGAGCACGGCGGACATGGCCGTGCCGAACGCCGGTGCCGACGCTGCGGCCGTGACCGAGTCGATCCAGTACCCGTTGGTCAGGATCGCCCGCGTGCTGGGTGATGCGAGACCGGACCCCCTGGACGGCCAGCAGAAGACCACCCATGGCGCGCGCGACCGTGAACGCACCATCGACGTCGCGGTGCTCCTGAGCGCTTCATGCTGCCAGGTCCCGTAGCCATGCACGTAGAGCACGGCCATCGGATCGGACACCGGGAAATCCGCCGCGCGGGCCTTCAGCGCCGCGACGAATTCCGCGCGACCGAGACGTGTGGAGTCGTGCACGTCCAGGTCGAGATCCTGGGTGAGGAGGTCCCCGCTGCGTTGGTACGTCACCACCACGAATCCGAACTCGAGCGAGTCGGCCAGGCGCGTGGTGACCAGCCCCTCGTCGCGGGCTCGCGCCGACACATACCACACAGTGTCGGCCGCCACCTCCGCCGTCGTCGACGATGTCGACGCGGCGGGGTGCATGCATGCCGCACCCAACACACCGGCGAGCCACCACCTGCGTTTCATGTCGGCAAGTTAGTGCTGAAATCAGGAGTTCGGAGTCGGGAGTGCTTACCTCCGAGTCTGGAGTAGGGAGTCGTGAGTATGGGGTACGGAGTCGGGTTCGGAGTGTGGGGTGGGGAGTATCCCTACGCCCGGACTCCGTACCCCATACTCACGACTCCCTACTCCAGACTCGGAGTTCAAGACTCCATACTCCGTACTCATCCACGTGTCCGAATCAAACCACGACCCAACCGCGTAGGGATTACATCCCCCTCCGGAGATTGTGACTATGCGCATCCGAATCGCCCGGCACCTCGCCAGCACACTTGCCCTGTGCAGCCTCCTGTCGCCCTGGCCCTCTGGCGCGCAGACGCTCGCCCGCAAGCACGACGCGGGCGGCCGCGGATTCTTTCAGGTTGGCTACATGGGCCTCGACCTCAGCAACCTCAATGCAACATTGGTCGCGTCGGGCCTTCCGCAGCTCAATGACCAGTACCTGACACTCGGCGGCGGCGGCTACGGAGAGATCGGCCGTTGGATGATCGGCGGTGAGGGCGCCGGACTGGTTGGCCAGCATCGCGCGACGACCAGCGGCAGCTACGACGTGTCGCTCGATGGCGGCTTCGGGATGTTCCGCATGGGCTACAACATCACCCCGCATCGCACGTTCGACATCTTCCCGTCAATCGGCCTCGGCGGCGCCGGGATGCAGTTGCAAATGCGCGGTCGCAGCGCGCCCACCTTTGGCGAAGTCCTCGCCGATCCCGGCAGAAGTTCGCGCATGACGACCGGCGGTTTCCTGCTCGGTGTGGGCGTCGACGGCAACTACCGCCTCGTGTTCGGCGAGGCGCCAACCGGCGAGCAGGGCGGCATGCTGATCGGCGTCAGCACGGGATACGTCTTCCAGCCGGCCACCACGGACTGGCACCTCGATGGATTGAACTCGGTGGCCGGCGGACCAACGGTGAAGGTCGAGGGGTTCTACGTGCGTTTCTCCATCGGTGGATGGGGGCGGAAGCCGGCGGCAGCGCGGTAGCAGCGGCACGCACCCAGCGCCCGTCAGCTCAGGAATCGACGCGCCAACTGTTCCAGCCGGTCATCGTTGTTGCGCTCGGCCTCGAGGCGGATTTCCTCGACATACGGCCGGAGCCCCGGCTCGCCCCAGTAGTATCCCGTCGCGCGCTCGGCGAGTTGCGTTTCACTCACGCGCGCGGCCTCGAGCAACGCGCGCGCCGCCGCCCGGTCGAATTCCGGGTCGTCGCGGGGCGGCAGGTTGTAGTTGCGGCGGGGCATCTCGCCTTCCGCATCGTCTCTCAGGAATGCACGGGACATACACGGCTCCATTCGTTGGAGTATGGAGTAGGGAGTCCTGAACTCCGAGTATGGAGTAGGGAGTCATGAGTACGGGGTA
>CAZPON010000084.1:0-11372 GCA_964588045.1 uncultured Gemmatimonas sp.
AAGAAGGTCGAGGGCATGCAGCGCATCAACATCAAGCCGCAATACGACGAGTTCGTGCTGCCGAGCGGCCGGTCGATCCTCATTCTCGCCGAAGGCCGCCTGGTGAACCTCGGCTGCGCCACGGGACACCCGAGTTTCGTGATGAGCGCGAGCTTCACGAACCAGGTGCTGGCGCAGCTGGAGCTGCACGCGAATGCCGAGCAGTACGGCAAGCGCGTGTTCACGCTGCCGAAGCATCTCGACGAGAAGGTGGCGCGGCTGCACCTCGAGAAGCTCGGCGTGAAGCTGACGGTGCTGACGTCAGAGCAGGCCGCGTACCTGGGCGTGGACAAGAACGGGCCGTTCAAGGCAGAGCACTACCGGTATTAGAACCATACCACCTGCACCGGTATGGTCAGGAAAGAGAGTCCGGCGCTGCCCGAAAAGGACTGAGCACAACGAGACCATCGAGTTCCTGCGCGTCTTGCAGGTTTTCCGTGAGCAGATACCGACAGCCGGCGGCCTGCGCAGCGGCAACGATCAGGGCGTCCCAGAACGAAAACTGAAAACGCGATTCAACGTGCCAGGCACGTTCGAGAATGGAGGGCGTGATCTCGACAGGTGACCATGACAGCAGCGCGCGCACTTCCCGCTGTGCATCGATCGCGGGGAGTCCCGGACGCAGCTTGCGCGTCACCGTGACGTAGAACTCCTGCAGGACTTGCATGCTGACACGCCCGTGCTGGCTTGTCCACAACGCCTCCGTCCAGCGTCGCGCCGCGAGATGCCGGTCACCGGCGGACGCGTCGATCGCATAGACGAACACATTGGTGTCAACGAAGACCAGATCGGTCATGCAGGTCGTCGCGTGAGGGGTAGACCGATCCTGCTGCGGACAGGGGGCGTGCCTCGCGCACCAGGTACTGCTGTCGCTCGGTCTGGTACGTGATCTGTCGCCTCATCTGTTGACGCAACAGCTCGCCAAGCATTCGCGATACGCTGGTATCCAGCTCCGCCGCGCGAATTCGCGCCCACCTGGCGACGTCATCGTCGAGGGTGATGGTGACATTCTTCATTACACGAAAATAGTGTAACACGGAAATCGTGTCAACCGGATTGGGCGTAGGTCTGCTGCTCCTCCTGCGTGCCAGTGTACTGATGGAGAGGACCGCGATTCCAGCGAGCACAATGGCTTGCAGCCGTTGTGCTCGCGCGAATTCGCGCCTCCTTGCCGCTTCGGTACCAACCGCAAGGACCAACCGAATATCCTGTCTGGCAACGCGAAGCGACTCGTGCTCGCGATCGTTTCTGGGTGTTTGCTCACCGCCGTTCAGGAATGGATTCAAGCTGAAAGCCTGCCAAACGGAGTCAATGACGGGGCGTGAGACGAACGGAGGCTCGACTCGAGCGGGACTGCCGTTGAGTCGGCTGCGCAACGCGTTGAGCGTGAGTTGAGTAGCGCTGTCAGGTGGGATGCCACTTTGCACGAGTCCTTCCCACCAGTATGCCGCTCGCCGCTGTGCGTCTGTAACACTGTCCAGGGCCCGTTTGTCGACGCTCCAGGTGGTCGCGGTTGCGAAGGCCGCACCGAAGGCGACCGTAAGCAGCATTGTCCATTCCCACCGATCGAGACGCATAAGGCCTCAGAGATTGGTGTCAATGAAGACCAGCTCGGCCATGTGAGCGTCGAGGGTGATCGTGAGATGCTTCACCCTACGACGTGCTCTTCACATCGAAGTGCCGGCCGATGTGCCCCACCACGAAGCGTGGCTCGAGCGACGCACGTGACGTGAAGTAAATCCGCAGGCAGTACCGGGGATCGTACGTCGATCCCAGGACGATGTGCTCCTGGCAGTCGAACGTGGTGCCGTCCGGGCCAAGCAACTGATACTGCGTGCGCAGCTTGTCGGAGGTCGAGGGGGCGGTGGCACCGCGATAGTCGATCCCGTATTCGCGGAATGCGTCGCGGATCGACATGCCGAGGCCGCCGCGCTGGCGTCGCCGGGCCACCTCAGCCATCGCGTCGAGCACCGTCGCAACACGATCCACGTCTTCGAAGGGACTGTCGACGGCCGATCGTTCTGCACTGTCCAGTACCAGCAGCGCATCAGCGTGCGTGCTGGACGCGTGCTGGACGATCTGCTGCAGCGTCGCATGCTCGTCGTCCGCGCTGTCCGGGTCCGGAGCGGTCGATTCGGGTGATTCTGTAAACGTGCTCTCGGTGCCCGTGCCGATGAGTGACCGCAACTGATCGAGGTTGCGATCGATTCGGGCAATGCGACGCTCCACGGAGCCGGCACCACCCGCGCGGACCGCTGCGGCGGTTCGCAACTGCGCCACTTCCTGATGCAGATCCCGGTTGGCCGTAGCGAGCTGCTGAACGGCGGCCGCCAGTGATCGGACTTCCGTGGACAATGTCCCGAGGGCCGTCATGAGGCCATCGACGTGAACGGTCGGGACAGGCGATGCATCCGGTGCAGGCTGCCTGACGTCGCCGGTCGGGAGATCGACTGAACTCGCTTTCGCGTGCCCGTTGAAGGCATCGTCCCGACGTGACGCCTTCGTGGTCTGCGCGTGCCGGGCGGCAACGGAAGGTGGTGGAGAGACGCGCGCCCGGGTACCGATGGCAAGGCGTCCGATGAGTTCAGCGCGCTGAAACGGGTCGACGAGCCGGTCCCGCAACAGCAACGGATGCTCTTCCGACGGCGACGCACAGGAGAAGTCGGGCTGGTAGATCCGGAGCGCGCCCCAGAAACACGACAGGCGCTTGTCGCCCAGCAAGTCGGTCAGTCGGAACGTCGTCGGATGCCGATCGATCACAAACAGCGGCGCGATCCCCAGCAACTCCGTCGCGAGCTCCTCGGGTGGCAGTACATACGATCCATCATCGAGCGGAGCCAGCACGGCGACGGGATAGTCGCGCGATTCGCGCAGCAGCGTATCCATGACGAATGCCGGGACGCTCTCGGCGGTGAGCACCCGCGAGGCCGCCTCACCCCAGTCGGAGTCGAGGCGCATCGCGTGATGCAGGGCCGGCATGAACGGAGGGCGCGCCTGACACACGCCGGCCGAGCCACGCACCGCCGCAGTGCCACCGTCCACAAACACGCGCACGGTCATCGTGAGCGCCTTCTCCTGCTCGACCAGCACGACATGGGCGAGACAGGCGACCCCGCGCACCACGGGATGGGGATATCGCCAATGCAGTTCTCCCATCCACGCACCCGGCTTGCCGTCTGTTTCCCATCGCACGCCCTGGAAGCGCGAAGCCGGTCGTACGAACGACCCATGCGCTGACAATGCCGGCAGATCAGGATAGTCGCGGGACAGCGCCGACCCCAGCACTTCGAGCGTCGTGCCGAGCGGGCGCCCGGTGCCGAGCCATGGGCGAATGCGCATACGCGTCGCGTACACGCAGCCCGCATCATCTCCGACCTGAAGGATTTCGGGTTCCGGCTGAATCGACGCGACCCGTCCCACCAGGCGCCAGCCGGTCTCGGTAATCCGCGCATCCAATTCTCTTGACCGTCGCTGACGCATTACCGAGCTCCTTGTGCCGCATGAGAACCGAACAACGCTATTCTACTGATCGAAAGAAACGCTGTCGATGGTCGTGGGCCAACCCGTCAGGCGCGTTCCATGGCTGCGCGGAACAGCGCGCGCTCCTCGTCGTTCATGCCGTACGACTCCACCGCCGAAGGAAAGGCACGCTGCCGCACGTCGCGCACATATCCCAGCACGGCCTGCACCCAGACGGCGCGGCCGTCGGCGTAGCTGCGCACGAACCGCGGCACGTGACCGCGACCGAGCCCAAGTACATCCGTGTACACCAGCACCTGGCCATCGACATCACTGCCCGCGCCAATGCCGATCACCGGGATCTGCACGCGCCGCGCAATCGCGGCACCCACCGGCGCGGGTACGGCTTCGACCACCAGCAGCGACGCACCGGCCCCTTCGAGCTCCTGCGCCGCTTGCACGATCTGCACGGCCTCGGCGGCGGTACGGCCACGTGCCTTCAGGTCGGCCGGCGATTGGGCGCCCTGCGGAAGGAGGCCAACATGACCGACCACGGGAATACCGGCCTCGACCAGACAGCGAACCCGCGAGATCATCGGCCCGCCCCCTTCCAGCTTCAGCAGGTCGCATCCGGCGTCGCGGAATCGCTGCGCGGTGTCCAGTGCCTGCGCATCGCTGGACTCGTAGGTGCCGAACGGCAGGTCGCCGACGAGCAACGCGTTGCGCGTACCGCGGCGCGCTGCGCGCGTGAGCATCAACATCTCCTCGAGCGTCACATCGCGCGTATTCTGGTAGCCGAGGATCGTCGTCGCGGCTGAGTCACCCACCAGGATGAAGTCGACGCCGCATTCGTCGGCGATCTGCGCCGACTGCGCATCGTAGGCGGTCAACATGACGAGCGGCGGCGATGCGGCGTCCCGCTCGCTCAGCCGCACGATGCGGTCGTCGTCGTGTTGCGCAACGGCGCGCGTCATGGTTGCTGCACCGCCGGGCTCGCGGCGGGGACTTCAAGGTTGTCGATCAGTCGCACGCCGCCCACGTGCACCGCCGTGGCCATGAGCGCACCGTCGCGCACGTCGTGAACGGGCTGCAGCGTGCGGGGATCGACCACCGCGAGGTAGTCCACGGCCGAAGGATCGATCCCGTGGCTGCCAAGCACATCGAGCCCCGCAGCGCGCAGCACGCCCGCGTCCAACGTGCCTGCACCGGCGGCGTCGCGCATGGCGAACAGCGCAGCGGAAATGCCGCGCGCCTGGCTGCGCGCATCGGGGGTCAGGCGCGCGTTGCGGCTCGACAGGGCGAGTCCGTCGGGTTCGCGAACCGTGGGACAGGCGATCACCTCGACCGGAAAATCGAGATCGCGCACGAGGCGGCGTACCACGAGCACCTGCTGCGCGTCCTTCTGCCCGAAATACGCCGCGTGGGGCTGCACGATGTTCAGCAGTTTGACGACAACCGTCGCAACACCACGAAAATGTCCTGGTCCTCGCGCGGTGCCTTCGAGCGATTCGGCAATACCCCCGACGTCGACCACGGTCGAAAAGCCATCGGGATACACCTCGTTGGTTGCGGGAGCGAACAGCACGTCCACACCCGCCGCTGCGAGCTGCGCGCTGTCGTCGGCTTCCGTGCGCGGATAGGCGGCAAGGTCGCGCGCGTCGTTGAACTGCGTCGGGTTCACGAAGATCGAACTCACGACGACGTCACATTCGGAGCGTGCGCGGTGCATGAGCGAGAGGTGCCCGTCGTGCAACGCGCCCATGGTGGGCACAAAGCCAATGCGGCGCCCATCGCGTCGCGGTTCGGACAACACCGCACGCAGCTCGCCGACCGTGCGAATCACTCTCATGCGTCCATCGCCTGTCGGGTGGCGCTGGTCAGCGCATCGAACAGCGGCAGTGCCGACGGCAACTGCGATGCGATCGCGCGCCGCTGGCCGTCGACAATCGCGTCATCGCCGCGCGAAACGGGCCCGCTGATGGCATCGCGGAACCCGCCGACAATCCATGCCTCGAGCGCGGCGCGCGCCAGTGGCGCCAGTTCGGCGCGCGTGATGCCGGTGGCCTGCGCCAACTGTTCGGCGACGGACTCGAGTGTCACCAGGTAGTTCGCGGACATGGACGCCGCCGCGTGATACAGTGGACGCAGTTCAGCGGACACCAACACCGGCCGCATGCCCAGCCCGGTGGCGATGCTCGTGGCGACGGCACGGGCCCGCCCGGAGCTGCCATCGATGGCACAGGCCGCACCGGTGAAGGTGTCGTTCGTTGCCACCAGACCCCGGCCGAGTGGCAGCAGCGGATGCATGCCGAGCCGTTCGTGTGGTGCCAGCACGTCGAGCGGTGCCGATGCACTGCAATGCCCGACGATCGGACCCACCGGAAGCGCTGCCGCAACGGCTTCGAGCTCGCGCTCCGGAATGGCAAGGAGCACGAGATCGGCCGGCGCGACGGTCTCCCCACGCCGAAAGGGCCCGGATACCGACGCCTTCCGAAGCCGCAGGGTTGCCGCGAGCGTGGTTCCGAGGCGTCCGGCGCCGACAATGGCAATGCGTTGCTCGAACAGGAGGTCGTCGCCGGTTGAAGGGTTCAGATCGCCGCGGGCGCGGCAAGGCCAGCCCGACGTGGACGTGTCAAAGCTATCCGGGCGTCATGCTGCGAACGAGGTGGCCAGGGGATCCGACTGGTCGGGATGCGTTCGGTGTACGAGCTTTGAACCAGCCGGCCGCAACCGTTCCTGTTGGATACCCACTCCGGATGAACATGCTTCGCGCGCGTCACCTGCTGTTTGGCATCGGCGCCCTGCTGGCAGGCGTCGTCGATGCACGCGCGCAAGTCGAACCGCCCGTGCGGCGCATTGCGCCTGGTGACACGAGCCTGCGAGGCGGCGGCATTCGTGCCGACACACTCACGTATACGCTCACCGGCTATCGGGACGGCGATGAGATTCCGGTGGGGACGATCACCGACATCGTCACGCGCACCGGTACCGACCAGCCCCTCCTGCGTCGCGTGCTGACCGTGCGGCGGGGATCGGCGTACCTGATCGATTCGACGGTCACCGATGCGCTCACGCTCGCGCCGCGCCAGCACCGATCGATTCAGCCCCAGCGACTGATGCACATCGATTTCGAGGGGCGACGCGTGCGCGGCCGGATCGGTCCTGTCGACAGTCCCGGAGCGGCGATCGACACGACGCTGGCCAGCGCGGTGTTCGATTCGGGCAACTGGGACCTGGTGGTGCGCGCAATGCCACTGGCCGCCGATTTCGCGGCGATCTTTCGCGTGTTCGACCTGGATGCCGGCCTGCGTGACTATCGCGTGCGCGTGATCGGCGCGACGCCGATGCACGGCGAACGCGCACACATCGTGCTGTTCCAGTTGAGTGCGCAACGCGAAGCAACAGTATGGATTGGCGACACCACGCGTCGCCTGCTGCAGGTGGAGACCCCGCTCGGGCCGACGACCATATTGCGGCAGACGCTGCGGTAGGAGAGACGGGAGACGGGAGAATGCAGACGGGAGACCCGCCTGCGGGTCGACCAGTCTTCGATCTCCCGTCTCCCGTCTTCTACCGCGACTTACCCGCCCGGACTGGCCAGCACCTGGACCGCCGCGCGACGAACCTGTTCCTGCGCCGCACTGACGTCCGCACTCCAATCGCCGCCGTCGACGGAGATCTCGGGCACCTTCGCGATCGCTGCGAGATAGTAGTCGCGCCATGCCTCGAGAATGGTGCGCTCGGCCGCTGGAGTGGATCCGCCCTGGATGGCCTTCGCCGAAAGCGCGCCCTGCGTGCGCAACTCGCGCACGGCGACGCCGGCCAATTCCGTCAGCGCGGCCTTCGTGATCTCGCGTGATCCTGACGTCAGCAGCAGTCCGATGCTCAGTGCGCAGTTGCCGACGTTGCCCAGCGTGGCCGCCGACACCATGTCGAGACGATCGCGATCGGTGTGGTAGTACTGGTCGGTGAAGTGCCAGAGCAGCACGGCCGGGATCTGCGCGTTGAGGAACGGCGTGTGATCACTGCCCCCCTCGAACGGGTTGGACTTCACCACCCACCCGGTGGTCGCGGCGCGATCGAGACAACGCTGGCGCACAAAATCGTTGAGCCAATAGGCGCGGATCTCGGATGCGGCGATCGGGCTTCCGCCCCATTCGGAGTGCTGGTCCTCGCCGCGCACCCATACGGCAGACGGGTCCGGCATCTTTTCGATCAGGAATGTGCCGCCGGTGAGCGCCGTGTTCTCGCCGACCATATCGAGCGACATGCCCCACTTCACGCCGGCGCGCCGCACGCTGTCTTCCTGCAGGAAACGATCGGTCGACCGGATCTCGTCGCCCCACAGAAACGTGAGCGTTCGCTGCGGGTTGGCCTGTCCGCGGGTGACCAGCAGTGCCGCTGTGCGCGCCATCTCGGCCAGCAGCCCGACGCCCGAGGCGTTGTCATTCGCGCCTGGTTCCTGCACATGGGCCGAGTACACGAAGCGCTCGCCGGGACGCCGTGCACCACGGACTTCCGCCACCACGGTGCGCTCGGGCCGCGTTTCGAAGCGCGTCTTCACCACGGCGCGAACCTGCACCGGGCCCGATGCCATGGCCGCCTTGAGTGAATCGCGTGCGGCCGACGACACGAACAGGACGAACCCGCGGTTGATCGTGTCGCGCGCTATGCCCGTGAACTGGATCGCCGTGGTGTTTTTCGCCTGCTGGTTCAACGCCGGCAGCTTCTGCGTTGCCAGCACGCCGCGCGCACCACGCTGCATCGCCTTCGTGTAGACGGTACGGATGTTCCCTCCATCGAGGAACGCGATGGCGCCCGTGAGATCCGCGCGCGCGAGGGCGCTGTCGGAGCCGGCACCGATGTCGACCAGGCGCGCCGTGACGCCGCCGTCGGGCGTTGCCCACGAGTTGATGGCGATCATGTTGTGGTTGGTCGCCCACGACAGCAGTGGCTTCGATCGACCGACGATGGTGAGTGACGCGTCGTCGGGCGTCCACGCCGGCGCTGTCATTGGCCGGGACTCGACACGAAACACGAGGCGGTCACGCGCAGTCGCACGCGCCTCCGGCACGTATCCGGCGAGCGTGAGCAGCGCGGCGACCGTGTCGATGGACGCGTCGAAGCCGCGATTGCCGGGCAGCCGGAAAAATTGCTCGACGAACGCCACCGTTGCGCGCGCGCGATCACCAGAGAGTTCGCGGGCAACGGGCGCACTGATGGTCGCGAACGCGGGCGCAACCGTTCGCGCCTGCGCGCCGGTGGATTGGGCGCGCGCGATCCCGGGAAGCAGGAGTGCGCCCAACGTGAATCCCAACGCAGCGAGCGAGGACTGCGCGAACACAGCGCGATATGATGAATCACGGTGTATCATCCGCCACCTCGGCGGTGAAAGACGAACAATGGTCAGCGGCGACTGACGATCACGAAGCGGGTCCAGTTGGCAGGTACATCTTCGATCGCCCGGGCGATAATGTCGAGGCCATACCGCCTGGCGGCCGCCTCACCGGCCACCGCACCGATGGTACGGTCACCGAGCTCGGCCACGTCCCGGGCCGCGCCGGCGGTATCGGCGTGCGGCTCGGGTACCAGCCAGCCGTGTCGCGCAAAGAAGATGCGACACTGCGCCAGGGCGACCGCGTGGCTGCGCACGATGCGGAGTTCGGCGAGACTGGCGCCCAGCGGCGCCATCAGGCACAGGTGAATCGGCACGCGGATCTCGCCACGTTGCTGCACCCGGCTCTCGAAGGCCTCGAGCGCAGCGATGGCGACATGCACCTTGCCGGCGATGGCGTTTTCCACCGGAATGACGGCGTAGTCCGCCTCGTGCGCGACGACGTGGGCGAGCGCGCTCTCGAACGTGTCCGACGGAAGGGTCGTGGCATCCGCGGCCCAATGATGCCGGATGGCCAGCTCGCTGAACGCGCCCGGCGCCCCCTGGAATGCCACGCGGGGCAGCGTGCTTGTATCGACCATGGGATCGATGGAATCGGGCATGCGAGCAAATCCGAAGAAGGGACGCCAGGAAATCGCCACGAACGGCAAACGACCACGCTGGATGATATTGACATCCGCGCATCGATGCCGTAGTCTGCCCGGTATGATGCGTCAGTCAGCCGCCGCCAGCTATTTTTATTTTACGCCGTCCCGCATGGGCCACGGTGTAGACGCTGTGCGCGACTGACGCGCCAACGACTCTGACCACCGCGAGGCCCGTGCAAACGCACGGGCCTCGCGTCGTTTTGCGGCCCGGCGACACGCGGCCTTCGGGAACCCTGCACCCAACCCGAGGCCCCATGATCATCGTCACGACCCCTGGAATCTCCGCCGCCGCGCTCGACCGCATCATCGAACACGTCGAGGGCGCCGGCTTGCGCACGCACATCAGTCGCGGCGAACAGCGCACCATCATCGGCTGTATCGGTGACGACGCGAAGCTCTCCGACCACGGGCTCACCCAGCTCGAAGGCGTCGACCGCGTGATTCCGGTGCTCAAGCCCTACAAGCTGGCCTCGCGGGAGTACTCGCCGAGCAACACGCAGATCCGGTTCGGCGATCCGGCGGGGACGATTGTCGGCGGACGGGAGATCGTGGTCATTGCCGGTCCGTGCTCGGTGGAAGGGCGCCAGATGCTGCGTGATACCGCGCACGCAGTACGTGCGTCGGGTGCGCGGTTGCTGCGCGGCGGCGCCTTCAAGCCGCGCACGTCGCCGTATGCGTTCCAGGGCATGGGCGAGGGCGGCTTGCAGTTGCTGGCCGACGTGCGCACCGAAACCGGCATGCCGGTGGTGACCGAGGTCATGGATCCGCGGCAGGTGGAGCTGGTGGCCTCGTATGCGGATGTCCTGCAGATCGGTGCACGCAACATGCAGAACTTCGCCCTGCTCACCGAAGTGGGTCGTGTGCAGCGGCCGGTGCTGCTCAAGCGCGGACTGTCGGCCACGATCAGTGAATTGCTGATGGCGGCCGAGTACATCATGGCGCAGGGTAACGGCGATGTGATCCTGTGCGAGCGCGGCATTCGCACCTACGAGACGGCCACGCGCAACACGATGGACGTTGCGGCGATTCCCGTGCTCAAGCGCGAGACGCACCTGCCGGTGATCGCCGACCCGAGTCACGCCGGCGGTCGCGCCGACCTCGTGGCGCCGCTGGCCATGGCGGCCATCGCGGCCGGTGCCGACGGGCTCATCGTCGAGGTCCACCCCGATCCGGCCAACGCCATGTCCGATGGCGAGCAGTCGCTGCTACCCGGGGCCTTCGCGTCGATGATGGAGCAGGTGCAGGCGATTGCGCAGGCAGTCGGACGGGGCATGACGGCTCCGGCCACGCGGGCCGCGCGGAGCGCGGCATGAGCGTCGACGCGCCTGCGAGTATCGCGTCGTTGCGCGCAAAGATCGAGGCGGTGGACGAACGGCTGATCGAGGCGATCGCCGAGCGCGTCGCGTTGGCGCGGGCGGTTGGCCGGGCGAAGGTTGCGGCGGGCCAACCGGTCACCGATCCGGCGCGCGAAGCCGCGGTGGTCATGCGTGCGTCCGCGCTGGCGCGCGCGGCCGGACTGCCCGAGGACGAGATTCGCGCGCTCTACTGGAAACTGATGGCGATTTCGCGAAAGGCGCAGCTCGCCGAACGATCGTAGTGGTCAGCCGATGGGCCGCGTCGTCCCCTTCGGCACGACAGCGCGGCCAATCGTTCCGCGATCACTGCCAAACCAGATCGCGCGCGTGGTCTTGTCGAACACCATGTGACGCACGGTGTTCGGCACGGCGGGACCGAGATCGGTGCGCGAGAAGAACTGCGACGTGCGCGGGTCGAAGCCAATGAGCCGGTTGGGTTGCGAGCCGGTCTCCACGAACCACAAGCGATCCTCGTCG
>CAZPON010000085.1:0-11335 GCA_964588045.1 uncultured Gemmatimonas sp.
AGGCCATCGAGCCGAATTTCGAATCGATGCTGCCGGGGGCGTTTGCGGAGTCGGTACCGTTTACGCTAGGCGATATCGATTAGAGACGGGAGACTGAAGAGGGGAGACGGGAGACATCCAGTGCGCTGGGTGTCTCCCGTTTGCTCGTTCAGGACTTCGGCCAGGCGGCGGACGTGGGGCGTGGCGTTGATGCCGTGGCATTGACTCAGGTCGATTGACCAAGCCAACGTTCTTCCATGAGTGAATCGGTGAGCGTCCACTACGCCAAGGCGCATCTCTCCGCGCTGCTTCGCCAAGTGCGTCAAGGCGCCGTGGTGACGATCTCGCACGCCGGAACGCCGGTCGCGCGACTCGTGCCGATCGAGCACACCCAGCCTCGCGTGCCGGGCGGATATTCGTTCAACGTCGGCGCGTCGTTCTTCGAGCCACTCACCGATGCCGATCTTGATTGGTCCGGCGACGGTTCAGCGCGCCGGTGATCCGATCTTCGTGCCGCGCTTCTGTGTTTCCGGTACGACCTGACGGATGCTCACGCCGCGGGTGACCGACTTGCCGCTCACCAGGTCGTCGATGGTCACGTTGACGACATGATGGCCCGGGCCGACGTCGCCGAGCCCGAACATGATGTTGTCGAGCACGACGCCGTCAGCGGCGGCCGTGCGGTCGTAGGACATGTCGGGGGCGCCGGCCTCGCCGGCCACGACTCGCGTACCGGCCGAGTCGGAGCCGGCGAGGATGCGCTGCATCTCTTCGCGCACCACCATGGTGCCGCGCTCACGCTTGATGCGCACGCGCCAGCGCACGCGCCCGTCCGGCCCCGGCACGAGGTCGTAGACTTCCCAGATCATCGCGAAGCGCTGGGCGGGGGCGACGCTCGCACCATTCGGCTGGATGACCAGGTCACTCCAGCGTTGTGCGTCGCCGCGTCGGGGTGCGGCCGACGCGGCAATCAGCACGTCGCTCATGCCGAAGCCGCGCAGGGGAAACGCGACCTGCGCGTCGGTGGTGAAGCGTGCGATGCCGCGTGCGCCGGCGGGTTGTCGCGGCTCCATCGCTTCCACGCGGTGCATCATGCGCAACGATCCCGCGCGATGCGTCCATTGATGCGTCCAGGCGAGTGTGCTGGCGGACGGCAACTCGCGACGCACCGACTCGTGAAAGACCGGTCCGCCGAATTCGGTGGTGAGCCAGGCTCCGACCTGGATCCGGTCGGAACGATTGGCGCTGCTGTTGTCCCGCCTCCGGAATGCGCGCAACGGTATGCGGGCTCCGATGTAGACGTCGGCGGAATCGCCACGGGCGCGGAAGCGCGCCACGGTCACGTCGATGTCGTCCGTACTGCCGTAGAAGGGCACCCCGGCCCACTCCGCGCGCTCGCCGATGGCGCACTGGTAGAGCGTGGGAGACGGTTCGCCCGCCGCGGTGCACGAGCGCTCCGCCACGTACTCGCCAGCGCGGGTCGGGGTGAACCTGGTGCCGTAGAACACGCGCCAGTTGTCGGGCCCGTCCTCGAGTTCGGCGTCGGCAGACAACCCGCGCCATGTTCGCTGCAGCCACAGGCGACGATAGCGACTGGTCTCCAGGGCCCATTGCGGCGTCGGCGCACCCCGACGCAGCAGCATCTGTCCCGGGCGGGTCTCACTGCCCGACTCGCCCGTGCTCGCGATATCGGCGTAGCGATAGTCGGCTTCGGCCACGCGCGCCCGCCGCGCCAGCCGGATCTCGTTCACCGGCGTGCTCCACATGGGATCGATGACCGACCAGCCGCGCAGGTCGAGTGCGATGCGCTGGTGGGGAAGGAATCCGTAACGCCATTCGTCGTCCGCCGCCGTGAGCACGCCATCGAAGCTGTCCATGCGCAGCGAATCGGCGCGCGAAACGTGGGCCAGGACGGTATCGAACAGGGTCATGACGGATGGCGCGCTGAACACCGGATGTTGCATGGTGCGATACGCCGCCAGCGCGCGCGCCGGCAGGACCGCCGAATCGTTGGGCGCGCGCTGCAGGAGGGCCTGCGCGGCGGAGTCGAGTGCCGCCCAGTCTTCGAGTACGACCCACGGCGCGAGCGCGAGTCGCATCAACCGTGACCGCTCCGAGGGTGACGTGGCCAGTCGCGCCGCCGCGTCGAACAGCCGGGCCGACCACTCGGCTTCGGAAACTCCCAGATGTTCGGACGTGACCGGAATCGGCGGGAGCTGCGTCGTCAGCGGTGCACCGTAGGCCAGTTGGTGCGCGCGACGCTCGATGCGGTCGACGGCGATGCGGTCGGGACGTTCGAGCTGTCGCTGCGCGCGATCCCACATGCCGAGTGCCAACTGCGACAGCATGTCCGCGGCCTGTGCGCGACGTCCCTCGGCGACGCGTTGCTGGAGGAGTGAATCAACCGTGTGCAATGCCCGCGCCCGCGCCGAGTCGAGCGTCGTCGCCAGCTCCACGAGCGACATCTCGATGGCGAGCGAGTCGTCGTCGGGTCGCAGCGCGCGTGCGTACCGATACGCGCGCCGGACACAGCCCGCGCCGATGTCGAACGTGTCATACGGTGCGCGCGCACCCTGCATCCAGAGTCGCCGCGCATGCGATACCAACCGTTCGGGCGACCCCTGCATGGCATACGTGAGGCACGGCGAGCACGGCATGACCTCGACAATGCGCGTCGGGCCGGCGTTTCGCCCGAGGGTGTCGTGGCAGATGACCTGGGCCGCAAGATCGGACTCACTCGCCTGTGCGATCGAGCCCGTGGCCTGGGGGACTCCGGGTGCAGGCGTCTGGTGACAGGCCCCGGCCATCATCGCGACGATGCAGGTGATCGTCACCACAGCCGCGCGCTCGCTCATTCCCGCACCGCCAAGGTGCCGATCTTCGTGCCACGCTTCTGCGACTCGGGTGGAAGCACACGCACGCTCACGCCGCGCGTCACCGACCTGCCGCTCACCAGGTCGTCGATCGTGACATTGTAGACGTTGTAGCCGACCGGTGCATCGCTGGCGTTGAACACGATGTTCTCGAGCACCGCCGCGGCCGGACTGTCGCTGCGGACGTATGACACATCGGGTGCGCTGCGTTCCGCGGCGATCACCCGGGTGCCGGCCGACGCCGCCCCGGCGAGGACCGACGGCATGTCTTCGCGCGACACCACGGCGCCGCGCTCGCGCTTGATGCGCACGCGCCAGTGCACACGACCGTCCCGGCCGGGCTCGAGGTCGTAGACCTCCCACACCATGGCAAAGCGGCCGGCGGGCGGGACGTTGGCGCCGTTCGGCTGGATCACGAGGTCGCTCCACCGGTGTGCCACCCCCTGTCGTGGCGCGGCCGTTGCGGCAATCAGTACATCACTCATGCCGAAGCCGCGCACGGGAAACGCGACCTGCGCGTCACTCGTGAAGCGTGTGACGCCGCGCGCGCCCGCTGGCTGCATGGGTTCGAGCGCCTCGACGCGGTGCATCATGCGCACGGAACCGACGCGATGCGTCCATTGCTGCGTCCAGGCGAGCAGGCCGGATGCGGGCAACTCGCGGCTCACGGTTTCGCGATGGATCGGTGCCCCCGATTCGGTGGTGAGCCAGAACGCGAGCGCAATCCGGTCTGCGCGGGTCGCGCGCGGGTCCTCACGACTGCGGAACGCGCGCAGCGGGATTCGCGCACCGACATACACATCGGCGGAGTCACCGCGTGCGCGGAAACGGGCCATCGTGACATCGATCCGGTCGGTGCGGCCGTAGAACGCCACATCGCTCCAGTCGGCGCGGCGGCTCATCGCGCACGAGTGGATCGTGAGGAACGCCTTCAGGTCATCGGTGCACGAGGGTCTCGGCGCGAACATGGCGGCACGCAGCACCGAGAATCGCGTGCCGTAGAACACGCGCCACGTGTCCTGCTGGTCGGACTGCATGTTGGCGTCGTCGAGTTCGCCGCGTGCGACCATGCCGGTCCACGATCGCTCCACCGTGAAGCGAGGCGGCGTGCCGGAGAACCAGTCCACGACAACCGGGTAGGTCGCCTCGCCGAACTTCCACTGTGCCGTTGGCGCGCCGCGTCGCAGCAGGACCTGTCCCGGGCGTGTTTCACTTCCCGCTTCACCGGCTTGCGCGATGTCCGCATAGCGATAGTCGGCTTCGGCGACGCGGGCCCGTCGCGCCAGCCGGAGCTCGTTCACCGGTGTGCTCCAGAGCGGGTCGAGCACCGACCAGCCGCGCACCTCGTAGGCGAGTCGCTGGTCCGGAAGGAACCCGTAGCGCCATTCGTCGTCCTCCGCACCGAGCACCCCATCGAAGCTGTCGAAGCGCATCGAGTCGGCGCGCGGCTGATGTGCCACGACGGTGTCGAACAGCGCCATCACCGACGGCGCACTGAACACCGGATGCGTCATGGTCCGGTACGCGGCCAGCGCGCGGGCGGGAAGCAGCGCCGAGTCGTTCGGCGCGAGCACGAGGAGCGCGCGGGCGGCGGAGTCCAGCGCCGCCCATCGCTCGAGCACCACCCACGGTGCAAGCGCCAGCCGCATCCATCGTGAGCGGTCGGCCGGAGTCGTCGCCAGGCGCGCCGCTGCATCGAACAGCCGCACCGACCACTCGGCCTCCGACACCCCGAGGTCCCGGGACGTTGCCGGAATGAGCGGGAGTTGCGTCATGAGTGGTGCGCCATAGGCCAACTGGTGCACCAGGCGCTCGAGGCGGTTCTCCTCGTAGTCGGCTGGGCGCTCGAGCTGACGCTGCGCGCGATCCCACATGCCCATGGCGAGCTGTGCGAACATGCTGGCCGCTGCACCCCGTCGGCCGGCCGCGATGTGCTGTTGCAGGATCGAATCGACCCGATGCAGCGCCACAGCGCGCACTGAATCGCGCGAATCGGACAGGTCGACGAGGGCGATCTCGATGGTGAGCGAGTCATCGTTCGGCCGCAGCAATTGCGCGTAGCGGTAGGCGAGCCGTACGCAGTTGGCGCCGCGATCGAGGGTGTCATACGGCGCGCGCGCGCCCTGCATCCACAGGCGTCGCGCGTGTGCCACCGAGCGCTCCGGAGACGCCTGCATGGCGTACGGAATGCACGGTGTGCAGCGGGAGACGGCCGGCCGACGGGATGGGCGATCGGGTCGCCCCAGCGTGTCGTGGCAAACCACGATGGCCCCGAGGTCCGACTCGCTCAGTTCGGCGAAACCGCTCCGGACCATCGGGAGGACGCGTTCGACCTGCGGTGTCCGGTGGCACGCGGCAACTGCAAGTACGCACGCGATCGCCACCGACGCGGCGCCCCATCGCGCCCGGTTCATGCCGTTCGACGCGGTCATGGGTTGTCGCTGTCCGTCACCTGTGAAGCCGCGGTTCGGGACGCGAACGTACCGATCGGCGTGCCGCGCTTCTGCGACTCGGGCGCGAGCACGCGGACGCTGACACCGCGCGTCACCGACGTGCCGCTGACCAGGTCGTCGATCGTGATGTTGTAGACATGATAACCCACCGGTGTATCGCCGACATTGAACACGATATTCTCGAGCACCGCCGCGGCCGGACTGTCGCTGCGGACGTATGACACATCGGGTGCGCTGCGTTCCGCGGCGATCACCCGGGTGCCGGCCGACGCCGCCCCGGCGAGGACCGACGGCATGTCTTCGCGCGACACCACGGCGCCGCGCTCGCGCTTGATGCGCACGCGCCAGTGCACACGACCGTCCCGGCCGGGCTCGAGGTCGTAGACCTCCCACACCATGGCAAAGCGGCCGGCGGGCGGGACGTTGGCGCCGTTCGGCTGGATCACGAGGTCGCTCCACCGGTGTGCCACCCCCTGTCGTGGCGCGGCCGTTGCGGCGATCAGCACATCACTCATGCCGAAGCCGCGCACGGGAAACGCGACCTGCGCGTCACTGGTGAATCGCGCGACGCCGCGCGCACCGGCCGGTTGCATCGGCTCCAGGGCCTCGACGCGGTGCATCATGCGCAGTGGGCCGACGCGATGCGTCCATTGCTGTGTCCAGGCGAGCAGGCCGGAGGCGGGCAACTCGCGGCTCACGGTTTCGCGATGGATCGGTGCGCCCGATTCGGTGGTGAGCCAGAGGTCGAGTGCGATTCGATCGGTGCGGGTGGCCCTGGCGTCGTCGCGACTGCGGAACGCCCGCAGGGGGATTCGCGCCCCGACGTACATGTCGGCCGAATCGCCGCGCGCACGAAACCGTGCGACCGTGACGTCGATCTTGTCGGTGCGGCCGTAGAAGGCCACATCGCTCCAGTCGGCGCGGCGGTTCATCGTGCATGAATACAGTGATGGAAAGACCTGCACGCGATCGGTGCAGGAACGGCTCGGTGGGTACGTGCTCGCGTGCCGCAGCGAGAGGGTCGTGCCGTAAAACACGCGCCAGGTTTCCTCCTGGGTCGATATCATGTGCTCGTTGTCGACCTCGGCTCTCGCGATCATCCCGGGCCACGAGCGCTCCAGCCAGAGCCGCCCGTCCGTCGATGCGGTGACGCGCCATTGCGGAGTGGGCACACCTCGCCGCATCAGCATCTGCCCTGGACGTGTTTCGCTCCCCGATTCGCCATGGCGCGCGATGTCGGCATAGCGATAGTCGGCCTCTGCGACACGAGCCCGTCGTGCGAGGCGGATCTCGTTCACCGGCGTGCTCCAGAGCGGGTCGAGTACCGACCAGCCGCGTACCTCGTACGCGAGTCGCAGGTCGGGCAGGAATCCGTATCGCCACTCGTCGTCCTGCGCATCGAGCACGCCGTCGAAGCTGTCGAAGCGCATCGAATCGGCGCGAGGCTGGTGTGCAACCGCGCTGTCGAACAGTGCCATCACCGACGCGATGCTGAACACGGGATGGGACATGGTCCGATACGCGGCCAACGCGCGCGCGGGAAGGACCGCCGAGTCGTTCGGCGCGAGCACGAGCAACGCGCGAGCGGCAGAATCCAGCGACGCCCATCGTTCCAGCACCACCAGCGGTGAGAGGGCCAGCCGCATCCATCGTGAGCGATCGCCCGGCGTGGTGGCCAGGCGCGCTGCCGTATCGAACAGTCGCACGGCCCATTCCGCTTCCGATACGCCCAGGTGCGTCGACGTCGCAGGGATCAGCGGGAGTTGTGTCATGAGTGGCGCGCCGTCGGCCAATTGGTGCACCTGACGCTCGAGGCGGTGCTCCGGAAAATCGGCTGGCCGCTCGAGCTGTCGTTGCGCGCGATCCCACATGCCCATGGCCAGTTGTGCGAACATGCCGGCGGCCTGACCGCGCCGTCCCTCGGCGATGCGTTGCTGCAGGAGCGAGTCGACCCGGCGAAGGGCCTGCGTGCGCGCGGAGTCACGTGTGTTGGACAAGTCGACGAGTGCGATCTCGATGGACAGCGAGTCGTCGTCGGGCCTCAGCGACTGTGCGTACCGATAGGCCAGCCGGGCGCAGCCGGCGCCGATATCGAATGTGTCATACGGCGCGCGCGCACCCTGCAGCCACAGGCGCCGCGCATGTGCCACCGAGCGCTCGGGCGACGCCTCCATGGCGTACGGAATGCACGGTGTGCAGCGGGTGACTCCCGTCGTGCGGCGGGGCGGGCGATTGGGCCGCCCCAGCGTGTCATGGCAGATGACGGTGGCGGCAAGGTCCGACTCGCTCAACTCGGAGTACAGGCCGGACGAGACACCGGGAATCACACGGTTGACTTCGCGCTGCTGATGACACGCGGCGGCGGCGACCAGCATGCCGATGATGGCGAGGCCAATGCCTTTCGAGCCTGTCATTCGCTGTGGTTGGTGTCCGGCACAGGTGATGCAGCGGAATCAGCCCCAGCCGTATTCTACATTCCTGGCGGCCGTTGCGGACCACCCTGCGGCCGTTGCGGAGCACCCGACGGACCCGGCGGGCCACCCCGTCCACGGCTGCGTATTACCCGCGCCGAGTCCAACCATGAGTTCACGAGCGCCAGCGAGGCCTCGAACGCCTTGTGGGCATCCGCGGTGGGGGCGGTCGCTTCCTCGGCGCGCGCGAACCGGCCGTCACGCAGATCGCGGAACTGCGTGAGCACGACCACCGAGTCGCCGCGCTGCATGATGATGCCGGTCACGACGAAATCAGCGCGCAGGCTCCAGCCCATCGAGAACGGATCTCCGCCGCTGCCGCGCGCGGCGCGATCGACCAGGTCGCTGTCCACGATGTCGTACTTCTCCGCGGGCAACGACGTGCGCAGGAAGCGCGCGACGTCGCGCCCCACGGCGGTCAGCTCGCGCCGGCCAGTGCCGTTGGCGTAGTTGGACACCACGATGCGCGTACGTCCATCGCTGGGGGGTGCAACGAGCGGCATGACACCGCGGCCGCTGGGACTCGGTGTCTCGAAACGGTAGATGCGCGCCGCGCGCTGGAAGGCGGTATCCATGCGACTGACGGCAATGGCGACCGAATCGGCAAAGATGCGTCCGATCTCCTCGGCCAACTGCACGCGATTCATCGTGATGGTCTTGCCGTCGGCGCTGACGACGATCTGTGCGTCCGCGGCTGCGGTCGACGCCCTGGCATCGGCTTTCGTCGCTGCCGCAACCCTGGCCTTCCCGTCTGTCGTGAGCGGCGTCAGCGCCGTATCGGGTTTCGCGGCGGCCGTGTACCGCTGGCGAAAGGCTTCAACGATGGCCAGTGATTCGGCGCGCGAAATCACCACCGGCACCTGGATTCCGGCCGAGCTGTCGGTGTTGTTGCGATAGACGACGACGGTCTCGGGCACCACACGCGTCCGTGGCGCAGGCGCCGCCGTCACTGAAGCCGGCGCACGCTGGCCACCGGGCCCACTGTCGCGCGCTGTCAGGGAATCAGCGGCCACCGGTGTGTCGCCTGTCCGCATTTGCAGCGCGACCACCACGGCCACTGCCACTGCTGCCGTGCCGGCAAGGAGCATCCAGCGCCTGCCGACGGGACGCCGTGCGGGAATCGAGCCGCTGGACATCGAGGGCAGGGCCTCGAGTTCAGCGAGCAGCGCTTGCGCCGATGATGGACGCTTTGCCGCGTCCTTCTCGAGGCAATGCATGATGACCGACGAAAGCGCCTCGGGAATGTCGGCGAACTCGTGCGGCGGCTTGGGCGTTTCGGTGAGCTGGGCCGCCATGGTAGCTTGCGGCGACGAACCACTGAACGGCGAGCGGCCGGTGAGCAGTTCGTAGGCAAGCAGTCCGATCGCGTAGATGTCGACGCGATGATCGGCGGCCGGATCGGCCGCGAGTTGTTCCGGCGCCATGTACGCCGGTGTCCCGATGGCCATGCCGGTGCTGGTGCCCACGGCCATCGGGATGGCCGCACTCAGCGCCTTCGCCACACCGAAATCGGTGACCAGTGCATGCATGCCCGACGTGAGAATGTTGTCGGGCTTGATGTCGCGATGGACCACGCCGCGCGCGTGCGCGTAGGCGAGGGCATCGACGACGTCGTGCAGGATGCGCACGACGTCGCGCGCGGGAAGGCGCTTGTCCTTGGTGAGCGCGGCGCGCAGCGACTCGCCCTCGATGAACGGCATCGAGAACCACAGGATGCCGTCTTCGTCGCCGGAAGCGAGCAGCGGCACGATGTGCGGATGCTGGAGCTGCGCGGCGAGCATGATCTCGCGCCGGAACCGATCGATGTTGACGCCGGCGGCAAGCTCGGGGGGCAGCACCTTGATCACCACGCGCCGCTGCAGCACCCGTTCGGTGGCGAGGAATACCCGTGACATGCCGCCGCCACCGAGCTCACGATCGATCGTGAAGTCGCGGGCGAGGGCGGTCTCGAGACGGTGGCGGAATTCTGGAGCCAAGGGGACGAAAACGGGACTGGAGACTGAGACTGGAGACTGAGACCAAACTACGTTTTTTCGGAGCGCGATGTTGCTCGTTGGACCCACCTCAGGACCCAAATGTTGCGCGGGCAGGCAAAGTTGGGCTGCGGCCAACGCCCCGTTAGACGTCCAATTTCACAAGTTGTTAATTTTCAATAGCTTATAAGTATTCCAAGTATCTGGCCGGCTGGACGTCTCCTGTCTCCCGTCTCCTGTCTCCTGTCTCTTCCGCCTTGACCGGACGGCCTTCGACTGGCTATCTTTCGATTCTGTTCCGTGCCGCGACTGGCAGTGCCCGTCGATCATGCGCGCAGGACTCGCATGGTGACGGGCGTTTTGGTGTCTCCGCGTCGTTCTGACGCACCGGGTGGCATCGCCAGCGCGATTCACGTAGAAGTCGGTCCCCGAACACTCAGACAGGCGAATGCCAACCATCAATCAGCTGGTCCGTCGCGCCCGAAAGGACGTGGTGGAGAAGTCCAAAGCGCCCGCGCTCAAGAGCAATCCATTCAAGCGTGGTGTGTGCACGCGCGTCTACACGACGACGCCCAAGAAGCCCAACTCGGCGCTGCGCAAGGTGGCGCGTGTCCGGCTCACGAACCAGCTCGAAGTCACGGCGTACATCCCGGGCGAAGGGCACAACCTGCAGGAGCACAGCATCGTGCTCGTGCGCGGTGGACGTGTGAAGGACTTGCCGGGCGTGCGTTACCATATCGTTCGCGGCACGCTCGACGCATCGGGCGTGAACGGACGCAACCAGAGCCGTTCCAAGTACGGCACCAAGCGGCCCAAGAAGGGCGCTGCAGGAGGCAAGAAGTGAGCCGCCGCAAGAGTGCAGTGAAGCGCAGCGTGCTGCCTGACGCGCGCTACGACAGCCAGACGGTTTCGAAGTTCATCAACTCGCTGATGATCCAGGGCAAGAAGTCCACGGCCGAGGGCATCTTCTACAGCGCGATGGACATCGTCGAAGCGAAGACCGCCCAGCCGGGTGTCGCCGTGTTCAAGCAGGCGCTCAACAACCTGAAGCCGGTGGTCGAAGTGAAGAGCCGCCGCGTCGGTGGTGCCACGTACCAGGTGCCGGTCGAAGTGCGGCAGGATCGTCGCACGGCGCTGGCCATGCGCTGGCTCATCAACTACTCGCGCGACCGCAACGAGAAGTCGATGCACGAGAAGCTGGCCAACGAAGTGCTCGCGGCCAGCAAGGGCGAAGGCAACGCGATCAAGAAGAAGGAAGACACGCACCGCATGGCCGAAGCCAACAAGGCGTTCGCGCACTATCGCTGGTAGCACATCGCGCTTGCTGCAATGAGAAACGCCCCGGAGCTGGTCTCCGGGGCCTTTTGTCATGTGTGCACATCGGCCCTATCGCGCGCCTGCCAGTGCCCCGCGTCGCTCGTTGGCGATGCGCTCGATCCAGCGCGCGAGGTCGCTGCTCGGCGTCAGTCCGACCGCTTGAAAGCGCACGGGCAAGCCCGCGATATCGGCCGGGATTTTCGCGGTGTTGATGGAGCTGGTGGAGATCAGCACGGGCAGCGCCATGACCGAATCGCGCCCGCGCGCGG
>CAZPON010000086.1:0-11089 GCA_964588045.1 uncultured Gemmatimonas sp.
TTGCTCCGGGCACCATTACTGATGATTGCATTGTGACGGTGGTAGGCAAGAACGGCGAATTCTTGCTACCGTTGTGGACGCTGACGTCGTCAGAAATCGAGTTTGCCGAGCTGTACCTGCCCTCAGGTCGCTTCGCGCCAACAACGACAAGCCTGGCGGGAAATCCGACCGTATATCGCACCGGCACCAGTTTGCGTCCGGATGCCAAGGCCGAGTGTGGCAATCTTGGAATCGTCGTGTGGTTGCGACAATAGCAACGGCGCCGAACTGAGCTTGCCCCGATCGAGCGGACGCGTACGTGACGTTGCTGCGTCGAGTGACGCCGCTTCAGAACAATACACTACAGGATCGTGACGATGCCGAGACACGGATCCACTCTCGAAAGCTTCCTCAAGGAAGAGGGCATTTACGAAGAAGTTCACGCGGCAGCGGTCAAGAGCCTGCTCGCGTACCAGATCGCCGCGGAAATGGAACGGCGCGACATCACGAAAACGGCGATGGCGCAGCGCATGAACACCAGCCGTTCGCAGCTTGACCGTCTCCTTGATCCGAAGAATACGGCCGTCTCCCTCGACACGCTCTTCAGCGCGGCGCGCGCGGTCGGACGCACGCTGCAGGTAACCCTCGGGGATCTGCCGACGGTGTTGGCGCGGACGCCGCGGCCTGCACTGGTTGCCGCGAAGAACGTCCGCGCGGGGAAAGTGGTCCAGGTGGCCAAGCGATCGGCGAAGAGAGGGACCGCGCGCTGACGCATTCTGCTGACTGTGGATGGCAACACTCCCGCACAATGCGCATGGCCTTCTCTGCTTCAGTGGCACTCTTAGCTTCTGCGCTCTCCTTGTCCGCGCAGGCTCCTTCCGAACGGGCCCGGCGCACCGGTGCCCTCGGCTATGCGCCGTTCAGCGCCAACTGGACGCGGGTGCTGGACGGCATGGTGTACACGCACACCATGACACCAAGCCGCCCACGCTGACGTCACGCGCTAGTCGAACGTCGCTTCGCTCGTCGGTTGGTCCGGTCCCGTGTTGCCCACACGAATGTCGGCGCGCGCGTAGCTCTCGCTGCGCACCGCGCCGCCGGCCAGCCGGCGCATCATGGTGAGCTGTCCGACGTGCGTGAGCGCATCGGCCACCGGGCCCTGAAGCAACTGTTCGGCGGGTGACAGCAACGGCGCGTCGCTGGCCAAGTACGCGTCGAACGCGGTGAGCGCGGCGAAGAACCGCGCGTTCTCCGGCACCCACTTCATCGGCGTACTCTCGCGCCACACGGTCTGTCCCCTGGCCATCGACAGCGCCCAGTCGAACAGGTCGGCCATGTGGGCCACGATCTCGACGGCCGAGCGGGACTCGGGGCCTGCGCGAAACTTGCCGAACTTTTCGGGCGGCTGACGCACGGCCGTGTTGAAGCGATAGGCAATGGTGGCGACAGCGTGACGCAACAGCGTGCGGGCCGCATCGTTGGCGCTGGCTGCGCTGGCCCCCGACAGCGATGCGGCGATCTCGGCGACCTGCACCGCGTGACGTGATTCGTGCGCAGCGACGAACAGCGCCCACTGGTACATGTTCAGGTCGCCCATCACCGGGTGCGGCGCGACGACGGTGCTGAGCGCGAGGCCGTCAGCCTCCTGGAGCAGCGTGCGAATACCGGCGCGCTGCTGCCAGAGCGTCACGGAGGCGTGCGTGAAGTCGGCGTCGGCCGGTGGCGTGTTGGCTTCGCTGGCCGTGCGTGGAATGGAACGATCGGTGATGAGCGCCCAATCGGCCGAACCGTACGCCGAGTGCTCCTGCGTCTCGGCGGGGAGTCCGGTCGCGCGTGCCGCGCCGATGATCTTCTGCATCACGCCGGCAATGCGGGTCTCGACGATGGCCAGGTGCTGGACGACCTGCGCCGCGCTCCAGCGCCCGGGGCCCGGTGCGGTTTCGCGTTTCGACGCGGGAACACGCAGGATCGCCTGCGTGAGTGCATCGCGGCTGCGATCAAGGGCAGCAAATACCTCGGCGGTGCGGGCGTGCATGCGTCTGGTCCTGAGGAGAAAGGGATTCGGCAACGAAATGACGACGCAACGTATAATTCTGCGTCCGAAGCGTCCTGTTCTCAATGCCGGGGTCTGCCATGCCTTTCGCACATGGCCGCGAGACTCACCGCGATGCCTACTCGCCACGCAGCGCCGCGATGGGATCGACTCGCGTCGCCCATCGCGCGGGAAGCCAGCAGGCCACAGCGCCGACCGTCAGCATCAGTGCCGCGACACCGAAGTACGTGAGCGGATCGGTGGGCGTGATATCGTAGAGCAGGGCACGGAGCAGTTGCGTGACCGCCAGTGCCGCGCCAAGGCCGATCACGCAGCCGGCGCCGACGAGCAGGAGTCCGCGGCTCAGGATTCGCGCGCGAATACGCGTGGGCGGTTCGCCGAGCGCCATGCGAATCCCGATCTCGCGCGTGCGTTCATGCACCGTCGTCGCGACAGTGCCATACACGCCGACGAGCGACAGGAGCAGCGTCGTCAGCGCACTGACGGCGAGCAATGCCGCACTGAAACGTGCCAACGCCAGCGGCTCCGACAGACGCTGCTGCATCGTGCCCGCCGAGACGATGAGCAAATCGGGATTCAGCTCGCGGAGCGCGGTCCGCAGGGACGGTATGATCGGCACCGCATCGTCGCGCATGCGAATGGCCAGCGTGAGCGGAACCGGACCGCCAAACTGACGCGTCGGCAGGTACAGCGTGGGCGGCGCAGTCGCGAGTTCGCGATAGCGCGTCTCGCCGGCGATGCCCACGATGGTGTGCCAGTCGCCTCGCCCCTTCAACGGACCAAGCTTGATCCGCCGGCCGATGGCATTCTGCCCGGGCCACGTGCGCTCGGCGAGCGATGAACTGACCACCGCCACGCGGTCGCGATCCTCGCGATCCTGCGCCTCGAATCCGCGTCCGCGAACCAGCGGCACTTCAAGCGTCTCGAAATATCCGGGCACGACCACTTCGAAGTTGACGGTGGGATTGCGCGCGACGGCATCGGCATCCTGGCCTTCGCCGGTATAGCCCGCCAGCCATCCTCCCTGCGCAGAGAATGGCGGCTTCGGCATCGTCGTCACCGCGACGACACCGGGCAACGCGCGGACGCGCTCGAGGATACTCTCCTGCAGCACAACGGCCTGTGCACGGTCAGGCACTGCGGAGCCGGAGAGCACCTCGGCGATCGTCAACCCGCTGGTGCGAAAGCCCATGGTGACGTTGTTCAGCGACTGCAAGCTTCGCACGACGAGGCCGGCACACACGACGACCAGCACTGCCATCGCCACTTGACCCGCCAGCAGCGCGTGACGCACGACGCGCGCAACCGGTGAGCCGGCGCTCCCGCGTCCCGAGCGAAGCCACACGCCAAGGTCACCGCGCACGCTGAGCAGGGCCGGCAACAACCCGGCGATCACGGCGGTCGCCATGACGATTCCCGTGGCGACGACGAGCACCCGCGCATCGACGGCGATCATGTCGACCTGGGGGAGCTCGCCTGGCGCGAACCTGATCAGCAGTTGCACGGCGGCGAAGGCCAGCGCGATCCCGATCGCTCCACCGATGACCGCCAGCACCAATGCTTCGGTGAACAATTGCCGAACGAGGCGAGCCCTGCCAGCACCAAGCGCCGAACGAATTGCCAGCTCTGTCGAACGTGCCGTCCCGCGGATCAGCAGCAGATTGGACACATTGATGCACGCCACGAGGAGCAGCAATGCGACGGCGACCATCGCGGCAAGGAGAATGCCCGTGACATCACCGATGACGCGCTCCGGCAACGTCGCGATCTGCATCTGCAATCCACGCGTGACCGTGCGACTCGCATCGCTGGTGCGCAACACCGACCCGGCGTCGGCGGCCGCCGCGCGCACGTCGACGCCGCTGCGCACCCGTCCAACGAAGTCGAAGACCATGCGCTCGTGTGCTGGCGCGGCTGGGTCGAGGGTTCCAGGGAACGCTGGCAGCACGGGCATCCACAGCTGCACGTGATGCGGATAAGTGAACCCCCGCGGCGCCACGCCGACGATCGTGTGGCGTACGCCGTTCCAGGTGAGCGACCGCCCGACGATATCAGGGGCCTGCGCAAACGCCGATCGCCACAAGGCATGACTGATGACGACGACAGGTGCAGCGCCTGGCACGTCGTCTTCAGGGGTGAGCGCGCGGCCCGCCGCCGGGTGCACGCCGAGGAGCGGAAAGAATTCGCCGGTCACCCACGTCATCGCGATTGGCAGATCCCGATCGCCGTCGCGCATGACCACATCGACCGCACCCTGAAACGCCACGCCGGCCACCGCCTCGAACGAACGCGTCGACTGACGGAGCGCGCGCAGCTCCTCATGGCTGAGGGGGAGGTGCTCGGCGGGCCTGGCCGGCGGCGCCATCCAGGCGACGGCCACATCGCGCGCGTTTTGCACCGGCAACTCACGCAGCGCGATGCCATGAAGGACGGTGTACATGGCCGTCGCTGCGCCGATACCAAGTGCCAGCGTGACGACGGCGACGAACGCAACGCCCGGTGCCTGTCGCAACGTGCGCAGGGCGTAACGCAGGTCGTGCCACAACGTCGCGATCACCGGACGCGACGATGTGAGCGGATGCGCTCGGCCCGTTGGATCATTGCGCCTGTCGCGCTCGCACCGTCGCCATCTTCGTCACCAGGTTTTCGGCGACGCCGGGACGATTCCATGGACATGCCGCGAGACACACGGCACACCCCTGATGCTCGTTGAAGAAAGGCAGGCAGCGATCGAAATCGACATACCAGCGCGTCACACCACGCACCACACGCCGCTCGTGCTGGATGGCTTCCGGCGGGCAGGCGTTGACGCAGGATACACAGCGCTGACAGAAGGAGTCGGCGCCAAAGTCGTCCGGTGCATCGGCCACCAGTGGCAAATCGGTGAGCACACACGCCAGACGCAGGTTGGATCCGAGCGTGCGGTTGATGAGCGAGCCATGCTTGCCCAGTTCGCCGAGTCCGGCGGCAATGGCGGCGGGAACAAGCAGCATCGGAAACGCCATCGGTCCACCGTGCGGTGACGCGTCATGACCGCGCTCACGCAGAAACGTGGCGAGTCCCTTGGCCGCACGAATGCCGCGCCCGTATTGCCGGATGACTTCCGCCGCGGCCGCATCTTCCGGTGCCGTACGCAGTGCGTTCCAGTCGTGTGCGACACCCAGCACGATGACCCACTGCTGCGTGACTTCATGCCCCTCGTACACCCACTGCGGCTGCATGCGCGTGATGCCGACAATGTCGGCGCCGGCGGCAAGTGCTGCGGCCTTCACGTCGGCGCTCCACGCTTCCGGGCTCTGCTGCAGCGGCTCGGGACCGACCGGCGGCACCACGAGGTCGAGAGCCGACTGTCGCTCGACGCGCGCGGCCTGCACGACGGGCGTGATACGGCTGAGGAACCAGGTTTGCAGCCGGCCATGCGGCGTCGCGTCGGGCGCGTGCCAGTACACCGGCGTGGGACGGCGCACGTCGGGCTCGCCGACTCCGTTGATCACGTTGCCGGACAGCGGCGGCCACAACGCCATCTGTTCTTCACTCGGTGTCCAGCGGCCGGTGCGTTTCATGTTCACAAATTAGTGGCTCGGACCGAACTGCGCGCGTGGAGCGCACAGCCAACACACGCCGCCAGCGGTCCGAACACGGCGCTACTATTCTGTCATGCGCCCGCTCCTGCTGGCCTTACGACGGGCGTGCACGTCATGATTCCCAGGTCCCTGTGGAGGAAGCCATGAACCGCGTCGTACACTTCGAAATCCACGCCGCCGATCCGGCACGCGCAGCCGAGTTCTATCGCACGGTGTTCGGCTGGCATATCAGCGAGTGGGTTGTGCCCGGCGTGACGATCCCCGATGAGAACCGCTATTGGCTGGTGGGCACGGGTGAGAGCACGGAGCCGGGCATCGATGGCGGCATGGTGATCCGTCGCGGTGCGCCACCGCAGGCCGGTCAGGCGGTAAATGCGTACGTCTGCACGATCGGTGTCGAGTCACTCGACACGTCGGTGGCCACCGCGCTGGCTGCGGGCGCGACGATGGCGCTGCCGAAGATGCCGATCACGGGCGTGGGCTGGCTCGCGTATTGTCATGACCCCGAGGGGAACCTGTTCGGCATGCTGCAGAACGACCCGACGGCGGGTTGAGCGGGGCGGGGCGTGCTGTTGGAACGGTAGCGTATCTGATCGGATCGGATGTTAAAACTGTAGCGTAAATGGTGTTAAAACTGTAGCGTAAACAGTGTTAAAACTGTAGTGTAGATGGTGTTAGAACTGTAGCGCATATGCGGTAAAATGATACACCACATCATGTTACGATATGGTTGCAGGTTGCAGGAAATAGGGCTAGTTTGACGTGTCGGCGCAGGCGGGTACGGAGCCCGTGGCCTGCGCATCGCTTGCCCGGCATTCGCCCCCGATCGGTGGTCGCTCCCATGGTTCCCTATCAGCCTCGTGTGGTCGACAATGAACTCGAGGAACTGCTCGCGGCGTTGCCGGCGATCCTGATCGAGGGGCCGAAAGGCGTGGGCAAGACGGTCACGGCCGAGCAACGGGCGGCGACGGTGCTGCGTCTCGATGATCGCCTGCAGCGCGAGGTCGCGAGTGCGAATCCTGCGCGAGCGCTGGCCGGTGCGCGGCCGGTGCTCATTGACGAGTGGCAGCGACTACCCGACATCTGGGATGCGGTCCGGCGGGCGGTCGATGCAGACCGCACTGCCGCACAGTTCGTGCTCACCGGTTCGGCGTCTCCCGACCAGCCGGGCACCCACTCCGGCGCCGGACGCATCGTGTCCATTCGCATGCGACCCATGTCGCTGAGTGAGCGTGGCGTGGGGACGCCCACGGTGAGCCTGCGGCGATTGATGGGGCGCCGGCGCGTGGCGCTCAAGGGCCGGTCGAAGGTGACGCTCTATGACTACACGAGTGAGATTGTCGCGTCTGGCTTTCCCGGCCTGCGTTCGTTGGCGGGCCGCGCACTGCGCACGCAGTTGGACGGATACCTGGAGCGCGTGGTCGATCGTGACGTGCCCGAGTTGGGCGTGCCGGTGCGTCGTCCGCACGTGTTGCGGCGATGGATGACGGCGTATGCCGCGGCCATTTCCACGACGGCATCGCTGGAGACCATTCGCGACGCGGCTACCGGTGACGAGCGCGACAAGCCGGCGCGCTCCACGTCCATCCAGTATCGCGAGTTGCTCGAGCGCCTGTGGATTGTCGACCCGGTGCCGGCGTGGTTGCCGTCGCACAACGCGATGACGCCGCTGCTGCAGGCACCCAAGCACCAACTGGCCGATCCGGCGTTGGCGGCCCGGCTCATCGGCGCCACCGAGGCGTCGTTGCTGAGTGCCAGGGTGCCGACGCGCGTATTCGAACGGCCGGGCACGGACGTGAACAAGCCGCGTGATGGTTCGATGCTGGGCCGGTTGTTCGAATCGCTGGTGACGCTCGATGTTCGCGTGTATGCGCAGGCCGCCGAGTGTCGCGTGAAGCACTTGCGTGCGTACAACGGACGCCATGAAATCGACCTGATTGTCCAGCGGGACGATGGCTGCGTGTTGGCCATCGAGGTCAAGCTGGATGGGTCGGTGACCGATGACGACTGCAAGCACCTGCACTGGCTCAAGAGCAAGATCGGCGATGACCTGCTGGACGCCATCGTGATCACGACGGGGCCAGAAGCGTACCGGCGCAAGGATGGTATTGGCGTGGTGCCGGCGGCGCTGCTGGGGCCGTAGCGACCCGTGCAGCGCCGCCGGCATGTCACGGTCCCCGCCGCATCACGGCGCCTTGCACATCGGCGCACCTGCCTCGTGCCAGGCCCAGGCACGAACCAATGGCAGGCTGCTGCTGCGCCAATCCTTCCCACCCGTCTCGGGATGCGCCAGGCGCTCTGTCCACGATTTCGTGAGCGCGTCGTTCAACCCCTGACAATCGGTGGGGGCCAGCCTGGGCGCGGCGGCAATCAGCGCCGGCAGCGCGTCGGCGGACAGCGTGGCATGATACGCCACGTCGAACGACTCACCACGCTCGACGCGCGCGACGTTCACGCGCACGACCATCGCCTCGAGGTTGACGATGTTGAGCAGCGCCACCCAGATCACGGTGGCCAGCAGCGTCACCGGCGCGAATCGATTGGCCCGCCCGCGCAGCGTGGTCGCGGCGAACACGGCGAGCGCGGCGACCACCCACACCATCACCGCGCAGGCGAAGGCGCGATCGATGCTGAGTCCGAATTCGCCCACGTACAACCAGATGCGCGCTATGGCGGACGCCAGCAGCGCCGAGACCAGCAGCAGGAGCAACGAGCCGGCCACCTGATAGCGGCGTCGTCCACGTATGTCGGCGCTGTCGAGCAACCATTCGGCGATGATGAGCGTGCCCAGCACGACACCTGCGGCCACGACGAGCTGAAAGAATCCTTCGCGCGCGTACGTGGCGACCGTGAGCCCGGCGGTTTCGCGCAGGAACGCCTCGCCGCCGAACAGCACGCGGGCTTGCGTGCCCACGAACAACACAATGACGGCAATCAGCGCGTAGAGCCCGACGCTCACACTGAGGAACGGGATGGAGGGCGTCTGCACCTGTGGCACAACGCCGCGTACCGTGTTGCCGAGTGCCGCGCGCAACCAGCCGGCCGTGAGCCACGTGAGCAGCAGGGCAACGAGCGTGTGTTGCAGCGCATCGTTTGCCAGGAACGCGGTGATGCGCTCGAGTACGCCATTGAACACGACATCCGATTCGGCGAGCAGCGACGTTACGATGAAGAACGGCGGCAGTGCAAGCACCGCGCCAATGGCCAGCGCGCGCGCGCGACCGGTGCTGACCGGTGCACTGTCGCCGTGTCCCATGCTCTGACGCAGCACACCCGCTGCCCCGCCCAGCGCATTCACCACGGCGAGCACCGCCGCGCGAATCGATTCGATCACCGTCAGGTTGCCCAGCGATTCGCCACTGCCAAGCCACACGATCAAGGCGCCGGTGCAGGCCACCGACAGCATGTCGACGGCGTACAGCATTGGCGCGTCGCGCCATATCAGGCCGAGCGCGGCCAACAACGTGCCGCCGAGCAGGAGGTTACGCTCGGTGGTGGCGCGGCCGCCGAAGCCGACGGCGCAGGCAACCAGCCCGGCGAGCCAAAGCACGAGTCCAAGGCGCCACATGCCGCCGCGCAGCAGCGCGTCACCGGCAATGCCAAGGACCAGCGCCGCCGCGATGAGTTTCCGTGCGTCGGCTCGCATCAGGCGCTCACCCGCTGACGCACATTGCCGAAACGACGATCGCGACGCGCGAAGTCGGCGAACGCCGCATCGAGATCCGCCGCCGTGATGTCGGGCCACAGCACATCGAGGAACAGCAACTCGGCGTACGCGCACTCCCACAGCAGGAAGTCGGACAGTCGGCGCTCGCCACCGGTGCGCAGCAGCAGGTCCACCGGTGGCAGGATCGCGTTCCCGCCACGCGGTTCGCGCGGCAAGGACGTTGTCGTCATGGCGGTCTCGATGGCCGCGCGACTGGAGTAGTCGATGGCCACCCGCAGGTGCATGGCGTGTCCCCGCGCCGTCCGGTGCTCGGCGTCGATGATGGCACTGCGGAGGGGCAGGGGGAGCCGGTTGCGTCGCCCGATCACCGACAGACGAATGCCGGCGTCGGCCAGCGCATCGGTCTGCGAGCGGAAGTGCGACGTGAAGAGCTCGAGGAGCGCGTTGACCTCGGTGACCGGCCGGCTCCAGTTGTCACTGGAGAACGCGTAGAGCGTGAGCTGTTCGATGCCCGACCTGGCGCAGTGCGCGACCACCTCGCGCATGGCGCGCGCGCCGGCGAGGTGGCCGAAGGTGCGCGGCTTTCCGGATCGCTCGGCCCATCGGCCGTTGCCGTCCATGATGATGGCGAGGTGGCCGGGAACGGGCAGAGTACTTGTTACCATAAAGTCAAACTCCGAAAGGATGGCGCCCGCAGGCGCCTCGTTGTGAACGGCAGACATCACGACCCGCGTCGTTCGCCGGCGACGTCATCCACTTTCGCTCACCCGACGAATCAGCGCTTCCATGTGCGAGAGGTAGCGCTCCAGCGCATGGCGTCCGCTGGCGGTGAGCCGGTATTCCGTGCGCGGGATTCGTCCATCGAATCCCTTCCTGCAGACGATGTAGCGTGCATCCTCGAGCTTCCGCGCGTGCACCGACAGGTTGCCGTCGGTGATGTCGAGGAGGGCCTTGAGTTCGTTGAAGGTGAGCATCTGATGCACGGCCAGCGTGCTCACAATGGCGAGCCGCACGCGCTCGTGAATCAGCCGCTCGAGCGCGAGTGGCGAATCGTCGTCACCATCGACGGACCCGAGGCCGGCATGGGGACGACCGGTCGACACCGGGGTGGGCTTGCGCAACGGGGAGGCCATGACTGAATCGATAAGGCCATGTCCGCCGGCTGTCAAGTACTTTATAAAGCAAAGCAACAAAAGAACCCAGCCGAGGGTACGTTCCTGGTACTACCACAACGGGGGACTCGGGTGACCGAACTGAAGCCCGTGCATGCGTTTCGCGTCGCGTTGGCCTGTTGCGCGCTGGTGGCTGCAGGTGAGGTGTCCGCCCAAGGGACATCGCGCATCGAGGGCTGCTGGCGCTCCGACCGGCCGTTGGGTCCGGTTGGTGGCGTCGAGTCCATCGGGCGCGACCAGGCGTACGGCACCTTCGTGTTGCAGGACAGCGGGCGCGTGGCGTTCCCGCTCATTTCTCTTGTATACAAGCAGATGTGGGAATCGCGCAGCTATTGGTTCGCGCGCGGTGACTCGGTCACGCTCCGCTCGTTCACGGGCCTGCAAGGGTGGGATGCCACGTTGGTGCGTGCTGCGGACCGTCGATCGATGGCGGGCCACGCCCGCTACCTCACCGATGCGATCGCGGTGGGCGCGCCGCCGACTATCGTAGCGGTGACGTTGGCGCGCGTGGCGTGCGATGCGTCGTGGCCGAGTGTCAGGCCGAACCTGCCGCCGCTGCCGCTGTGGCAACGTGGAGAGGCCGTGTACTTCGAGCATCAGGTTGACCGGCGTGCGGTGGTCCATGCGGATGCGG
>CAZPON010000087.1:0-8903 GCA_964588045.1 uncultured Gemmatimonas sp.
AGCTACCCGCGAACCATGAAAGCTAGCCGCCGGGAGCCGGTGCGCCAACCAGCGGCGCAGGGAGATCTGGGCTCAGAGCCCGGAGCCCCGCTCTGATGCGCCGGTGTGCCGCTCGAACCAGTCAATGACCTGCGCCGCCACGTCGTCCTTGCTGTAATCGGCGGAGATGATGTGTCCGGAACCGGACACCCAACGCTGGACCTTTTCCGCAGCGCCGATCTTCCCGAAATACCGTTCGGCCTCGCGCTCACTGATGCGGTTGTCCTCGCGCGACTGGACATACAGCGTCGGAATCCCGATGCGCGGAAGTACCCGCCCGGCGGCCAGCGCCACCGTGCGCAACTCGCCCATCGAATCCGCGGTGATCACGCGCGCACCAAGCGCCTGGGCCTTCGCCACCGGGTCGTGCAGGGAACGCTCGCCGCCGCTGCTTTCCCGATACGACCACGCAAACCGCAGCAGTCGTGACACCGTGATACGCAGTCGCATCGACATGCGCATGCCCAGGAACGGGGCCAACAGCGCGAGCGCCGGAATCTCCGGATGTTCATCGGCCAGCAGCACCGCCAGCGCTGCGCCCATCGACTGCCCGCACACCATCACGGTCGCGTGCGTCGACCGCAGCTCCGCATACGCCCCCGCGACCGCGTCCTTCCACAGCTTTGCGCGCGATTCGCGCGCCATGACCTTGAGACCCACGCCGTGTCCCGGCAGGCGCGGCGCCAGCACACTCCATCCGGCGGCGTGCAGCGCCGACGCCAGGTACGCCATCGACTGGGGCGTATCGTTGAAACCGTGGATCACCAGCACCGCGCGCGTACCAGGCCGTTCCAGCCGGATCGCCTCGGCGCCCATCACGATGCCGTCGGCGCCGAGCGTCAGGCGCCGCGCATGGGCCGCTTCGTACCATGCCCGGCGTCCGCGCCGGAAGAACAGGATGTCGGCCAACTGCGACAGCAACGGGACCGCCACGTGTTCAGTACCGCGGAACCGACGAATCCACGTCGAGCGACCATGCATCGATGCCGCCCACCAGGTTGCGCACGCGTGCATAGCCCTGCGCGCGCATCCAGTTCGCCGCCATATCGCTGCGCATGCCGTGGTGGCACAGCACCACATAATCGACATCGCGTTCGAGCCGATTGATGGCCGACGGCAGCGTGGACAACGGTACCAGCGTGCTGTCCGGAAGGCTGGCCAGGTCGAACTCCCACGGCTCACGCACGTCGAGAATCACGAGCGATTCACCCTGCGCCACCGAGGCTGCCAGCTCCGCCGGCGTGATTTCTGTCGACTCGTCCATCATGGCGTCGCCACCTGTCTTGCCGCGTCGTCCATGAGACCGGCGGCGACGCCGAATCGCTGCGTCAGGTCCGCCAGCTCGGTCAACGCCAGCGCGTGATCGCCGGCCCGCACGGCCTCGTTCACGCCGGGAAAGTTCATGTTGGCGTAGCCGTTGTCGATGTCGGCCACATAGATCAGCGAACGGTACCACGGCCGTCCCTTCAGGCCGCTGGGGCGCGCGAACGCCCGCTCGACTTGCAGCAGCGTCGTGTTGGTCTTCACCTGCGCCGGCCGGGATGCACCATTCGCCAGGGCTTGGTCACGCGCCACGGCGAAGGCGGTGGCAGAGCGTTCGAGCCGCGCGATGGCGCTGGCGAGTGAGGCAACCGCCGTCGTGTCCCAGCCTTTCGCCATGAAGCTGCGGGTGAGCGGTGGCACGTAGCGTCGCATGGTGGCCGCAAACTCCACGTAGTCGTACGGAAGGATGTCCGCGTTCGCGATGCGCAGCGCCATCACGGCACCCACGCGAGCCGCCGTCGCATGATACAGAAACCCCGGGTCGCCGAAGCGTTCCATCCACGCATACGTGTCGTACGCCGAGTGATAGGTGCCAGCGGGACCGCCGAAGCCCCAGTCGGCAATCGGGATGCCCAGATGGTTGTAGAATCCGGCGAAGTCGCTGCCACCGCCCGGATCGCCCATCGGCGGCTCCAACGTGTCGGCGCGCGTTCCTGTGGCGGCGCGCCATGCCTCGTACACACTGCCGCGACCCTTCGGGTCGGGCACACCCTTCACCACGTCACGCAACACCGCGCGCAACGACGGCGTGCCGCCGCCGCTGAACTGCGAGCCTTGCGCGGCCACATCCTGGTTGAGATAGGCCACGGCTCCCTGCTGCAGGCGCAGCGAATCGTCCTCGACATATTCGGTGCTTCCCACCAGCCCCCACTCCTCGGCGTCCCACGTGGCGAACACGATGGTGCGCCGTGGACGCATGCCGCGCCGGGCCAGGTCGGACAGTGTCTGTGCGGCCTCGAGCACACTCACCGTGCCACTGACGTTGTCGGCAGCGCCGGCGCCCCAACCGTCACGATGCCCGCCGATGAACACGTATTCATCCGGGAACTCCGACCCGCGCAGATATCCCAGCGTGTTGTAGATCGCTTTCGTGCCATTGGTTGCAGCGTCCGTGGTCACTTCCACCTTCACCCGCGCCGGCCCCGGCCCCACGTGATAGCGCAGCGCGAGCCCCCCCTGCCAGCCGGCCGGGATGTTCGTGCCACGCACCTGCGCCAGCAGCCGCTGCGCGTTGGCGCCACTGATCGGCACGACCGGAATCTTCGGCAGCGCGGTCTCGTCCACGCGCAGTCGCGGTGCACCCGGCTTGCTGGCATAGCCCGGCGTCAGCGGGTCGCCGGCGCCATTGTACACGCTGCCCCGCTGCACGCCGTCCATGGGACGCATGGGCCCCTCGGGATACACGTCGCCGCGCGCAAAGCCATCGTCGAGCGGATCGGTGTAGATCAGCAGCGCCAACGCACCACGCTTCTCCGCTTCCCGCGCCTTGATACCGCGAAAGCTTCGCCCGTAACGCGCCAGCACCACCTTGCCCTTCACTGACACGCCGAGCGAGTCCAGCACCGCGTAGTCCTCGATCAACCCGTAGTTGGCAAACACCAACTGTCCTTCGGCCACGCCCGCCGCACTCGATCCGTTGACGGTCAGGTACTGTTTCATCGCAGTCACCGGATCTCCCGGGATCGCCGGTTCTGCCAGGTTCAACACCGCCGTGTCGCGACCGAACCTGGTGATCTTCACGCTCGTCGCATGCGGCAGCCACACGTCATACTGCCGCAGCTCCGTCTCGAGGCCCATCGCCTGCATTTGCGCAATGACGTAGTCGGCCGTGCGCTTCTGGGCTGGCGTTCCCGCGACATGCGGCTCCTTCGACAGCACAGCGGAATGCGCCTTCGCGCGGGCCGGAAGCGGCCCCGCTACCGCCGCCTGCTCGGCACGGCGTTGTGCCTCCGCCGACGTCGGGGAGTAGCCGGTTGGCGTCCCGGTGCGCGCGGCTTGCGCGTTCGACTGGACGGCGACAAGGGACAGCGCGAGCGCGGCCAGCAGCAGCCGGGTACGACAGTCAGGGAAGTGCACGAGGAAAAATCCCGGGTCCGAGGCATGAAACGCGCGGTACGATCCGCATCACGGTCTCTCGGACTCTGCCCCAGCGAACGCAGCGAAGCAAGGGACCACGCCTCCGCGTCCTGCCTGTCAGTCGCTTTCGTACTCCTCGGCCGCGCGCAGCATTGCCTGCTGCAGGAGCGCTTCACGGTCCTTGCCGTCGGGCACGGCCGCCGTCAGCACCGCGAACTGCCGGTGCATTTCATCTTCCACCTGCGCGCGCGTCGGCGACTGCAGACCGAGGACGGCGAGGGCGAGCGTCGCCAGGTCGCGGAGCTGCCGCTGGGTCTCTGCATCGAGTGCAACGAACGCCGACGGCACGGCCGGGGCGGTCCGCGGTGTCCGTTCGCGTCGCCGTGATGGGGCTTCGAAGAGCGCGCGCACCGGTGCGAATGCCACGATGAACGAGCCCGGCGTATGCTCCTCGAAGCCACTGATCACGTTGCGCCGACGCAGCGAAGGCAGCAGCCGCACGATGGCCTCGCGCACGGGCGAATACCCCTCGATGCTGCGATTCCCGCGCCCGGTGATTACCAGCGCCTCGGCAGCGCCCTGCACCTGCATGGTGCGCAGCCACGCCTCGGCTTGCATCGACGCCTGCATCGCGGTCGGCTGTTGCGCGCGCAGGTTGAGCGTGCGTGAAGGCCCGAAGCGGATTTCGTCGAACGCCCGTCGAAGCGGAGCCGGGACCGGCTCGTCGCGACTCACTTCCTGGGCGAGGTTCGGATCATGGCCTCGGTCAGCACGCGTCCATCGATTGGCTCGATCGGCTTCACGCCCGTGGCGGCACCGAGCGTGGGCGCAATGTCCACCGAGCGCACCGGCATGGTGTACCGGCCGGCCTTGAACATCGGGCCCATGAAGAGAATCGGGATACGCGCGTCGAGATCATGCGGCGTGCCATGGGTCGCATCGCGCGACGTGGCCGAGTAGTAGTACGGCTGCATCGTGACCGTCAGCACCGCATCCATGTCGGCCGGGATCGAATGCAGCCAGCGACGGGCAATGACGTCGCCACGCGCCGCCGCGGCCGCCAGGGTGCTCGGCCGGTCGACGCGCAGCATGCCGGGCACCGCGAGCAGTGCCGCGCGCAGTGCAGTGACCACCGAATCGGCGTTCACCCCCTTGCTCGTCAGCTCGTCCTTGTCGAGCGTGACGATACCCGACTTCTGGTCCAGCGCGTCGGTCGCGACGCCGCGCGCCACCAGCGCCTTGCGCGTCACATCGAGGACGGCGCGCCAGTCGACACGGCCACGCTTGGGGTCGGTTCCCGGGAAGTGCTCCTCCGGTCTCGGGGTGACGCCGTGGTCCGCACCCAGCGCGAACACGATGCGCGTCGAATCGCGCAGGCGATACAGCGAGTCGATCAGCCGGCCTATCGCGCGATCGACCCGCAGGACCTGATCGTGCAGTTCGCGCGAGTTCGGCCCGTACGCGTGACCAATCGCATCCGTGGTCGACAACGACACCGACAGCAGGTCGAGCGTCGGCCCCTTCCCCAATTCCATGGCATTCACGCCCGCCAGCGCAAAATCCACGGTGGCCTCGTCCATCCACGGAAATTCGGCGAAGGCCGCCGTGCCGGTCCGCCGGTCGGCAGAAAGCCGATGCGGAAACATGAAGTCCCTCCCCTGACGCTCCCACACCACCGAGTCCGGCTCGGGATAGGCCGAGTCGGGGAGCAGCAGATTCCAGTCGGTACCGAGGTACTTCGCCGTGAAGTCGGTCGTGTTGAACGCCTGCACCCACGTTGGGACCGTGTCGCCGTAGTAGCGGCTGGTGGTGAAGCGCCCGTCGAGCGAATACCAGAACACGCTCTGTCGCGCCCGGCCCACCGGCAGGATCGCCCCACGATCCTTGCGCGACACCGACAGCGCCCGGCTCGCCTGGTCGCGCGCGCGCACCCAGTCGAAGAATGCCGACCCGCGGAAGCGGTACGGTGATGCGCCCGATCCGCGCCCGAATTGCAGCGGCATCTGCGGATCCGCCACGCCGATCTCGTTGATCACGATGCCGGTGTGCGCCGGGAACCGTCCCGACCACAACGTCGCATGTCCCGGCGCCGTCTCGGTCGTCGCGTGATCGTGCGTGGCGTTGGTGAAGAACACACCCTCCCGCCGAAACCGCGCGAGGCCGCCGGTCAGTTGCGAGGCGAACCGGTCGAGGTAGTCGGGGCGCAGTTGGTCGACCGTGATCTGTACGACCAGCGTTGGCGGAAGCGGCGCGGATGCGGGCTGCGCGATGGATGCCGCGGGCGTCGACGTGAAAGCGATCGCCGTCGCGATTCGGAGGAGGGCGCGTGTGTGCATGCCGAAAAGATAATCTGCGAGCATCACGGCGCAGTCACGGCGCGGCCTCGCCGCATCACCGGCGGCACCCGTCCGGCCTCGTGCACGTCGCCGGATCGACGCGCCAGGACAGGTGCCAAACACCGGTGTGCACGCCACGCAGGGCGGTGATCTTCGCGGCCACAGCACGCGACGATACCGTAATTCGTTCCTGCACCGTCCACGGAGGCACGTGAAGGCGACGGGAATATTGCGCATTTCCGGTCCGCGCAACAGTGCAAAGTTTTTTTGGCGACCTGTCGCCTATCACAACGGCCGCTATCCGATCAGCGACGCCTCGACGATAGCCAGGCCGGCGGAGAGCTCCTCGCGTGTGATCACGAGTGGCGGCAGGAAGCGCAGTGTGTGCTCGCCGGCGCTCACCATGAGCAGGCCGCGCGAGAACGCCCGGGCAATGATCGCCGCAGCCGGCTCGTGCACGTCCATGCCCCACATGAGTCCCGTGCCCCGAATGGCGCGCACACGTCCCGTGCGATCGGCAATGCCCTGCAACTGTTCGCCGAACCAGGCGCCGGTCTCGCGCACATGCGCCAGCAGCGCCGGCTCGGCGAGCCGCTGCACCACGTGATGTGCGACGTGTGCGAGGAGCGGGCCGCCACCGAACGTGGTGCCGTGATCGCCGGGCTGGATCGTGCGCGCCACGTCATCGGTGACCAGAATGGCACCCATCGGCAAACCGCCGGCCAGTGGCTTGGCCAGCGTCAGCATGTCCGGTTCGAACCCCAGCGCCTCGTAGGCGAAGAAGCTGCCGGTGCGACCCAGTCCGCACTGGATCTCGTCGAGGATGAGCAGCACGTTGCGCTCCCGCGTGAGCGCCCGCAGCCCGCGCAGGAACTCCGGATCCACGATACGCACACCGCCCTCGCCCTGGATGGGCTCGACGATCACCGCGGCGACCGTCTCCGGATTGAGGACCGTGCGCAACTCGGCGAGGTCGCGTTCGACGATCGACACGCCGCCCATGAGCGGACGAAACGGCAGGCGATAGGCGGGCCGATCGGTCGCCGCGAGGGTGCCGGGCATGCGACCGTGAAACGAGCCGCGCAGCGCGATAATCTCGTGCTTCGCCTGTCCGCCGTCCGCCCGCGCCCAGCGACGCGCGAACTTGAACGCCCCTTCATTGGCCTCCGCGCCCGAATTGCAGAAGAACACGCGGGACGCGAACGAGTGTGCCACCAGCCACTCGGCCAGTGCTTCGCCCGGTGCCGTGCGGTAGAGATTCGACGTGTGCAGCAGTCCCGTCTCCATCGCCTCGCGCATGGCCTGCATGACACCCGCGTCGCCGTGCCCGAGTGCGGTCACGGCAATGCCGGCCACGAAATCGAGGTACTGCGTGCCGTCGGCGTCATACATGTAGACGCCTTCGCCACGCACGAACAGGGGCGCCTGTCGCTTGTACGTACCCAGGATGGCCGTCGAAGCATCAGCGGCAGCATTCGAAGCATCAGCGGCAGCATTCGGAGCGGCCGGCGGCGTGTAGGCGATCGGCGCGACAGGCGGAGTCATGGTCGTGGGCGTCATGGTCGGAATTCAGTGAGGGACGACAGCAACGTGCGGTGCAACAATGGCGGTGCCCGCCCCGGGCACACGCAACGCCGCCAGGTCACCGATGCGGACGCGGGCGACACCGCCCGCGAGCGCCTGCGCGCACGCATCGAGTTTGGCAGCCATGCCACCTCCGGCGACGCCCGACGCGACCAGCGCGCGCGCGTCGTCGAGCGACAACACGGGAATGCACTGGCGCGCATCGTCCAGCACGCCAGGGACATCGGCCAGCAGGAACAACTCGTCGGCGCCAAGCGCGGCCGCGATCGCCGCGGCCGCATCATCGCCATTCACGTTCAGCGCCCCGCCAATCGACTGGTCGTCGTGCGTGGCCACGGGAGAAATCACGGGCAGGAATCCCTGCGAAAGCAGCGCATCCACGACGCGCCGGTCGACATGCGCGGGCGTGCCCGAGTGCCCGAAGGTCGCGACATCGATGGGTACCGCGCGCAACAGGGCGCCGTCCTCACCGGAAATGCCGACCGCCGGTGCACCAGACGCCGTCAACGCCGAGACCACCTGCTTGTTGGCCAGCCCCGAGAGCACCATGCGCACCAGCTCCAGCGCGCCGTCGGTGGTGACACGACGTCCGCCCACGAACAGGGGCTCCTCGCCGCGCAGCCGCTGCAACGCGCTGATCTGGTCGCCACCGCCATGCACGACCACCAGCCGACCGCCGCTCGCCGTCCAGAGGGCCGCCAGTGCCGCCGGCAGCGCCGGATCGGATTGCGTACGACCGCCCAGCTTCACGACGATCATGCGTGCAACCCCGCCGTCTCGTCGAGACCGAACATCAGGTTCGCATTCTGGATGGCCTGCCCGGCCGCGCCCTTCACCAGGTTGTCGATCGCACTGAACACGAGCAGTGTAGGCGTGCGCATGCCCGTCGGGATGCGCGCACCAATCCGCACCACATTGCGGTGCTGCACCTCGGTGAGGGACGGCAGCGTCGAGGTCAGTTCGACGAATGGCTCGTCGGCATACGCGGCGCGGTACGGTGCCATGGCATCATCCAGCTCGCGCGACAACGGCACGGTGATGGTGGACAGGATGCCGCGATCGACCGGCAGCAGATGGGGCGTGAACAGCAGGTCGCAGTCGGCGCCAAGCTGCTGCATGGTCGCCCGCATCTCGAACAGGTGGCGATGCGAGTTGCCCACACCGTACGCGCGGAAATCCTCGGTCACTTCGGCGAACAGCAGCTCCAGCTTGGGAGACGCGCCGGCGCCACTCACCCCGCTCGCGGCCGCGATGGTAATGGATGCACCCGGCGCGATGAGTCCCGCGCGCGCCAGCGGCGCCAGCGCCACCAGGACGCTTGTGGCGTAGCAGCCCGGGTTGGCCACGACACGCGCATGGCAGATCGACTCACGAAAGAGCTCGGGCAGTCCGTACGGCGCGTCGTGCGGCACGCCCGCGGGCAGCGCGTGATCGGTGCCGCCATGTCCGGGACGCAGGTCGCTGGACAGGTCCACCACGCGCGCACCAGCCGCGATCACCCGGCCCACCCATTCGGCAGACGCCCCATGCGGCAGCGCTGCGAAC
>CAZPON010000087.1:8913-11061 GCA_964588045.1 uncultured Gemmatimonas sp.
GCGAACACCAGGTCGGCGTCGCCGAGGTTCACGTCTTCGGCGCCAACCAGTGGGATATCATGCACGCGCCCCGCCGCGCGCACGCGGAGCGTGGTACCACGCTGGGCGTTCGCCGTGGCGAAGGCGAGCGTGAAGTGGGGATGACCGGCAATGAGGGCGCACAGCTCGCGCCCCGAGTAGCCGCTGGCGCCAAGAACCCCCACCCGGATGGACTGGACTTTATGCACGATTAATGCATAATTTTGCATTCTGTTCCTGTCAATCCTCTTCCCCGGAGTTGCCGTGTCCGACAAGTCCGCGCGTCACCAGGTCATCCGCGAGATCGTCACGGCCCGTGCCGTGGCGAGCCAGGAGGAGCTGCGCAAGCAGTTGCTGCGCCGCGGCTGGGAGGTGACACAGTCGACACTGTCCCGTGACCTCCGTGAGCTGCGGCTCGCGCGCATTCCCGATGAACACGGGGGCGTGCGCTACGCGTTCTCCGAGAGTGGTGGCGACGACGAGGCGCGCCAGTTGGAGTCCATGCTGCCGCAACTGCTGATCGGCGTCGAGGGGGTGCAGGTGATCGTCGTGGCGCGCACCATGAAGTCGGGCGCGCAGCCGGTGGCCGAGGCGCTCGATCAGCTCGAGTGGCCCGACATCGCGGGCACCATCGCGGGTGACGACACGGTGCTCATCATCTGTCGCTCAGTGCCCGGACGCGAGCGGGTCGTCAAGCGACTCATGGCCTACCTGCGCGGATAGCGTACCCTGCTAGCTTCCCCTGCACGCACTACCCATCGACCGCGAGCGCACTTCGTGAACACCACAGACGGAAAGACCCAGGCCGCCACCCACAAACTCTGGGGCGGACGCTTCGCCGGCGGACCGTCCCCGCTGCTCGACGCGATCAATCGCTCCATCGGCACGGACTTCCGTCTCTGGCCACACGATGTGCGGCTCTCCAAGGCGTGGGCGCTCGCACTCGGCCACGCCGGTGTGCTCACCATGGACGAAAGCGAGGCGTTGCGGCGCGGGCTCGATCGCGTCGCCGACCGCATCGCCGACGGGGCCCAGCCCATTGGCACCGATGAAGACATCCACACGATGATCGACCGCCTGTTGCACGAGGAAGCCGGCACGGTGGCGTCCAAGCTGCATACCGGTCGCTCGCGCAACGACCAGGTCGCGACGGCGACGCGCCTCTGGACCCTGGAGGCCTGCCAGCGCATCGACGCCGCCGTGCGCGAGCTGCAGCAGTCGCTGCTCACCCAGGCCGAATCACTCACCGACGCCGTGCTGCCAGCCTACACGCACTTGCAGCGCGCACAACCGGTGAGCGGTGCACACTGGCTGCTCGCGCACTTCTGGCCGCTCGATCGCGATCGGGCACGCCTCGCCAACGCGGCACGAGGGGCCGCCGTGCTGCCCCTGGGTTCGGGCGCCATCGCCGGCAGTGCGTTCCCGGTGTCGCGTGAACTGCTCAGGGATTCGCTCGACTTCGCCACCATCTCGCCCAACAGCATTGATGCCACCGGCGATCGCGACTTCGTGGCCGAGACGGTGTTCGTCTGCACGATGGCGGCTGTTCATTGCTCGCGGATCGCCGAGGACCTCATCATCTACGGCACGAGCGAGTTCGGCTTCGTGCGATTCGGTGATGGGTTCTCGACCGGCTCCAGCATGATGCCCCAGAAGCGCAATCCGGACGTCTTCGAGCTGGCCCGCGGCGCCGGTGCACGCGCACTGGGCGACCTCGTCTCCATCCTGGGCACCATCAAGGGGCTCCCCAGCGGTTACAGCAAGGACCTGCAGGATGACAAGCGGGCGATGTTCAACGCCGTGGACCTGCTGTTGCTCGTGCTGCCGGCCATGGCCGGCGCCATCGCCGAACTGCGTTTCGACCGTGTACGCATGCGCGCGGCCGTCTCCAGCGCCATGATGGCCACCGACCTGGCCGACTATCTCGTGAAGAAGGGCGCCACGTTCCGCGAGGCGCACGGCGCCGTCGGCACACTGGTGCGCGAGGCCGAGGAAGCCGGCATCGAGCTTAGTGCATTGCCGGTGGAGCGCTTCACGGCCGCGCACGCCTTGTTCGGTGCGGATGCGCGCGACGCGCTTGGCGTGGAGGCGTCGCTGGCCGCGCGCGAGATTGCCGGAGGCACCGGGCCA
>CAZPON010000088.1:0-1534 GCA_964588045.1 uncultured Gemmatimonas sp.
GCCGAATGTCATCGATCCGCTGGGCGGGTCATACTACGTGGAGGCGCTCACCGACCAGCTCGAACGTGAAGCCGAAGCGTTGTTCGGGCAGATCGAGCAGATCGGCGGTGTGGTGAAGGGGCTCGAGGACGGCTGGTTCCAGAAGCGGATCGCGGAAAGTGCGGCACGGCAGCAATGGGAAATCGAGCAGCACCGCAAGCTCGTCGTGGGTGTCAATGAGTTCGTCACCGACGAGCCGGAGCTCGGCATCCCGATCCTGCGCATTGGCGAGGAAGCCGACCGCGAGCAGCGCGAGCGCCTCGCCACCCTGCGCGCCACACGCGACAACGCGTTGGTGGCGGCGCGCCTCGAGGCGCTGCGCACCGCCGCGCGCGGGCAGACCAACGTCGTGCCGTTCATCCTCGACTGCGCGCGCGCCTATTGCACGCTCTACGAGATTCGCGCCGCCCTCGAGGATGTGTTCGGCGCGTATCGCGAGCCGGTGTTCTTCTGAGCGCACGCGCAAAGCCGGGGCCGACGTCGGGTCCGAAATCGGGCCCGACGTCGGTGCCGTGGTGGCAGACGCATTTCGACGCCCGGTATCTGCACGAATACGAGCCGCTGTTCGACCTCGTGCAGGACCGGCGGGAAGTGGCGCGGCTTCTCGACCTGCTGGAGTTGCCATCGGGCGCGCGCGTGCTCGACTGTCCCTGCGGACAGGGGCGTCATGCGCACCTGCTGGCTGAGGCGGGATTCAAGGTCGACGGCCTGGACTATTCGCGCACGTTGCTCGCCGCCGCACGCAAGCGCGGCACGTCGGCGTCGCTGCGCTACACGCAAGGCGACATGCGCACGCTGCCGTCGCGCTGGACGGGCCGCTACGACGCCGTGGTGAACCTGTTCACTTCGTTCGGGTTCTTCGACGATCCGCGCGATGACCTGCGTGTGCTGGGTGAGTTTGCCCGCGTGCTCAAGCCCGGCGGCGTGCTGATCTGGCATGGCGGGAGCCGGGATGGCGTCATGGCCAGGTTCCTGCATCGCGACTGGTGGAGCACGGCCGATGGCACCGTCTTCGGCCAGGAGCGCACCTTCGATCCCCTCAGTGGCTTCCTCGAGATTACGTCCACCTGGCGCGGTCCCGGCGGCGACGGCGAGCGGACGCATCGCATTCGCCTCTACACGGCATCCGAGCTGGCCTCGCGCATGCGTGACGCCGGCCTGATCGTGGAGCAGGCGTTCGACGCCTGGTCCGATCGTCCCCTCACTCGGCGAGCCGGTGAAATGCTGCTCGTGGCCCGCCGCGAGCCGTGACACCTTGGTACCTTTCGATCTTACCCTGAGCTGACTCCAATGACTCGACCAATCCGCGTGCTCGTCGCCAAACCCGGCCTCGATGGTCACGATCGCGGCGCGAAGGTAGTCGCCGCCGCGTTGCGTGATGCGGGCATGGAAGTGATCTACACCGGCCTGCACCAGACGCCCGAGATGATCGCCACCGCCGCCGTGCAGGAGGACGTGGATGTGGTCGGCCTGTCCATCCTGAGCGGCGCGCACA
>CAZPON010000088.1:1544-9400 GCA_964588045.1 uncultured Gemmatimonas sp.
CGCGCACATGACGCTGTTTCCGCGCGTGCACGACCTGCTGGTCGAGGCCGGGCGCGAGGACATTCTGCTCACCGGCGGCGGCATCATTCCGAAAGAGGACATGGAGTCGCTGCAGTCGCGCGGCATCGCGCGCCTCTTTGGGCCGGGTACCAGCACGCAGGATCTCGTGGACTACATCCGGGAGTGGTTCACCGCCCGGGAGCAGCACGATGCTGCGCAGCAGGACGCGTGAGCGGACGGCTCGCGCAGGTCGCCGATGCAGTACGCGCGCTCGAGGCCCGGCTGCGCGAAGGGGGCGGTGCGGAGCGTATTGCCAGGCAGCATGCACAGGGCAAGCTCACCGCGCGTGAACGCGTTGAACGGCTGCGTGATCCGGGCACCCCGTTTCTCGAGATCGGGCTGCTCGTCGCGTACGACCAGTACGACGGACAGGCACCGGCCGCCGGCGTAATTACCGGCGTCGCCGTGGTGGAAGGGCGTGAAGTCGTCGTTGTGGCCAACGACGCAACAGTGAAGGCGGGGTCGTGGTGGCCGGAGACGATCACCAAGATCCTGCGTGCGCAGGAAGTGGCGATGCGTTGCCGTATCCCGATTGTCTATCTCGTCGACTCGGCCGGTGTGAACCTGCCGTATCAGGGTGGCGTGTTTCCGGGGCAGTACGGCGCGGCGCGCATCTTCTACTACAACTCCATCATGCGCCGCTACCTGCGCATTCCGCAGTTCGCGGCGGTGATGGGGCAGTGTGTGGCCGGCGGGGCATATCTACCGGCGCTCAGTGACGTGATCCTCATGGTGAAGGGCTCGTCGTTCATGGGACTTGGCGGGCCCAACCTGGTGAAGGGCGCGACCGGACAAGTGATCGATGGCGAAACACTCGGCGGCGCGATCACGCACACCGAAGTGTCCGGCGTCGCGCACTACGCACTCGACGACGACGACGCCTGTCTGGCCAAGTTGCGCGAACTCGTGGCGCGCTTGCCGCAGCCGCGTGCGCAGGACGCGCCGTCGTCGCGCCCGCCGGCGGAACCACCGCAAGCGTTGTACGACCTGCTGCCGGCGGACCATCGCATGTCGTACGACATGCACGTGGTGCTGCGCGCCCTGCTCGACGACGGCGCCATCGACGAGTTCCAGCCGAACCTCGCCAAAGAGATGATCTGCGGGGACGCGCGCATCGAGGGCATGACGGTTGGCGTCATTGCCAACCAGCGCGGGTTGATCAAGGGGCGTGCCGGTGAACGCCCGCGCTTTGGCGGCATCATCTACGCCGAAAGCGCCGAGAAGGTGGCGTTCTTCATCGATCGTTGCGACCGGCAGGGCATTCCGCTGCTGTTCGTGCAGGACGTGTCGGGGTTCATGGTGGGTCCTGACGCCGAGCACGAAGGCATCATTCGCGCCGGTGCGCGGTTCGTGGAAGCGATGGCCTGCGCGCGTGTGCCCAAGCTCGTGCTCACCGTCAACCACGCCAGCGGTGCGGGCTACTACGCGATGGCCGGCCAGGGCTTCGATCCTGACTTCATCTTCACATGGCCAACCGGTCGCATGGCGGTGATGGAAGGTGAAGCGGCCATCCAGGCGGTGCATGGCCCGGCGCTCGATGCCGCCCGCAAGGGCGGGGGCGTGCCGTCTGCCGAGGTGACGCAGGCGGTGGATGCCATGCGCGCCGACTACGAACATCAGCTCGACGCGCGCTATGCGGCTGCGCGCGGATTCGCCGATGCGATTCTCTATCCCGAGGAGACGCGCACCATGCTGGCCCTGGCCCTGCGCGCCGCCAGCCGGAATCCGGGCCCGCATCTTGGCGCGTTCGTGCTGCCGCCCATGCCCACCGCATCCACCTGATATCATGCCAATGCAATACGGGAACAACGAGACGGACAATCGCGTCGTGCGCGTGGCGAGCGGGCAGGGCTTCTGGGGCGACTGGCTGGAAGCGCCGCGCCGTCAGGTGGAAGGCGGGCCCGTCGACTACCTCATGCTCGACTATCTCGCCGAAGTCACGATGTCGATCCTGCAGAAGCAGAAGGAGCGGGATCCGCGCATGGGGTACGCGCGTGATTTCATCGGCGCGATGGAGAGTGTGTTCGACGCCGTGGCGCACCGCGGCGTGAAGGTCATTGCCAACGCCGGCGGTGTGAATCCGGTGGCCTGTGCCGATGCCGTGCTCGCAGCGGCCACGAATCACGGCCATCGCGGCAAGGTGCGCATTGGCATCGTCACCGGCGACGACATCCTCGACCGGCTCGATGCACTGCTGGCCGACGGCCACCCGCTGAACAACATGGACACCGGCGAGCCGCTCAGCACCGTGCGCGATCGCGTGCTGGCCGCCAACGCGTACATCGGGTCGACGCCGATTGTCGAGGCGCTGCAGCAGGGCGCCAACGTCGTGGTGACCGGCCGCAGCACCGACACGGCGCTCACCATGGCGCCGTTGCGTCACGAATTCGGCTGGGCGGCCGACGACTGGAACCGGCTGGCCGCGGGCATCATTGCCGGCCACATCCTGGAGTGCGGGGCGCAGAGTTCCGGCGGCAACTGCCTGCACGACTGGCGCACCATTCCCGACCTCGCCAACGTCGGCTATCCGATTGCCGACGCGCGCGCCGACGGGTCGTTCACGATCACCAAGCATCCGGGCACCGGTGGCCGCGTGTCGGTGCAAACGGTGACGGAGCAACTGGTGTACGAAATGGGCGATCCGCACGCCTACATCACGCCCGATGTCGTCGCCGACTTCACCAGCATTCGCGTGGCCGACGACGGCGAGAACCGCGTGCGCGTGCACGGCATCACCGGCGGGCCGCCGACGCCGTTTCTCAAGGTGTCGATTGCCTATCGTGCGGGATTCAAGGCCGTGGGTTCGCTGGTGTATGCGTGGCCCGACGCCATGGAGAAGGCCGGGATGGCCGATCGGGTGCTGCGCGAACGTCTCGATCGCCTGGGACTGCGCTTCGACCAGGTGCTCACCGAGTTCGTCGGCGCCAACGCGACTCATGGTGCGCTCGCGGGCGATGGTCGTGACGCGCCGGAAGTGCAGTTTCGCATCGGTGTGCGCGGTGAAGACAAGGCGGCGGTGGAGCGCTTCACGCGCGAGATCGTGCCGCTCGTGCTGAACGGCCCGCCGAGTGTCACCGGCTTTGCCGGTGGACGCCCCAAGGTCGAAGAGATCGTTGCCTATTGGCCCGCGCTGCTCGACAAGCGCGCCGTGACCACCGCTGTCCGCATCCTGGAGTAGCCGCCATGCATGTCCGTCTGCTCGACATCGCGCACGCGCGCAGCGGTGACAAGGGTGACACCGCCAATGTGGGACTCATTGCCCTGCGGCCGGCGTGGTATCCGGTGCTCGTGCGTCATGTGACGCAGGCGCGCGTGGCCCAGCACTTCGCCGGCCAGATCGATGGCGGCGTGGACCGTTTCGAACTGCCCAATCTCAACGCGCTGAACTTCCTGCTGCATGGCGCGCTCGACGGGGGTGGGACGCTGTCGCTCAAGACCGATGCGCAGGGCAAGGTGTATTCCACCGCGCTGCTGCGCATGGTGCTGGACGTGCCCGATGACGAGGCACGCCAGGCGGAGTTGCCGGGCACATGATCGTCCGCATCCGACTGGGGCTGCTTATTGCCGGGATCGTGGCCTTCACGGTCGCGCTGAACACGGGCACGGCGTGGCTGCGGTGGGTGGCGATGGCCTGCGTCGGCGTGGCGCTGCTGCTGCGGTTTGTTCCGAGGAAGTAGACGGAACCGGTTAGATTTGGGGATGTCCGCGCTCCCGATCCCCGAGCTCCTCGCCCCCGCCGGCACCCTCGACGCCGTTCGCGCCGCCGTTGCGAACGGCGCCAATGCCGTGTATCTCGGGGCGTCGATGTACAACGCCCGCGACGAGGGCGCGCAGCTCACGCTCGACGAGCTGGCCCAGGCCTGCGCCATCGCGCATGCGCGGGGGGCGCGCATCTACCTCACGTTCAACGTGCTCATCAAGCCGCATGAACTGGCCGACGCGCTGATGTACCTCGGCGAGTGCGTCGATCGCGGCATCGATGCGGCGATCGTACAGGACCTCGGCGTCGTGAAGCTCATCCAGCAGGTGTATCCGGCGCTCGAGATTCACGGCAGCACGCAAATGACCGTTCACGATGGCGGTGGCGCCCGCGTGATGCAGCGACTGGGTGTCGAGCGCGTCGTGCTGGCGCGCGAGAACACACTCGAGGATATCCGGCAAATCCGCAGTGCCGTGCCGGAACTGGGACTCGAGTCGTTCGTGCACGGCGCGCTGTGCATCGCGTACTCCGGCCAGTGCTTCATGTCGGGCATGATCTCCGAGCGCTCGGCCAATCGCGGTTCATGCGCCCAATCGTGCCGCAAGGACTACACGCTCACCGACACGCGCTCCGGCCAGACGCTCGATGAAGGCTACCTTATCTCGGCCAAGGACCTGGCGGCGCACGATCATCTCGAGGCCATCGCGAAACTCGGCATCGGGTGTCTCAAGGTCGAGGGGCGCAAGAAGAAGCCCGAGTACGCGGCCACGGTGACCAAGGCGTATCGCGGATGGCTCGATGCGATTGCACGCGGCGAAACGGGCCGCGCGCCGTCTCCGGACGAAATCGAGCCGCTGGTGCAGATCTTCAGTCGCGGCAACACCGGTGGCATGTATGGCGGCCGTGCGGGTCGCGAGTACATCACGCGCACGCAGCCCGACAACCGCGGGCTTCCGCTGGGCACGGTGGTAGGTCGTGACGGTGCAGACCTCGTCGTGGAGGTTCGCCGTGCGCTGGCCGTTGGCGACGGGCTTGGCTTCGAGCCACCCGAGGCAGGCAGCGCCGCGACCATCGGCGGGTCGGTCGAGAAGGTGCGTACCGAATGGGTTCGCGACGGGGTGCACCGCCAGGTGATTGCGCTGCGGATGTCGCCGGCACGGCAACGCGTGCCCGATGGGTGGCGTGTGGTGCGCACCAGCGATGTGACGCTGCTGCGTACGGCGCAGGCGTCGTTTGCCGGCGTGGCGGTTCCCGAACGCGTGGGCGTCACGCGTGTCGATGTGCGTGTGTTCGGGCACGCCGGCGGCCCGCTCAAGGCCGCGTGGCAAGCCGGTGACATCGAAGTCACGGTGCGCGGCGACGTACCACTCGCACCAGCCAGCAAGCGCGCGCTCGACGTGTCACAATTGCGCGAGCAGCTTGGCCGACTGGGCGAGACCCCGTTCAGGCTCGGGCACCTGGACGTATCGGGACTTGGCGACGGACTGTTCCTGCCGGTCAGCGAACTCAATCGGCTGCGCCAAGACGCCACCGGGCAGCTCGCCGAACAACTCGGCTGGACGCGCATGAGTGAAGCGGCCATCCGCGAGGCGCGTATCAACGAAGCCGTTGCGCTGACGGTGCCCGAGGCGAACCCTGGTTCGGCGCCGTTCACGGAGGACGTTGCGGTGCGCGCCATTGTCTTCGACCTGGAGGACGCGCGGCGCGCGGCGGCCGGTGGTGCCACCGAGATCGTGCTCGATCCGTTCCTGCGTCATCCGTCACCGCCACTGGCGCGTGTGGCGGCGCTGCGTGCGGAGCTGGCGGCGCAGGGCATTGGCTTCCGCCTGCGCACGCCCACCATCGTGCGCCCCGAAGACCGGCGGCGTCTCGACAAGTGGCTCGCGCTCGATGTGCCGTTGCTGTCCGGGCACCTGGGTCTCATCGACGCAGCCGGTGCTGCTGGTCGCGATGTGATCGGCGACTACGCAACGAATGTCTTCAACCAGCACACCGCTGCACTGTACTTCGGGCTGGGTGCGCGCCGGCTGGTGACATCGATCGAGCTCACCACCGAGGAACTCGGACAGGTGGTGGCGCCGTGGCACGGTGCGGGGTTCGATGTGGTGGTGTACGGCCGGCCGGAAGGCATGACCATCGAGCACTGCGTGTTGTCGGCGGCGTTCGATCGCGAGCCCACCACGTGCCGTGACCTGTGCGTCAAGTTGCATCCCGATGTCGCGCTCACCGACCCCACCGGCTACACGTTTGCGGTGGCCACCGATTCGGATTGTCGCAACCGGCTGCTGCATTCGCGGCCCATCGACGCCTCCGAATTCCTGCCGGCGCTCTGGTCGCACGGCATTCGCGGTTACCAGTTGATTTTCAACGTTGCTGGCGACCCGGTGGAGGGGATCGTGCACGGCTTTCGCTCGGCGCTCGATGCGCTGGCCGACGGCCAGGAGCCGGCGCTCGGCATCACGCGGCCGTTCTTCGACGGCGCGTATACCCGCGGGCACTTCGCCAGGGCCGTGTAGCGTTCACCGCGCGCGTCGCGGTATGTGGAGGATCCGTCCTGTTCAGTGGATCAGAAGGGGATCGCCATGGCAAGAACACGCCTGACGAAACATCGGACCAGCAACTGGGGTCACATCGAAAGCGAACACGCCATCTCTCTATCCTGGCGAGGAACACAGTATGCGACTTACAACTTTCGGCGCGCTGCTTGTTATTGCGGTGAGTACGGCCTGCTCAGATTCAGGCTCGCTACCTTCGCAACCGGACGGTGCTCCTGACGTTATCGGACCAATTGTGAGGGTCGAGAGGGAGCCATCCATCAGCTTGCTTATTGGAAAGTTTACCGGGAGGATGGACGACTCACTGGCTATCGTCGGGGTTGGCGACTTCACCACCATCGCAGTGCGCGACGCTTCGGGGAACACGCGCAGAGGGTCAACGGCTGATCTTCAAGCCGGCGTGTATGTGAGCGTATGGGTGACTGGCTTCGTTAAGAAATCGAACCCTGGAATGTACACAGGCCAGTATGTCGAAGTCGGTGTCCGCTAAACCCGGGAGCCAGGCACAGAAAGGCCCCTACTGATTCACTTCGGTAGGGGCCTTTTCGTCTTGAGGTATAGTCAATAAGTGTGGAAATAACGGCAGACGGTAGCACCTTCTCGGGCAAGCCTATCACCCCCGGGAGAATCCCGGCACCGAAGAGGATGCCACCGACCGTGTCGCGGCTACCAGTTCACCACCGCCACATCGCGCCCGCGAATACGCCCGGCACATCTCCCACGCCAACCTGCGCCATGAGGCCCATGCGCCTGGCGAGTCGATACCGCGCACCGATCTGCGCGCCGATACTCGCGTGTGTGCCACGTTCGTCGAGCCCCAACCCTGGCGTGTAGTTGCTGACCCAGACCTGGGTGAAGCCGGCGGTCAGTCCACCATAGAGGGCAAGGCGGGAATCGGGCGAATGCTGATACTGCAGGTTGCCGACGCCCATCACGGGCAGGGTATACATGGTGAGGGTTTGTTGGTTATAGGGCTCCGCGTTGTGTTGCAGGCCGATCATCCCTCCCACGCCCAAGCTCACGCGCGGCGAAAAACGCACCACGGGCCACTCAGCGGCGACCGCCGCGCCATCTCCTTCGTAATCGCCAAGCGCCATGACACCGAGCGAAAGCGTGCGGGCGGCGTAGGTCGTCGGGGGGGACTGGGCTTCCCCGACATTCGCGAAGACGGCGATGAGCAACGCCGTCGGCAAAGAATGATGATGAGTCACTGTGCCTCCGATTGCAGCGGGTACCTGGAAATAGAACACTGCGAAGAACCACTCTCAAGCTCTATCGCTGGCTATCTCACATGCGCGGTGAACCCGTGTTGTCGCCACCTTAGCGGTGAGTGTGAGTAGGTGACGGCCCTCCCGGACTACTGGAGGATGAGCCCGAGATACAGCGACTTCTGTCCAGCGGTGGTGCCGGGGAAGCTGTGTACTCGCCCCGATCGCGGTGACACGCCCCGTCGCCTCGCCGCCCACCAGGATGGTTCCCATGAACGCGGCCTCTCCGACCTGGTGCAGCACCGGCACCGACTCGCCGGTCAGCGACGATTC
>CAZPON010000088.1:9410-10207 GCA_964588045.1 uncultured Gemmatimonas sp.
GGACAGCACCATCGAACCGCGGCGGTGCGTGACCGGAAGGCTCTCCCCGGTCAGCGACGATTCGTCGAAGGTGCACTGGTCGGCGTGCACCACTACGAGATCGGCCGGCACGAGGTCCCCGATCTCCAGTTCCACCACGTCGCCGGGCACCAGCTGACTCGCCGGAAGGTCCTGCAGTGTGCCGTCGCGCCACAAGCGCGTGGTCCGGCTCACGTACGCCTGCAGTGCCCGCAACGCGCGCTCGGCGCGGAACTCCTGGAAGAACCCCAGGATCGCGTTCAGCGTGATGATCGCGAGGATCACCACGGATTCGATCGACTCGCCGAGCATGCGGGCGACGATGGCCGCCGCAACGAGGACCAGCACCAGTGGCGTGGCCACCTGGCTCACCAGGATTTGCAGGGCCCGTCGTTGGTCGGGACGCGGCAGGGTATTGCTGCCCGCCTCGCTGCCGATGCGCAGGGCGTCAGCAGAGGACAATCCGGGTCGTTCGCGCGCGTCGGCCATGCGCTGAGCTTACGGGATTCCGGAAGCGGTGGATAGGCGTTGTGCGTGCATCGGCATGGTTATGATGCGCGATGCGGGATCATGATGTCCCCGTGCGCAGGCGCGTCGGCTACGATGCGTCATGGCAGTGTCCGCGACCGCATCCACCTCTTCGTTCGGCACGCTCGACGGCGCGCGCGCCACGCTGCGCGCGCTGTTCGGCTACCCTGACTTCCGTCCGCCACAGATTCGCGCGGTGGAGGCCGCGCTGTCCGGACGCGATGCGCTGATCGTGCTGCCCACGGGCGGCG
>CAZPON010000088.1:10217-11011 GCA_964588045.1 uncultured Gemmatimonas sp.
GTGCTATCAGGTGCCGGCGCTGATGCGCGAGGGGCTCACCATCGTGGTGTCGCCGCTCATCTCGCTGATGAAGGACCAGGTGGAAGCCCTCCATCGTCGCGGTATCGCGGCGGCGTTCATCAACAGCACCCTGAGCGCCTCGGAGGTGGCCAACCGCATGGCGCAGGCGCGCGACGGCTCGCTCAGGCTGCTGTACCTGGCGCCCGAGCGCATGGAGGCCGGCCGCACGTTGCCGAAGCTCGTGGACATTGGCGTGTCGCTGCTGGCCATCGACGAGGCCCACTGCATCAGCGAGTGGGGACACGACTTCCGGCCGAGTTATCGGCGTATCGGCCGCATTCGCGAACGTCTCGGGTTCCCGCAAACGGTTGCCCTGACGGCGACCGCAACTCCGGATGTGCGCACCGACATCATGCGTCAACTGGCCCTTCGCAATCCCACCGTCGTGGTGGGCGGCTTCGACCGCACCAACCTCACGTATCACGTCGTGCCCACGCGCACGCAGCAGGACAAGGACACGTCCGCGGTGCAGTGGCTGCGCGACGCATCGGGGCCCGGCATCGTGTACACCCCCACGCGCAAGGCGGTGGAACGCGTGACCTCGATGCTGGTGCGTGCGCGAATCAACGCGGTCGCCTATCACGGCGGACTCGACGACGCAACGAGGCAGCGCGCGCAGGATGCCTTCATGCAGGAGCGGGCGCACGTCATCGTGGCCACGAGCGCGTTTGGCATGGGCATCGACAAGCCCGACGTGCGACTCGTCGTGCACCATGCCATGCCCGGAACACTCG
>CAZPON010000089.1:0-786 GCA_964588045.1 uncultured Gemmatimonas sp.
CCCAAACCTCCCACCCCCAATCCGCCGGGACCGGCCGCCGTGGCATCCGTGTCGATCACACCCGCCACAGGAACGGTCGATATCGGCGGCGCGATCGCCCTCATCGTGGCCGCGCGTGATGCGCAGGGCAACACGCTGTCCGGTCGCACCATCACGTATGCATCGAGCGCACCGCAAGTCGCCAGCGTCAACGATCTTGGCGTGGTGACCGGCGTCGCGCCGGGCGTTGCGCGCATCACGGCGAGCAGCGAAGGCAAGTCGGCCGAAGCAACGATCAACGTGATCGCCGCCATCGCGTCCATCGAGATTGTCGGAACCCTCGACACGCTCGAGGCCTACGATGTGCGGCCGCTCGCGGCCGTCGTGCGTGACGTGAACGGTCAGCGCATCGATGGCGCCGCGATCGCCTGGACCTCCTCGAACCCGGCCGTGGCCACTGTTGGTGCGGCAGACGGCATTGTCACCGGCGTCGATCGCGGTACGGTTACGATCACGGCGCAGGCCGGTGGCACGTCGCACAGCGTGACGCGGGTGGTGGTCATCAAGTACCGCTCCCTCGCGCTGGGCACGCAGCACGCCTGCAACATCGCCAGCGGAGGCATTGCCTGGTGCTGGGGCCTGAACGGCACCGATGCGCGTCTTGGCGACGCGCAGGTGGGCGACGGTGTTTACAAGGCGGAGCCGGTGCGCGTGCCGGGCGGCCATCGCTTCACACAACTGGTCACGTTCGCCCGCTTCACCTGCGGCCTGCGCACAGACCACCGGGCATACTGCTGGGGCAACAAT
>CAZPON010000089.1:796-11010 GCA_964588045.1 uncultured Gemmatimonas sp.
CAACAATGGATGGGGCGCGCTGGGCGGTGGCACGAACGCGGGCTATTCGGCCACACCGGTGGCGGTGGCAGGCAATATCGAATTCGCACAACTGTCGGCAGGTGCCGACCACGCCTGCGGTGTCACGGCGGCGAACCTGACGTACTGCTGGGGTCACAACGATTGGGGACAGTTCGGCATCGGCAGCACCACGTCGCCGGCAGCGCCCGTGACCGCGCCAAACGGACTCGCACTCAAGGCCATCCAGGCTGGACCTGCGTTCAGTTGCGGCATCACGATGAACAACGCGGCCTACTGCTGGGGCGCAAACGGGCTCGGTCAGACGGGCGAAGGCACGCAGGCGTCGTACGGCAACACCTACCGCAACACACCCGCACCGGTGGCCGGCAACCTGTCGTTCGCGTCGCTTTCGCTGGGATACCAGTTTGCGTGCGGCCTGACGACCGCTGGCCAGGCGTACTGCTGGGGCAGCAACGGCAGCAAGCTGGGCGATGGCACCACGGCGGATGCGTCATCGCCACGACTGGTGGACGGTGGCTACACGTTCCGCCAGCTCGCGACGGGCTTTGGACACAGTTGCGCCGTGACCGTGCAAGACGACGTCTACTGCTGGGGCACGAACGGGAACGGGCAGCTTGGTGCGGCGGGTACCAATGCCAGGTCGCCGATCCGCAGTGCCGCCGGACTCAAGATGTTCGAGGTGGCGGTCGCCGGTATCGGCACGGGCTCGGGCAGCTTCACGTGCGCCGTGGCCAAGGACCGGCTCACGACGTACTGCTGGGGGCGGAACGAGTGGGGACAGTTGGGCAACGGCACGACATCGACCACGGCCGCCGTGAACGCGAATCCGACGATCGTGGTCGGGCAGAAGCCTCTCTGATGCGTGTGGCGCCCACGGGCTCCGGTCCGTGGGCGCCGCTTTCGTAAGCGGTTCGTAAGCAGGCCTCTTCAGATTCCTGCCGTGACCACCAACCACTACTCCGACCTGCCCCAGCGCTCCGGCTCCTTCCAGGCCATGGTGCGCGCCGGTGACTCCGTGACGGCGTATCTCCGAACCGGAAAGGGCCCGCCAGTGATCCTGCTGCGTCGCGCCGAACACGCCGACCCGCTCTGGGGACTGGTGCTCGGCGAAGTGGCCCGCGCGCATCGGGCGATCCTGCCCGAGCGTGCCCCGGACGGTGCGGGGTTCGGTGCATGGTTCCGGTCCTTTCTCGATGGACTGGGATTCGGCGCCGTTCGCGTGGCCGCCGATGCACATTTCGGCGTGCTGTGCGCGGAGTCGGGCGTGCTCGAACCGGACTGGCTCACGGCGCTCGTTGTCGTCAGCCAGCCAGCCGACTACGATGCCGTGGCGCGAGCACTCGGCGCGATCGGAGACAGCCGGGTGCCGAGTTGCATCGTGCGGGCCGACGCCGGCGATCCACGGGCGGTGGCCATCCTCACCGTTCAACAGTTGCAATCGAAACCGTAAGCCGGCTGATGGCCACCCCGCATTCCGCAGCGCCGCTGTCGCTCACCCGTTTCGTTGGACGCGATCGCGAGCTGACCGAGCTGGCGCGGCTCGCACCAGCGACGCGCCTGCTCACGCTCACTGGTGCCGGTGGCAGCGGGAAAACGCGGCTGGCCGGCGAAGTGACGGTACGCATGCCGCCGACGGTCGAGCAGGTGTTGTGGGTCGATCTCGCCGCCATCCACGATGAACAGCGCATCATTCCCGCCATCGGCAGCGTGGTTGGCGGGCAGCAGCGCGGCGACCTGCAGGCGATCGAAAGCATCGTCGAGGCGTTGACGGATCGCGCCGTGCTGCTCGTGCTGGACAACTGCGAACACCTGGTGGACGCCTGCGCCGGTATCGCTGAGTCGCTGCTGCTGCACTGTCCGCGCCTGTCCATCCTGGCGACATCGCGCGAGGCACTTGGCGTGCCCGGTGAGACCGCGTGGCTGGTGCCGCCCATGCAGCAGGACGAGGCGGTTCAACTGTTCCTCGAGCGCGCGCAGTCGGCGCACCCGGCGTTCATGCTCACGCCGCGAAACATCGGGGCCGTGCGTGACATCTGTCAGCGACTCGACGGCATTCCCCTGGCCATCGAACTGGCCGCCGCGCGCGTGCGGATGCTCTCGCCCGCGCAGATCGCCGAACGGCTTTCCGATGCGTTCACGCTCTTGAGCGGCGGCAGCCGCACGGCGATGGCACGCCAGCGCACGTTGCGCGGCGCGATCGACTGGAGCTTCGCGCTGCTCACACCGTCCGAGCAGCGGCTGTTGCAGCGGTTGTCGGTGTTTTCCGGCAGCTTCGGCATCGATGCAGTCGAAGCGATCTGCACGGGCGCGCCGCTCGACGAAACCTCGGTGCTGGACGAGTTGTCAGGACTGGTGGACAAGTCACTGGTCGTGCTGGACGTCAGCGGTGACGATGCGCGGTATCGCCTGCTCGAAACCGTCCGCCAATACGGTGAGGAAGGGCGACGCGCACACGGTGAGTGCGACGTGCTCAGTGCGCGCCACGCGCGCCACTACATGGAGATTGCCGCCGCGGCGGAGCCGCGTCTCTTCGGTGGCGCCGCCGACCTGGACGTCGTGGCCGCCATCAACCACGACATCGGCAACCTGCGCGCGGCGTTCGACTGGTGTGAAGCCGACCCATCGCGCGTGGAGCTGGGACTGCGCGGCGCGTATGGCCTGCACTGGTACTGGTTCGCGCGCGGCGAGTTCACTGAGGGTGGCGCGCGATTGCGCGCCGCGCAGCGCCATGCCGCGGACAGTACCTTGCCGGTGCGACTGCGTGGCCTGACGATGGTGGCACTCGGCCACATTCACGTGTGGCAAGGCAACCCGCAGGAAGCCATCACGTGCATGCAACAGGCGCAAGATCTGCTGCTCACCAGCGGCGACGAGTTTGCCATGGCCTACGCGCTTGCCGGCGTTGGTGCCGCGCACTATCTCGCCGGTGACTTCGCGCACGCCGAGCCGGCGCTGGCCGACGCAGCCCGGCGTGCGCCCGCGTTTCCGCAGCACGTGCTGGGCGCGATCATCCACTACTGGATTGGCCGCACGCGGCTCGAGGCCGGCGAGCTGGATCTCGCCGAACAGGCGTTCGCCGCCGCCGCCGAAATCGGCCGGCGCATTCAGCATCGCCCCGCGAAGGGCCACAACCTCCTGATGGTGGCGCTGCTGGCCGAGCGACGCGGGCAGTCGCAACGGGCGCACGCCGCGTTCGTGGAGGCGCTCGCGGTGCTGGCGTCCATCGAGGATCTGTGGGGCGTGGCGCAGGGACTCGAGGGTGTTGCCGTGTCGCTGCTCGTGGCACCACTGCACGATTCGTCGGCGGTGTTGCTGGGAGCGGCCGCCGCGCTGCGCGAGCAGATCTCGGCGCCACAACTGCCGGGCGATCGTGTGCGACTGCAGTCGGCGACGAGTGAACTGGAGCGCGCGCTGGGGCGTCGGTTCGAGGACCTGTGGAGCACGGGACACGGCATGACGCGCGATGCGGCCATCGCGCTGGCGCTCGAGACATCGTGGCCTGCCATCGCATCGGATGAACGCCCGCACGCAGGCGCTGCGCGCGACGCAAAGGACGCAACACCAGTCGTTGAGGCTGCGCCGGTCGCGTCACCGTCCGACACGCCGGGCCGCGATGCGCCGGTCGCCGACCTGACCATCCGATTGCTCGGCCCGCTCGATGTGCGCGTGCGTGGTGAGCGCGTCGATGCACGGGCGTGGGGCTCCGCCCGCTCGCGCGAACTGCTGGTGTTCCTGGCCTGTCATCCGAATGGTGCCACCAAGGAGCAGGTCGGCGTCGCCTTCTGGCCCGAGGCGTCGGCGGCGCAGGTGCGCAACACCTTTCACGTCACGCTGCACCGGCTGCGCAAGGCGCTGGGCCATGCGGACTGGATCGTCGTGCAGCAGGAGCGCTATCGGCTCGACCCGCAACTGGTCGTTGAATGCGATGCGCTGCGCTTCGAACGCACCATCAGTGAGGCGCTCCGGCTCGCCAGGCGGCGCGCCGAGCCCGCGCGCGACGCACTGACCGCTGCACTCGCGATGTACGGGCAGGACCTGCTGGCGGGCGAAGGCGTTGGGGATTGGCACGTGCCGCTGCACGACCAGTTGCAGCGCCTGTACTTCGAGGGACTGCAGGCGCTCGCAACGCTGCAGCTCGACGCTGGCCAGACGGCAGAAGCGATCGCGACGAGCCGCCGCGTGCTGGCCGCCGACTCGCTCGACGAACAGGCGTGGCGCTGCATCATGACCGCACACGCGCGCGCCGGCGAGCGTTCGCAGGCGCTGCGTGTGTATCAGGACGTGGTCGAGCTCATGATGCGCGAGATCGAGACCACGCCGGACCGTGCAACGGAGAAGCTGGCGGAACGCATCGAGCGGGGCGAGGCAGTTTGATGGTCACGGAAGGAACTGCCTGACGCGGATGACGCGGACGGGCGCGGATGGCGCCGAGTGCATGGCTGGCGACGGTGCGGACCCGCCGGTTCGAGGGACTGCTTGACGCGAATGGGCGCGAATCGAACGGTGCTGGTCGTCGCCGATGTCGCAGTTGCCGCCGTTGACAATTGTTGAAATTGAATCGTTCGGTACCGCAAGGAATGGTGTCGCACACAACGTCCGATTCGGCCCATTCGCGTGATTCGCGTCAAGCAGTTCCTCGAACCCGCGGTCGCCCGCCGCAGCCAGCGTCCGGCACGGAGCCATCCGCGCCCGTCCGCGTCATCCGCGTCAGGCAGTTCAGTTCCCGCGTTCAGAACGCGATGCGCATCACCGGGACGTTCTTGATCGCGACGCGCCCGTTGGCTTGCGCGCTCGTCGGGCGACCGCCCTGCGCGCTGCTCATGCCAAGCGCCAGCGACGCCGCGGCCGGCACGATGGACAACGAGACGCGCGACGACGAACGCGATCCGATCGACGCCGATCCGCTTGGCAGCACGCCACTCATGGGGCCCGCGTCCGGCGCCGGCCGGACGATGCGGTCGGCAATGGCGAGTCCCAGCACGCCCCCCAACGATCCCAGCGCGAGCGCACCCTGGACCTCCGTTTCGGCGATGGCCGCAATACCGGCGCCCATCAACGTGCCCGCCAGTGTGCCGACGACCGTCAACGTGCCATCAGCGGGTGTGCGATCGGCCTTGCGCACCAGCAGCCGATCGGCCAGGACGGTGCCGACCAGCATGCCTGCCGTAACCGCGCCGAATCCGGCGGCGTGGGACGTGTGGGAACTGATCGTCGAGCCCGCAGCAAGGCCACCGAGAATCATGCCCATGTAGGCAACGGAGATGTCGCCGGTGGTGACGTTGTACGCCGAGCGATGGGCGTAGCGCGGGCCGATCCAGTAGCCCGCCGCACCGCTCACAAGTCCGGCACCGATTGCCACCTTCACGGACGGCGGCGTGCCGTCGCCGTGATATGCCGTGTCTTCCTTGAATGCGCCGAAGACCCCCGACAGCCCGACCGCCGTGAGCGCGAAGAGATCGGCGGCGAAGCCCGACGACGACGCTTCGCCATCACTCATGTCGCCGGCACTCCTGAAGCCGATGACCGTGCCGCCGATTGCGCCGGCAAGAATGGGAATGCCGTAGCCCACCCCGCCATCGGCGTTGCCGATGGCCGCAATACCAGCGCCGGCGATCGCGCCGCGTGTGCCGCCATGCGATGCCAGGGTGTTCTGCGCGCGCGTGACCGAGCGGTCACGCACGGTCCTCGCCGAAATGAAGAACGCCGAGCCCGCAGCCAGCAGGTATCCGCCCGCAGCGGCGGCGCCGTTGTCACTGAGAATCGCCGCCGTAGCCGGGCCATAGGCGATCAACCCGAGCACAGTCTGGCTTCGCACGAACGAATTGCCGGCCGGCTCGGACCGTTCGAGTCCGGTGGTGCCACGCGCCCCGTCACCCATGCCCTGTGCCAACACCGCCGCGTCGATCAGGCTCCGCAGCCGCTGCAGCTCGACGGCTGAATACGCGTAGCGCGCCACGGAACCATCGACGCGCTGCACCACCAGCGTTGCCGACCCGACGACGGTGTCGGCGGTAAACAGTCGCGCTTCCGTCCAGTCACCGCCAAGCGGCCACTCCGGCGGCCCCAGCTTCCATCGCGACGCGGTCGTTGGCGTGACCACGATGACGCGTCGCGCGACATCGAATGCAACCGGCCGTTCGACCTGCGGCCCGCTTCCCTGTGCGCGCGCGACGTGCGCTCCTGACACCAGGATCAGGAGCGAGGCCAGCGTCAACCGGACACGCGGGGCACGGAGGGCACGTCGAAAGACTACGGTCATGCAGTTACCTTAGGGTGCCGGGCTCACGGCCACGGCAGGGTGATGACGGGATAGCGGGGACGCGACTCCGGCACATCATCGCCGGACAGGAATCGCGTGATATCGCGACGTGCGGTCGCGTTGTGCGCACGCACCGCCGCGTCCGTACCGGCGGCCGATGCGGCGATGCGTGCATCGAGCTGACGGACATGGTACACCGCGGCAGCCCGAACGTCCGGCATCGCGGCTTTGTCCCCCGCCAGGTCGAGCAGCACATCCAATGCTGCGCGCTGCGAGGCGCGCAACACCGCCCGCTCGGCCGACGACGCGGGCGCCGGCGCTCCCCATGTCCGCCTGAGGATCGTCTCCAGCACCTCGTCGAGACTCAACGCACTCGCATCACTCGCCTGAAACAGCACCAGGCGCGCGGCACGCTCGCGATTGAGCAGGTAGCCAATGACTTCGGTGGCGAGTCCGCCGGCCAGGGTCACGGCGTCGAACGCCGGGCCGCCGGAGCCATCGATCCACCTCATGTCGGTGTTGAAGCCCGGGGGCGGCGGCGGAATGAGGCGCTGTACACGCTCCGGCACCGTGAGTTCCGATGGACGAATCGCATCCATGGCCATGCCCAGGGCCTTGCGCTGGTCGGCGGCCGGAAGGATACGCGTGGGCACCTGCCCGTCACCGCGCAGTGCGAACGTGAAGTCCATGCCGCCCACAAATTTGCACAAGCTCTCCAATGAATAGCGATGATGCAGGTACACGTGAGTGAAGCGCATGTTCAGCAGGGCCATCGGTTCGCCGGGCTTGATGGCGCGCTCGTCGAACTTGTCGATGAGAATGCGGCGCACTTTGGTGGCGCGCGTCACACCATCGAACGCGGTGGCGCCCTCCTCCCAGCGCGTCGCCGCCGGGATGGATCCGTTGGCACCCGCATACGTGTCGTTGATGAATCGCACGTCGCGGGCAATGCCGTCCTTGATGATCGCCGCCAGCCCGGCCTTCTCCGCGGCGGCATCGGGGAACCAGGTGTAGCCCAGCCGAATGGAGAGCGTATCCCACGCGCCGGGCCCGTTGCGCCACGCCTCGCGCAGGTCGAGTGACCCGTCGGCGTTGGCCGTGATGACCGGGAAGGGATAATCCATCACCGAGGTGCGACCTTGCGACGACGCGATGTAGTTGTGTGAAAGCCCAAGCGTGTGTCCGATTTCGTGCGCCGCGTGCTGACGACGACGCATCATGGCGAACGTCTCGGCGTCGACATTGGGGCCGCTCGGGCCGAAGGCCGGCACCGTGCCCGCCCAGATGTTGTAGTCGATGAGCGAACGCCAGGCGTCCATGCGCACCACCGCGCGCACGATCTCGCCGGTGCGCGGATCGCTGTAGCTGGGGCCGACCGACGGGCCGGGTCCGGTGCGATGCACCCACATCAGCATGTTGTAGCGCGCGTCCATCGGATCGGCGCCGGCGGGCAGGTCGAGCACGCGAAACGCGTTGCGAAAGCCGGCCGCCTCGAAGACCTTCGCCCACCAGTTGCCGCCCTCGCGCAACGCTTCGCGATACTGTGGCGGAATGCCCGGGTCGAGGTAGTAGGTGACGGGCGTGATCGGCTCCACCACTTCGCCGCGTGAATACGCAGCGGCGTCACGCGGAATCAGGCGCCAGCGATTGATGAACCCTGCGCGATACGTGCCATCGAAGCCCTGCGACAAGTCGGCGAACTGCGTGCCACCGTAGCCGAACCGCGGGTCGTGGTCGCGCGCGCGAAAGCCGGGCGCATCGGGCAGCACAACCAGCGAATGGTGCTGTTCGAAGGTGATCGCCTTCGCATCGGGCGCCGCACGTCGCAGCAACGCACCCGGCGCCTCGGTGACGAACGTCAGCACGGCATGCACTTCCGCATTCCGCGGGAACGACCTGGTGCGCGCCGTGTCCAGCCAACTGCGCGCGGCATCGACACGATACGCGCCGCCTTGCCCGCCGCGCAGCGCGTCGGCCACACCGTACGCGTCGGCAAGGAACAGCGACGACGCGTCGACCGTGATCACGCCATCGCGTTCGGTATCGATGGTGAACGACGCAACCACCGAGCGCGGAAACGCATCGGTTGCCGCACGCTGGTTGGCGGCATCGCCGGCCGGCGCGCGCACGGCGTAGTTGTCGCGCATCAGCAGCATGCGATTGCCGCGCCGTTCGAGGCGCACCACGGCGTTCGAGCCGGTCTGGCCGCGATCGAGCCCGGGACCGCCGGCGACGCCGAGGCCGGTGGTCAGCGTGACCTGATGCAGGAAGTCCTTGCCGACCTGGCCTGACGGGATCTCGAGGATCGCGCGATTGCGCGCCTCGTCGACTCGGACGCGAAGGAAGGCCGCGTCACCTGACTGCGCCGAACTCTGCTGTGAGACAGCAGCGAGGGCGACCGCGAGAGCGACCAGGGCGTGGCGCGTGTGACCACGAAACGGGAAGGAGCTGAACGAGAGCATGACGACGATGGCGAAAGGGAAGAGGCTGGCTGGCGCGATAGAATTGACAGCGAATCATCCGGAACGCCAGTTACAGGCAGTATGTGAATGACTGGCTTCTCCACCACGCTGCACCGCCGACGACGGCACCATATGCCAACCCTGCACCGTATTGCCGCGCGGCTCCCGCGCACGAATGGAGCACAATCGACCCTCGGCCGAGTTGTCCGCCTCGGCTCGCTTATCGCGACCAGCCTCGCGCTCTCGGCCTGCGGCGGTGGCGGCACCGATGGACCTGTGACGCCAGGCGACACGCCGGCCTTCACCATGTCGGTCGCGCCGACGACGCTGTCGGTGGCCAGCGGCACCACTCAGGCGGCGACGGTGACCATCGCACGGACCGGCGGCTTCTTTGCCGCCGTCGCGCTCGCGGTGAGCGGTGTGCCAACCGGTGTCACGGCCACGCTGTCGCAAACCCAGATCGTGCCCGGTGCGACCACGAGCACGCTCACCATCACGGCTGGCGCGGCGAGTGTCGCCGGTGCGTCGACCATCATCATCACCGGCGTGGGAAGCGGCGTCAACAACCAGACGGCGACGGTGCAACTCACGGTGACCGCAGCGCCGGTGTCGAACGCACTGTTCACGATTTCGCCGAGCATCACGTCGTACCTCGCGCCCAACAGCGCGCTCATCTCGTACCTGCCCACGATCGATATCGTGCGCAACACAGGATACACGGGCGCGATCTCGTTCTCGACGACCGGATTGCCACCGACGCTGGCGGCGATCGTCACGCCCACGAACGTCACCGGCAACACGGCGTCCATCGGCATCCTGAACGCGGGCGTGGCCAATGGCACGTACACGGCCACGATTCGTGCCGTCGGCGCCAGTGGTGGCGGCGAGCGCACCGCCACCATCCAGATCGTCGTGGCTCCGCAAACCGTCGGCAACATCACGTGGCGCATCTGCTCGAGCGCGCCGCGGTTTCCCTCGTACTTCGTCGCGTTCAGGGACGGCACCGGACCGTGGACACGCTCGGTGCCCAACGACAGTGGCACGGCATTCGGCATGAACATCACGTCGGGCACCGGCTCGGTGGCGTTCGTCACGGTCGACTCGGGTGTCGCGCGCACCACCGTGCACAACTACACACAGCAGGAGCTCGCCGCCGCCGCGGCGAGTGATTGCCGACTGTACCCGAACGGCAGCACGAGGAACGTGTCGGGCCAGGTGACACCACTGACGCCGAGCGAGCAGGCCATTGTGTCCATGGGCTGGTGGTTCGCGTCGGCCGCCAACCCGTTCAACACCACGTCCACCTACCAGTTGCTCAATCTTCCATCGGGCCCGCTCGACCTGGTGGCCATGAAGCAAGTCACGTCCGCCGGCGTCCCGTTCCCGGCGCGCGGTGTCATTCGGCGTCAGGTGAACCCGGCGTCAGGCGCCAGCAATGCGGTGATCGACATCAACGGCGCCGAGTCGTTCGC
>CAZPON010000090.1:0-8443 GCA_964588045.1 uncultured Gemmatimonas sp.
CGCGCGCGCGACCTCGTGTCGCGGCTGACGCTGGAAGAGAAGGTGCAGCAGATGAAGAACGCCGCACCGGCTATCGAGCGCCTGCAGATTCCGGCCTACGAGTGGTGGAACGAGGCGCTGCACGGCGTGGCGCGCTCGGGGCTGGCGACGGTGTTCCCGCAAGCCATCGGCATGGCGGCGACCTGGGACGACAGCCTCATGTTCCGGATGGCCACCGTGATCTCCGACGAAGGGCGCGCGAAGTATCACGAGTACATCCGCAACAACAGTCACGCGCGCTACCAGGGGCTCACGTTCTGGTCGCCGAACATCAACATCTTCCGCGATCCGCGGTGGGGCCGCGGCCAGGAAACGTACGGCGAGGATCCGTTCCTCACCGGACAGCTCGGGGTCGAGTTCATTCGCGGCCTGCAGGGAGACGATCCCACGTACTACAAGACGGTCGCCACGGTGAAGCACTTCGCGGTGCACAGCGGCCCCGAGCCCGCGCGTCACGAGTTCGATGCGGTGGTGAACGAGCGCGACCTGCGCGAGACGTACCTGCCCCATTTCGAACGGGGCATTCGCGAGGGGAAGGCGTACTCGTTGATGTGCGCATACAACCGGGTGGGCGGCCTTGCGGCGTGCGCCAGCGACCCCCTGCTCAAGGACATCCTGCGTGATGAGTGGAAGTTCCCCGGGTTCATCGTGTCCGACTGTGGAGCGATCGACGACATCCACCTGCGCCACAAGCTCGCGCCGAGCGCTGCTGCCGCGTCGGCGATGGCGGTGAAGTCGGGCACGGACCTCGACTGCGGGCGCGTGTACCCGAACCTGGTCGCGGGCGTTGCCCAGGGCCTCATCACCGAGGCCCAGATCGACGTCTCGTTACAGCGACTGTTTCTCGCCCGCTTCAAGCTGGGCATGTTCGACGCGCCCGAGCGCGTGCGCTGGGCGCAGACGCCGTATCGCATTCTCGACCAGCCCTCGCACAAGGCGCTCGCACTCACCGCTGCGCGCAAGTCGATCGTGCTGCTCAAGAACACCGGCAACGCGCTGCCACTCTCGAAGACACTCGGCACGATCGCCGTGATCGGGCCGAACGCCGACGTGACGGAGATGTTGCTTGGCAACTACAACGGCACGCCGAGTGATCCCGTCACACCGCTCCGCGGCATTCGCGCGGCCGTGGGACCGAACACGCGGGTGCTGTATGCCCGCGGGTCCTGGCTCGTGGACGGGTTTCGCGGCGGTGACACCACGAAGACGTCGGACGAGCTCCTCGCCGAGGCCGTGAGCACGGCGCAGCAGGCCGACGCGATCGTCATGGTGCTCGGCCTCACCGCGCGTCTGGAAGGCGAAGAGATGCGCGTGGACGTGGATGGCTTCAAGGGCGGCGATCGCACGACGCTCGACTTGCCGGCATCACAGCAACGCGTGCTGGAACGCGTGAGCGCCCTGGGCAAGCCGGTGACGCTGGTACTCATGAATGGCAGCGCCTTATCCGTACACTGGGCACAGCAGAACGTACCGGCCATTCTCGAAGCCTGGTATCCGGGACAGGCAGGTGGGACCGCCATCGCCGACGTGCTGTTCGGCGACTACAACCCCGGCGGACGGCTTCCCGTGACATTCTACGAGCGTGTCGGCGACCTGCCGCCGTTCGAGGACTACGCGATGGCCGGGCGCACGTACCGCTACTTCAAGGGTGCGCCACTCTACGCGTTCGGGCACGGACTGAGTTACACCACGTTCCGCTATGCCGACTTGCGCGTGAGCGCGCCGTCGATGCGCACCGATGGAAACGTGACGGTCAGTGTGGCGGTCACGAACACCGGAACGCGATCGGGCGACGAGGTGGTGCAACTGTACGCCCGGCATGTCCGGTCCGCGGTGACACGGCCGAATCGCGACCTGCGCGGATACGCGCGTATCACACTCGAACCGGGAGAAACCCGCGTGCTGTCGTTCACGGTGGAAGCGAGTTCGCTGGCGTGGTGGAATGCGCCGGTGCGACGGTGGGAAGTGGAGGCCGCACCCATCGAGTTCGAGGTGGGCGCATCGTCGGCGGATATCCGCCTGCGCCAGACGATCAACGTGACACGCTGATGTCGACCAACATCTCGCAACTTTTTGACGTGCACGACCGGGTGGCCATCGTCACCGGCGGGTACGGCGTGCTGGGAGGCGGTATGGCGTCGGCGCTGGCCGCTGCCGGCGCGCATGTCGTGGTGCTTGGCCGGAACGCCGCGGCCGCGGAGGCGAAGGCGAACGCGCTGCGCGAGGCGGGCGGACGCGCGACGACGGCCATCGCGGATGTCACCGATGCCGACGCGTTGCGGCGCGTGCGCGCGGACATCGTGGGAACACTCGGTCGCATCGATATCCTGGTGAACACGGCCGGTGGCAACGTGGCCCGGGCCCGCACGGATACCACGCTGCCCTTCGCGATGCCGCTCGATGCATTCGACGAGGTGCTGCGGCTCAACCTGCACGGCACGGTGCTGCCATCGCTCGTCTTCGGTGAACCGATGGCCGAAGCCGGACGGGGCAGTATCATCAACATCTCGTCGATGGCGTCGACCCAGGCGCTGAGCGGCGTCATGGGATACTCGGCGGCCAAGGCGGCTGTCGAGAACTTCACCAAGTGGCTGGCGGTGGACCTTGCGCGACGCTGCGGCGACGGACTGCGGGTCAATGCCATTTCGCCGGGGTTCTTCCTGTCGACGCAGAACCGGGCCGTGCTGCAGCATCCCGACGGATCATGGACGCCTCGCGCCGTCGCGGTGATGGCGAAGACGCCGATGGGCCGATTCGGCGTGCATGCCGAGTTGCACGGCGCACTGCTCTTTTTCGCGAGCGACTCGTCGTCGTTCGTGACCGGCACCGTGCTGCCCGTGGACGGTGGATTCAGCGCATTCAGCGGAGTGTAGTCGATGAGTATGAAGCTTGGCCTGGGTCTGTATCGCAGCCTGCTGACGCCGGACAACCTGGCATTCGCGAAGCAGGCGGGTGCGACGCATCTGGTGGTGCATCTCGTGGACTATTTCGCGGGAGCAACGCCCGTGCTCGAGACCGGGCCGGCGGCACTCGGGTGGGGCGTCACGCGCAATCAGCACAAGCCCTGGACGTACGATGAACTGATCGCCATCAAGCGACAGATCGAGGCGGCCGGCCTCACGTGGGAGGCGATCGAGAACTTCGATCCGTCGCACTGGTACGACATCCTGCTCGACGGTCCCGAGCGGCGCCCGCAGATGGAAGCGCTCAAGCGCACGATCCAGGCGGTCGGTCGTGCCGGCATCCCGATCATGGGATACAACTTCAGCATCGCCGGCGTGTGGGGATGGACCAAGGGGCCGTGGGGTCGCGGCGGCGCGCGCGCGCTGGTGTACGACGAATCGCAGATCGACACGTCGCTGCCCATGCCCAACGGCATGGTGTGGAACATGGTGTACGATCCGGACGCGCCGAAGGGCGTGGTGCCATCGGTGTCCGAGGCCGAGTTGTGGGAGCGGTACGCGTGGTTCCTGCGCGAGATCCTGCCCGTTGCGGAGGAGAACGGCGTGCGCATGGCGCTGCATCCGGATGATCCGCCAACGGTGCAACTGCGCGGTGCCGCACGGCTCGTCAACCATCCCGACAAGTACCAGCGGATGATCGACCTGGTCCCGAGTCCGGCGAGTGCCCTGGAGTGCTGCCTCGGATCACTGGCCGAGATGCCCGAGGGCGATCCGTACGAAGCCGTGGCGCGATATGCGAAGGCCGGTCGTATCGGGTACGTCCATTTCCGCAACGTGCGCGGCAAGGTGCCGCGCTACCAGGAAGTGTTCGTCGACGAGGGTGACCTCGACATGGTGCGCATGGTGCGCATCCTGCGTGACGCCGGCTTCGACGGCGTGCTGATTCCCGATCACACGCCGGAGATGAGCTGCCAGGCTCCGTGGCACGCGGGCATGGCCTTCGCGATGGGATACATGCGCGCCTGCCTGCAGATCGCGGACGCGTGATGCGCATGACGTTTCGCTGGTATGGTGCGGGCGACCGCATTCCGCTGGCGCATATCCGGCAGATTCCGGGTGTCAACGGCATCGTGAGTGCGGTGAGCGACGTGCCGATCGGCGAGGCGTGGCCTGCAGCGAACATCGCGCAACTGGCCGGGCGCGTGAACGACGCCGGCCTCACGCTGGCCGTCATCGAGAGCGTGCCGGTGCACGAAGACATCAAGCTCGGGGCGCGCGAGCGGGACCGGTACATCGACGCCTACTGTGAGACCCTGGTGCGTCTCGGTGCGGCCGGCGTGCCGGTGGTGTGCTACAACTTCATGCCCATCTTCGACTGGACCCGCACGGCCCTGGCGCACGAGTTGCCCGACGGTTCCAACACACTGGCGTACGACGACGACGCGCTGTCGCGCATGGACCTGTCCGGCGGTACCGGCGAGTTGCCGGGCTGGAGCACTGCGTATGACGCACCGACGCTGGCGCGCCTGCTCGCGCAGTGGCGCGCTGTCGATACGGAAATGCTGTGGGAGCACCTCGGCTACTTTCTCGACCGCGTGATGCCGGTTGCCACGAGCGCGGGCGTCAAGATGGCGATCCATCCGGATGATCCGCCCTGGCCGATCTTCGGCATTCCGCGCATCATCACCAACGCCGCCGCCTTGCGCCGGGTGCTGGCGCTGCGCGACGCACCGGCGAACGGACTGACGTTCTGCACGGGCTCGCTGGGTTCGAGTGCGGAGAACGATGTGCCGGCGATGGTGCGCGAGTTCGCGTCGCAGGGGCGCATCCACTTCATGCACTGCCGCAACGTCAGGCGCACCGGCGCGCGGTCCTTCCTCGAAGTGCCGCATCCCGGCGCGTTCGGCGACGTGGACATGCGTGCCGTCATGCAGGCGCTGCACGATTGCCAGTATGAGGGGCCGATGCGTCCGGACCACGGACGCATGATCTGGGGAGAGCAGGGCAAGCCGGGGTACGGACTGTTCGATCGCGCGCTGGGCGCGATGTACCTGCAGGGACTCTGGGAAGGAGTGGCCGGTCCCGCAGGCGCGGCGGAGGGCTAGCGCCCATGTCGTGGCTTCGCGCCGCGGCCTCCGGACCGCCTGATCCTCACGCACTCTCCACACGGGAGTACGTCGGGTATGCGCTGGGCGACACGGCGTCGAACTTCTTCTTCCAGACGTTCAGCATCTTCCTGACGTACTACTACGTCGACGTCTGGGGTATCCCGGCAACCGCGCTGCTGTGGATGCTGCCGATCGTCCGTCTGATGGGTGCGTTGGATGACCCCATCATGGGACTGATCGCCGATCGCACGTCGACGCGATGGGGCAAGTTCCGGCCATACCTGCTGTGGGGGGCCGTTCCGTACGGCATCTGCGGTTACCTGCTGTTCGCAGGGCCCGACCTCAGCCCGCAGGGGCGCATCGTGTACGCGTTCGTGACGTACGCCCTGATGCTGGCGAGCTACACCGTCATCAACGTGCCGTATTCGTCGCTGCTGGGCGTGCTGAGTCCGTCGTCGCGAACCCGCACGGTCGCCTCGAGCTTCCGTTTCGTCGGCGCGTTCGGCGGCGCGTTGCTGGTCTCGACGTTCGTGCGGCCGCTGGTGAAGTGGCTGGGAGAGGGAAGCGAGATGCATGGCTTCCAACTGACCATGGCCGTGTTTGCCGTGGTGTCGGTGCTGATGTTCTGGACCACATTTGCCACCACCACCGAACGTGTCACGCCGCCACCGGCCCAGCGCACCAACGTGCGTGAGGAGCTGGGCGAGCTGTTCCGGAACCGGCCGTGGGTGATCCTGCTCATTGCGTCCGTGCTGTCGACCACGTTCATCGCCCTGCGATCGGGCAGCACGCTGTTCTTCTTCAAGTACGTCGTGGGCGACGACGGCAGCCCCATGCTGTTCGGGCTCGATCGCAGCACGGTGTTCCTGTCGTCGGGTGCGCTCAGCATGATGATCGGGACCGCGCTCATGGGCACGGTGGCGCGGCGGATCGACAAGAAATTCGCCGCTGCGGGTCTCAGCGCGATCACCGGACTGTGCTTCCTCGCGTTCTACCTGCTGCCACGCGACCAGTTCGCGCTCATGGTGGCGGTGAATGCGCTCGGCAACCTGTGCATGGGCCCCACATCGGCGCTGACGTGGGCCCTGTACGGCGACGTGGCGGATTTCGGCGAATGGAGGTTCGGCCGACGGTCCACCGCGCTGGTATATTCCGCCTCGCTCTTCGCGATCAAAACCGGAATGCTGCTTGGAGGATTCCTTGTGCCGCTGATGCTCGACCAATTCGGCTTCATCCCCAACGCGACCCAATCGGCCAGCGCGATCGCCGGCATCACGCTGGCGTTTTCGGTGCTGCCCGGCACGATTGCGCTGCTCAAGGCGGCTGCGCTCATGACGTATCCGCTGGACCAGCGGCAGGTCGACGAGATCGAGCTGGCCCTCGCCACGCGGCGCGCCAGCGGCGCCATCACCGCGGTCGCATGATCCGGAATCCGATTCTTCCCGGTTTCAATCCCGATCCGTCGATCATCCGGGTCGGTGATGACTACTACATCGCCACGTCCACGTTCGAGTGGTATCCGGGTGTCCAGATCCATCACTCGCGCGACCTCCGGCATTGGCGCCTGTGCTGCCGTCCGCTGCGGCGTCCGGCGCAACTGAACATGATTGGCGATCCGGACTCGTGCGGTATCTGGGCGCCGTGCCTCAGTTGGGCGGACGGCAAGTTCTGGCTCGTATATACCGATGCGAAACGCTATGGCCGCACCACGGTGGCCGGCGCCAGTGGTGCGTCGCTGCGCGATGTGCACAACTACCTGGTGACCTGCGAGACCATCGATGGCGAGTGGTCCGACCCGGTGCACCTCAACAGCAGCGGGTTCGATCCGTCGTTGTTTCACGACGAGGACGGCCGGAAGTACCTGGTGAACCAGTTGTGGGACCATCGTCCCGGGCACAACCGATTCGCCGGCATCGTGCTGCAGGAGTACTCGGTGCAGGAGCGGCGGCTGATCGGACAGCGGACGAACATCTTCGCCGGAACGTCGCTGGGACTCACCGAGGCGCCGCATCTGTACCAGCGGGAGGGCTACTACTACCTGCTCACCGCAGAGGGTGGCACCGGCTGGGGACATGCGGTGACGATGGCACGTGCGCGACAACTGACGGGTCCGTACGAGCTGCACCCGGACGTGTACATCCTGAGTTCGCGGCACCGCCCTGATGTGGCGCTGCAGCGCGCCGGGCACGCCGACCTTGTGGAAACGCAGCACGGCGAGACCTACATGGTGTACCTGTGCGGACGTCCGCTGCGCAATCGCGGGCGATGCACGCTGGGCCGCGAAACGGCGATCCAGCCCATGATCTGGGGATCGGATGGCTGGTTGCGCACCACGGATGGTGCGGGCCTTCCGCATTGTGATGTGGCCGAGCCGGCGGGGTTGCCGAGTCATCACTTTCCGCCGCTTTCGCCGCGCGAGCACTTCGACGGCGCGACGCTGCCGCTGGCATTCCAGTGGCTGCGCACCCCATGGCCCGAGACATTGTTCAGCCTCGCCGAGCGGCCCGGTCACCTGCGGCTCTACGGGCGCGAGTCCATCGGCAGTCTGTTCGCGCAAGCGCTCGTGGCCAGGCGCTTGCAGTCGCACTGCGCGAGTGTGTCGACGTGCCTCGAGTTCGAGCCGGAGCACTTCCAGCAATCGGCCGGCCTCGTGTGCTACTACAATGCGTCGAAGTTCCACTACCTGCATGTCACGCACGACGAGACACTCGGCAAGCACGTGCGCGTCATGTCGGGCCTGCCGGACTCGCCGCACTCCGACGCCTTCAGCGCGCCGATAGCGATTCCGTCAGGTGTCCGGGTGACGCTGCGCGCGGAGTTCGACCAGGAGCGACTGCTGTTTGCGTTTCGTCTGGAAGGCGAGGGGCAAGAGTGGCAATGGCTGCCCGGGCAGTTCGACGCCAGTATCTTGTCCGACGAAGCCAGCGCGCCCGGCCTGCCGAATTTCACCGGCGCGTTCGTGGGCATGGCGTGCCAGGACACGGCGGGAACGGCGCGCGTGGCGGACTTCGACTGGTTCGAATATCGCGAACGGCCCTTCGAGCCGGATCCTGCGGGACAGACGATCCACGGCGAAGGGCGGTCCCAATGAGAATTCGCGCCCTGCTGCTTGGGGCGGTCTGCGCGAGTAGCGGCGCGGTGACGATCGCTGCGCGGGCGCAGGTCCCTGCGCCGGCAACGATCGTGACGGCGGCGACGCGGGCGCGCATCGACGAAACGCTTTCCCGCATGGTGCAGTCGGGCGCGATCGCCGGCGTCTCCGCGTTGGTGTACGAAAAAGGGCACGAGGTGTACTTCAACGCCTTCGGCATGGCGGATCGGGAAGCGGCCCGGCCCATGCGTCGCGATGCGATCGTGCAGATCTATTCGATGACCAAGCCGATCACCGGCGTG
>CAZPON010000090.1:8453-10858 GCA_964588045.1 uncultured Gemmatimonas sp.
TCCAGCTCGACGACCCGGTGGCGACGTACGCGCCGGAGTTCGCCAACCTGCGCGTGTACGACGGCGTGGATGCCGACGGCAAGCCGAAGCTCGTGATGCCGCACCGGCCGGTGACGATTCGCGACCTGACGCGCCATACGGCCGGATTCGCGACCGGTGGCGACAACCCCGGTGTGGGACCGCTGCTGCGTGCGGCGGATCCGCTGAATCGCATGAACACGCTTTCGCAGATGGCGGCGAAGCTGGGTACGGTCCCGTTGTGGTTTCACCCCGGTGCCAGGTGGGAATACGGGCCGTCGGTGGACGTGCAGGCGTTCCTCGTGGAGCGTCTCTCGGGCGAACCGTTCGGCGAATACCTGGAGCGGCACATCTTTGCGCCGCTGCGCATGAAGGAAACCCGCTACTTCGTGCCGGAGGGTGATCGCCCGCGCCTGGCGGCGATGTACAATCGGAGTGACAGCGGTGTGCTGCGGCGCGTGCCCGATGCGAGCGCCTTCGCGTTCAACACGCGGCGTTGGCCGATGACACCGGGGAGCGCCGGCCTGACGTCGACGGTGGACGACTACATGCGTTTTGCGCGGATGTTGGTGAACGGGGGCGAACTGGATGGCGCGCGCATCCTGCGGCCGGAAACGGTGCGCCTGATGGCCACCAGTCACCTGTCCGACACCGTGACGAGTCGCTCGTGGCTGCCGAGCAAGGGACAGGTTGGGTTCGGCATCGACTTCGCGGTGCGCGTGCGACCGCCGGCGAGCGCCGACGAGAACAATGGCGTTGTCGGCGAGTTCTTCTGGGATGGCGCCGCGTCCACGCTGTTCTGGGTGGATCCGGTGAACCGCGTCACTGCAGTGCTGTTCGTCCAGCTCATGCCGTTCGACCGTGTGACGTTGCACAAGAGCTTCCGCGATGCCGTGTACGGCCCGATCACGCCGTGACGATCGGCTCATGATTCCCGTTCAGCCGGAGTGGCCATGTCTGTGGTGCGATCTCCCTGGTGGGCGTTCACCGTGTTTCGTCGCGTCGCTTCCGGCGCGTTCGTGGTGCTCGTGAGCGGCGCATCGTCGGCAGCGCAGTCCATCGAGCGCCTGTCGCCGGAGCTCGACAAGCTGGTGGCCGCCGACGCGCGCATCGAGCAACTTGCCAACGGCTTCCAGTGGTCCGAGGGACCGGTGTGGCGTCGCGCGGGCGGATACCTGCTGTTCAGCGATGTGCCCGGCAACACGATCTACAAATGGAAGGAAGGCGAGGGCCTCAGCGTATTCCTGCGCCCCTCCGGCTTCACCGGCCCCACGCCACCGGGCAGGGAACTGGGCAGCAACGGCCTGACGCTCGATGCCAATGGCGCGCTCGTGATGGCTGACCACGGCAACCGACAGGTGGCGCGTCTCGACGAACAGAAGTTCACCAAGACCACACTGGCCGATCGCCATGGTGGCAAGCGCCTGAACAGCCCGAACGACCTGGCGTACCGCTCCAACGGTGACCTGTACTTCACCGATCCGCCGTTCGGATTGAAGGGACTCGACGCCGATCCGTCCAAGGAGCTGTCGCACAACGGGGTGTATCGCCTGACGCCAGCCGGGGAGCTCACGCTCGTCGCGCAGGACTTGCGTTTCCCGAATGGCATCGCGTTCTCCCCGGATGAGCGCACGCTGTATGTGTCCAATGCGTCGTCCGGCAGCCCGATCTGGATGGCGTACGACGTGCAGCCCGATGGCACGCTGGCGCGTGGTCGCGTGTTTTTCGACGCGACGCCGCAGGTGAAGCAGGGACGCAAGGGTGTGCCCGACGGCATGCGCGTCGACCGGTTGGGCAACGTGTTCGCCACCGGACCCGGCGGCGTGATCGTGCTCTCGCCGACCGGCAAGCACCTCGGCACCATCCTCACCGGCCAGCCAACCGCCAACTGCGCCTTCGGCGACCGTGGATCGACCCTGTATATCACGGCCAACGATCGGCTGTTGCGCGTGCAACTGAAAACCGTCGGCGTCGGATTCCAGGGAACGCAACCATGACGGACCACGATGCGAGTCGGCGGCGATTCGTCGAACAGGGCGCGACGCTCGCCGCAGCGGCGTTCGTCCTTCCCGGAGCAATCGGAGAACAATCCATGTCACGTGCGCAGAAACAACTTGGCGTTGCCCTTGTTGGCCTGGGCAACCTGAGCACCAACCAGATTGCCCCGGCGTTGCTGAAGACGAAGCACTGCAAGCTTGCCGGGATCGTGACCGGCACGCCGGCCAAGGCGGCGCAATGGCAGGCGAAGTACAACCTGCCGGGTCGAAGCGTCTACGACTACGCATCGATGGATCGCATGGCCGACAATCCCGACATCGACATCGTGTACGTGGTCACGCCCAATGCATTGCATGGCGAGCACACAATCAGGGCGGCGAAGGCTGGCA
>CAZPON010000091.1:0-10760 GCA_964588045.1 uncultured Gemmatimonas sp.
CGCATAGACCTCCGCCAGACAATGCGCAGCGGTGCACCCCGATTCGGGGTCGAGGCTGGTGAAGAGCGCGATGCTGGCATCGTGGTGCAGATGGTCACCGTAGAACGTGGCAACCAGCACCGACGTGTCGAGGAACGCCCTCACGGGTCCATGCCGCGGTAGTCACGCGCACGTTGTGCGCGCACCTCGTCGAGGACGGCATTGGTCGCCTCCGTGGTGATCGCCGCGCCACCGCGGCGGAAGACCCAGACGCCCTGTTCCTTCCGCAAGGCGGAGCCGGGGCGCACCGGTCGCAAGGTCATGCGCTCGCCTTCAGCCTCGAGTTCGAGCGTATCACCCGCTTCCAGGTGGAGCGCATCCCGCAGCGCCTTCGGGACGATGATCCGTCCGGCTCTATCGATGGTAACGGTGGTAGCCATGATGGTATTATAACTACCATTTTACCATTATGAAACCCACACTGTTCGAACGAAGGTTGTCTTACAAAGTCATATAACCTAATATATAGGTCATGACCGAGTATAAGATGGCCCATGCCAAGACCCACCTCGCCAGCCTCATCCGCGAGGCCATCGCGGGGGAGGATGTCGTGATCGCACGCGACAACCATCCGTTGGTCCGTCTCGTGCCGGTCGAGACCGAGACGACCAGTCAGGAACGCCTTCCCGGAGACCTCGCCGGAAAAGTCTCGCTGCCTGACGAATTCTTCCTCCCGCTGACGGACGCCGAGATCGCCGACTGGGAGCGGTAATGCGCGTGCTTCTGGACACGCACGCGTACTTCTGGTGGCGCGCCGACCCGGCCCGGCTGTCGCCAGCAGCGACGACCGCGATCCGGGACCGCCGCAACATCGTGTGCGTCAGCGCGGCAACCGTCTGGGAGCTCTCGATCAAGGCACACACCAAGGGCTGGGAGTCGGCGCGCGTCCTGCTGCTGGACATGGAAGAACACCTGCGCGCGCAAGGCATGCACGAACTCCCCATTTCGCTGGCGCACGCGCGTGAAGCCGGCAGCCTGCCGCTCGTGCACCGTGACCCGTTCGACCGCATGCTGGTGGCCCAGGCGCGCATTGAACGCATTCAAATCGTGAGTAACGACATGCTGTTCGATGCGTACGGGGTCAGCCGCGTCTGGTGACGCGTGAGAGAGCCCAGCCTCGCCGCCCTCGGTGACCGCCATGCGCACGGTTCGGTAGCTTGAACGAATGCCACGCCTCGCCCTGCTCTTCGACCTCGACGGCACCCTCATCGACTCCATCGGCCTGCTCCTCGACTGCATGGAGTACGCCTTCGCCGAGCGCACCCGACGCCCCACGCGCGCCGAATGGACCGCCGGCATCGGCACACCGCTGCGCACGCAGTTGTCCGAGTGGTCCGGCAACACCGCCGACGTCGACGCGCTGGTCGCACGCTACCGCGAACACCAGGACCTCCACCTCGAGCGACTGACATCGCTGTATCCCGACGTCGGCGACACGCTGCGGTGGGCGCGTACCGAGGGTCATGCCACCGCGATCGTCACCAGCAAGGGGCGCGGCATGACCGATCGCTCGCTGCGGCATGTCGGTTTGCATGACGCATTCGATGCCATCGTCACCTATGAGGAAACGCAGCGGCACAAGCCCATGCCCGAGCCGGTGCTGCTGGCGCTCGGTCGCCTGGGCATCGGCACCGATCGCGCCATCTTCGTGGGCGATTCGCCGCACGACATGCGTGCCGGCCGGGCGGCTGGCGTGCGCACTGCCGCCGCTCAGTGGGGCCCGTTCACGCGCGCTGAGCTGGCCGGCACGAACCCAACCTGGTGGCTGACCCGTATGGGGGAATTGCCGGGCATCGTGACGGGGTTCGATCGCGCCGGCTGAGCGACCGTTCCAGGTCTTCAAACCCTTCGGCCTCCAGGGTCATCCAATCGGGTGACTCACTTTGGAGACCATGCTCGCGCACCACGTGACCGAACCACGGACCGACAACATGCCATTCACTGCACCGGCGCCCGCGCCGGTGTCGGAGGACGTGTCGCTGGCCGCGGCGGGGGATCGACGGGCGTTCGAGCGAGTGTACCGGACGCATGTCGATCGCGTGTACGCGTTGTGCACGCGCATGCTGGGCGACCGGACGCTGGCCGAAGAGGTGACGCAGGATGTCTTCGTGCGGGTGTGGGAGAAGCTGCCCGGATTTCGCGGTGAGTCGGCGTTCTCGACCTGGCTGCATCGGGTGGCGGTGAACGTGGTGCTCTCGCGCCGAAAGGCACTCGGGGTGCATCAGGCCCGCACGACCGACGACGACGAAGCGCAGGCGCTCGCAGCCAGTCGCCCGGTGTCAGTGGGCGACCGGCTCGATCTCGAGGCAGCCATTGCCGGCCTGCCGCCGGGAGCCCGGCGCATCTTCGTCCTGCACGATGTGGAAGGCTTCACGCACGAGGAAATCGGCGATCAGCTGGGCATCACGCCCGGCGGCAGCAAGGCCCAGTTGCACCGGGCCCGCATGCTGTTGCGTGCCGCGTTGACACGCTGACGTTGGTGACAGTACGACTCAACCCGGGCGCTGCGCCTGGAGCGAAACCCCGATGACTCACGACATGCCCCACCGCCGCACACCGATTGACGACGCCGGGTGCCTCCGCTTCGAGGAGCGCCTCATGGCGTACCTCGAACGCGAACTCGCCGACGCCGACCGCCACTGGATGGAGCAGCACCGCGCTGGCTGCACCCACTGCGATACGATGGTCCGTGATGTCGACGCGCTCGTGGCCGACGCGGCCGCGCTGCCCGCGCTGTCACCGTCGCGCGACCTGTGGAGCGGCATTGCCGAACGACTCGAGGCACCGGTGGTGCCATTGCCCACACGCACTGCGGCCGCCATGCCGCACACCATGCGCGCGCCGTCGACGCGACGTGGTGTCAGCGTCCGCTGGTTTGCCGTCGCCGCAACGGTCCTGGTCACCGTCTCGTCGGCGGTGACGTGGCGCATTGCCCGCAGCAGCGCCGATGCGGCGTCGATCGTTGCGGCGAACGATCGCGCCATGGACAGCGCAGCCAACGCGGCCTTCGTCCCGGTCGTCAACGCCAGCGATGTGTACGAACAGGAAATCGCCGCGCTGCGCACGATCGTCAACGAACGATTCACCGAACTCGATTCGGCGACGGTGGTGGTGCTGCAGCGCAACCTGGCCATCATCGACAAGGCCATCGCCGACAGCCGGAAGGCGTTGACCACGGACCCCAACAGCCGGGTCCTTTCCTCGACGCTCGACCGCGCGCTCGAAACGAAGCTGGCGCTCATGCGCCGGTTGGCACTGCTGTGATGACCCGTCGAACCGCCTCGCTGCTGGGCGCCGTGTTGACGGGCGTGGCATGGCACGTCACGCCGTGTGCGGTCGCAGCACAGTCGTCGCAGGCAACCGACACGTCGTTCCAGGTCCCGCGCGATGCCGTCATCGAGATCACCGTGCGTACCGGCCGGTTGACGGTGCGCGGCGAGGATCGCAGCACGGCCGAGTTGCGCGCCAACAGCAACCGGTACGAGCTGCGCTCGTCGAAGGTCGGCGTCACCCTGGATGTCAACGAGAACGGTAGCCGGAATCGGGGCAATCGCGGGAGCAGCCGATCGAACGAGACCGACATCGTGCTGATCGTGCCACGCGCGGTCCGGTTGGTGATTCACGGGACATCGGCCGACGTATCCGTCTCGCACGTGAACGGCGACGTGGAAGTGACGCTCGTCTCCGGTGACTTCCAGGGGCGTGCACTCGGCGGTCGGGGCATCATCGAGACGATGACCGGTGACGTGAAGATCACCGAGGGGGTGGGCGACCTGCGCGTCACGACGACGAGCGGAGATGTGTCCGCCAGCGGTGTGCGTGGCAGCGTGGAAGCCGGCTCCACCAGCGGCAGCGTGACCATCACCGGCGAACGCCTGGGGCGCGTCAAGATCGGTGTCGTGTCCGGTGATATCGTCCTCACCGGTGCGCTCGCCGACGACGCGCGCCTCCAGTTGTCGGCGCATTCGGGAGACGTGCGGGTGCGCCTGCCCGAGTCGGCAGCGGGCCAGCTCGAGGTCACCTCCTACACCGGCAGCGTGCGCGGCGGGGTGATGACGATGATGCCGCCCGTCACGCGCTCGTTCAGCGGCAACGGCAGCGCCCGCCGCTACGAATTCGGCGGTGGCGGCACGGCGCGCATCACCGTGTCCACGTTCAGCGGCGACATCACCATCCAGCGTGGCGCGCAACGGGGCTCCGACGAATGATGGTACCGACGCCGTCCGTCCTCACCCGTGGCAGCACCCGCACTCACAGATTTTTTCCGGAGCCTTCCATGTTGCGTTCGACGTCGTTCGCTGTTCGCGTGATCCGCCCGGCGGTCGTCGTGGCGCTGGCGGTCGTCGCGTTGCTCCCGCTGTCGGCCGGTGCCCAGGACCGCGACGCTGACCGCCAGAGCGACAGGTCGTTCTCATGGTCGGGCACCATTCCCGCCGGCAAGCGCATCCTCATCAAGAACATCAACGGCGGCGTCGAAGTGGAACGCAGCAGCAACGGCCGCGTCGAGGTGTCCGCCGAGAAGCGCTGGCGGCGCGGCGACCCGACGTGGGTGCGCGTCGAACAGCGGAAGATCGGCGACGACGTGCTCATCTGCGGGCTGTGGGGCGACAATGCCCGGTGCGACGAGAACGGCATTCACAGCGACAACAGCAACAAGTGGAACAACCGCAACAACGACGTGTCCGTGCACTTCATCGTGCGCGTGCCGGACGGCGTGCGGGTCGATATTTCCACTGTCAACGGCCAGCTCGAAGTGAGCGGCGTGACCAATGAGGTGCGCGCCAGGACGGTCAACGGCGGCATCACCGCACGCAGCGCCGGCGGCCCGGTGCGCGCCCGGACGGTGAACGGCAGTATCAATGTCTCGATGGGCTCCGTGGGCAACGCCGACGACCTCGAGTACGAAACCACCAACGGGTCGGTCACCATCTCCCTGCCCGCGGACTTCGGGGCGCAGCTTGAGCTCAGCACCGTGAACGGGCGTGTCACGACGGACTTCCCGATCACGGTCTCGGGCACGCTTTCCAACCGTCGCATTCGCGGCACGGTGGGCGACGGCAAGACGCGCCTGCGCGCCAGCACCGTCAACGGCAGCGTGACGCTGCGGAAGAACTAGACGCCGACCGCTTATGCGGCGGCAAGTTCCTCGATCGACTTGGCCAGGGTGAAATCGGCGGCGGTGATGCCGCCGGCGTCGTGCGTGCTCAGCGTGAACTGCACGCGCGTGTAGCGGATGTCGATGTCGGGATGATGATTCATCGACTCGGCCACCTCCGCCACGCGCGCGATGAACGCGATCCCGTCCGGGAACGCTGCGAAGTGATAGCTCTTCACGAGCGCGTCGCCCTTGCGCGTCCATCCCGGCAAGGCGCCCAGGCCACGCTGGATCTCGATATCGGACAGGGCGGTCATGATCGCCTGAGGTTATGGCCTGATGGCCGCTTGGACAATGCGCGAAATGCCTGATTCTCGAATTGATCGGTGGTACGGCTCAGGTTGCATGTTCGGTATTTATTCGGTATCTCTTCCGGATGCCTGCCGGAGACCCGCTGCCGCGCTTCGACCTCGGCGTCGATGACGCACCCTACCGACTGCTCGACACGCAGGCGGACCTGACGTATCACGCGGCGCCGGCACGCGGGATCTTCAACCCGCCGTCGGCCACGGGCATGGGGTTCTGGTCCATCAATCCGTACATCGGCTGCGCGTTCGGATGCGCCTACTGCTACGCGCGCGACACGCATCGGTGGACGCTCGAGCGCGCCGGCGACGTGGGACAGCGCATCGCCGCATCGATGCCGGCGTGGCTGGCATTCGAGCGACGGGTGCTGGTGAAGGAGAACGCGGCGCAGCGCGTGCGCGAAGCGCTGCAGTCGGCGCGTGCACCGAAGCCCGGTGAGTCGGTTGTCATCGGCTCGGCCACCGATCCGTATCAGCCGGCTGAACGACGATTTCGCATCACGCGCGGCGTACTCGAATCGCTGACCCACACACGCGGACTGCGCATCACGATCATCACCAAGAGTCCGCTCGTCACGCGCGATATCGATGTGCTGGCCCGGCTCACGCAGCGCGGACGCGTCTCGGTGCTGCTCACCATCACCACGCTCGATCGCGAGCTCGCACGACGGCTGGAGCCGCGCGCGCCCACGCCCGAGGCGCGACTGCGTGCGGTGAAGCGGCTGGCCGAAGCGGGCATCGACGTGAGTGTGAACTGCATGCCGGTGCTGCCCGGCATCACTGACAATCCCGCCGCGCTGTCAGAGCTCGTGGCGCGCGTGGCCGACGCCGGAGCGACACACCTGGCCGCGTGCGCACTGCGCCTGCGCTCGGCGTCCAGGCGTCGCTATCTCCCGTTCATCCGCGAGTCGTTTCCGGAGCTCGCCGCCAGCTACGAAAGCACCTACGCCCAGAGCGCGTACGCCGGTGAACGCTATCGGGAAGGGCTGGCGGCGTTCATCGACAAGCTGTGCCGGCGCCACGGCCTGCGACGACGGGAGTACCGCTATGACGAGTCGGAGGCCGAGGCGCCGCCCGAAACGGCGTTGCCCGTTGCGCAGTTGGAACTACCGTTTCACGGCGGGAGCCTGTCCTGACGTTGAATCTCCAACAACAATTTTCACGCGGAGCCGCGGAGATAGCGGAGCGTTCGGTGAGCGATGCACTCTCCATGGTCCTCCGCGGCTCCGCGTGAAATTTTGGGGAATTACACAGATGCCCGAGGGTGACGAAGAGCGACCGGCATCGTCCATGTATGAATGACAAGTCCGGCCCCCGACTCCGTGTTTCTCGCGTTCCAGCAGGCCCTGGCCGGACGCTACTCGATCGACCGCGAGCTCGGCCGCGGCGGTATGGGCATCGTGTATCTCGCCCACGAGGTGCAACTCGATCGCCTCGTTGCCATCAAGCTGCTGCCGCCCGCGCTGGCGAGTGAGCCGGAGACCCGCGAACGCTTCCTTCGCGAAGCCCGACTCGCCGCAAGCCTGTCGCATCCCCACATCGTGCCACTGCATGCGGTCGACCAGGCGGGCGACTTCGTGTACTTCGTCATGGCGTTCGTGGACGGCGACACGCTGGCCCAGCGCGTGCAGGCGCGCGGACCGATTCCCTCGCGCGAGGCCGCCCGATGGCTGCGCGAAGTCGCCTGGGCGCTGGGCTACGCGCATGGCCGCGGTGTCATTCACCGCGACATCAAGCCCGACAACATCCTCATCGAGCGCGAAAGCGGCCGTGCACTCGTGGCCGACTTCGGCATTGCCAGTATCGCCGACGAGGTGAGCAGCGGTCTGCACGGCACGCCCGACTTCATGAGCCCGGAGCAAGTGCTTGGTTGCGAGCCAGGCGTGCACAGTGATCTCTACGCGCTCGGCGTCACCGCGTTCTACGCGTTGTCGGGACGCGTGCCGTTCACCGGCGCCAATGCCACGCAGATACTCGCCCAGCATTGCACGGCACCGGTGCCGTCGCTGGCGTCGTTCGGTGTGGCCGTTCCGCGAAAGCTGGCGCAATTGGTGGAGCGTTGCCTTGCCAAGACGCCGGACTCGCGGCCGGAATCTGCGGCCGTGCTCGCCGAACAGTTGGCAGTCGCCATCGAGCAACGACGTGAACTGCCGGTGGCGCTGCGTGCATTCGTCAAGAGCAACGGGCGAATGGACGGCGGCGGTACCTTGCTGACGCTCGCCGGAGGGCTCGTCGCCGGCGTGGGCCTTTCGACGTGGTTTGGTCCCACGGTGGGTGTCGCGACGATCGTCGCGTCGATGCTGCTTGCACCGGCGACGTTCGGTGTGGTGGCCGCGCGACGACTGATGAACCTTGGCTTCGCCCAGGCAGATCTTGGCCCTGCATTTGCCGCAGAACTCGAGACCGTTCGTGAGGAACGCAGCGTGCAGCCGCGCCGTGGACTGCAAGCACTCGAGTGGGCGATGCGCTCCGTCGTGCGCATCGGCGCAACCGTCTCGCTGGCGCTGGCGCCACTGGCAGTCGCAGGCGCGTTCCGTCCGGAGTTCGCGCCCGTGTCATCGCTGCTCGGGTTGGCGCTGTCGGCCACCAGCGCCATGACCATCGGATGGCTGGCCGTGCTGCAGTTGCGTCGCGATGTCGACGTGTCGTTCTGGGGCACCGCATGGACCGGACGCTTTGGCCGGGCCGCGTTCGCCATCGCGCGCAAGTGGCGCGATGCGCGCGCCGCGGCGCCGGCGCTCACGCATCGCGCCACGGAGTTGTCGCTGAGTCTCGCCGCTGAACAACTGTTCGAAAGCCTGCCGCGCGAAACGCGCGCCGCACTCGGCGATGTGCCATCGATGCTCCAGCGCCTGCACGAGGATGCGCGACAGTTGCGTCGGCGTCTCGACCAGTTGCGCGACGTGCTCGGCGACGCATCGGTGCACTCGCAGGATACGTCATTCGACACGCTGCGCGACGAGCGTACGCGCGTGCAGGCGCGGTTGCAGGAAGCCGTGGCCTCGCTGGAAGCGTTGAGGCTTGGCCTGCTGAGGCTTCATGCCGGATCGATGACGCTCGACAGCTTCACGACGCACCTCGGCATCGCGTCGGACGTTTCAGCCGAAGTGGCACGCTTGGTGGCGGCGCACGATGAAGTGAATGATGTGCTCTGCGCCGATGGTCGGCATGCGCGGCATGACATCGGCCACGACGTGGCCCTCACTCCGGCCTGATCTCATGACCACACCATCGTTCAAGACTGCGGAAGTCCTCGACGCGGCATGGTTTGCACCAGCCGGTGGCGCACTCGTGCCGGCGTCTGCCGGCAACGACGCAGTGACAGCGCCCGAAGCACAGGACGCCGCCACGAAGGCAGGTCGTCGCATCTGGCCGCGTGTGCTGCGCGTGGCCCGCGACCTCGTGCTGGGCATGGCTCTTGTCGCCGCCATCCCGCTCACGGTGATTGGTGTCCGCCAGCATGCGTGGAGCGACGGCATGACCGGCATTCGCGAACTCCTGGTCGAGGTCGAGCGGTTGCGTCCGCTCATGGCGCCCGTGGACGCGACCATCACGCCCGACGCGGCCGGTGCGGCCATGCGCCGACTGCTGCCGGTCGCGGCAACGCCGATGTTTCCAGTGCACGCAGGTCGTGTCGTCGACGAACCGTGGCAGGCTGCACTGCCGGCTGGACTGTTCGACGACATGCGGAGCACCGTGTGGAACGGTCCCGATGCGACCAGGATCATCGCGGCTGCAGGAAAGGGCCTTTCACAGCGCGAGCGCGAGTGGCTCGCGACGCTCGCCGAGTCACCGATCTGGCAGGATGTCGACCTCGTGGCGCGCGCAGCGCGCGTGGACGTGCTTGGACAGCGCTATCAGGTTCCGTTCCGTGATGACGCGTTGGCGAGCGCCATGCCGGTCCCGCCGTTCATGCGAAGCCGCCCGCTTGCCTATGCCGGCGTCGCGCGCGCCGCGCACTACGTGTCGATTGGCGACCATGCGCGCGCCGAGGCGGCGCTGCGTGCGATCGTGTCCTTCGGCTTCGCGTTGCTCGACGATGGCACCACCGGGATCGAAGGCCTGATCGGCCGCGTGGTAGTCGACGCCGGGCGCAGCGGCTTGCGTCAGCTCTACTCGCTCGACGGGCGCGGAGAGTTGCTGGCGTTGACCGACCCGATGGGGGCCCGTGCCCCGCTCGGCAGCGTGCGCCCGCCGAAGCGCTCCGCCGCCACCCTTCGTGACATCGCATTGCGCAACGTCGCCGACCCGGCCCTGCCCCGCAGCTTCCGGTTCGAGCAGCTCAGCATGGTCGCCTGGTCGACGTGCGGCGACATTCGCAGCGTGCTGCTCGGCCCCTCAGACGAAGCGCAGCGGACATTCGCCGTGGCGCGCCAGACGCTGGCGCAGTCCGACGCCGAGCGACAGTACATCGACCTGCTCGAGCGCAATGTGTCGGCCATGCCGCAGCGCCAGGCTCCGCCGGGTCTCGTGTCGCAGATCGTGCAGGGCGCGGCCATCGTCACCAGCACGGTGACAGGCAACCCGCGCATCGCCAGTTGCACGGCAGCCGTGGGCGAGTTCGGCGGGCGCTGAGCCGCCCTTCGATTGCCGGTCTGTATTCGGTACCTGTCGGTACCTATGGGCGACGAAAGCCGCTGGTGATCCGCTTCGCCGTCTCCGGACTCACAATGCGAATGACCCCGTACACCACCGCGCCCGCCAGGGCCAGTTGGAGCGTCACCCCAAGGAGCCACATCAGCAGTCCGACCAGCGGACCCAGGAGTCCGAAGACCACCTTGAGCGCCAGCAGCCCGAGGAGGGCGATCAGGCCGATCTTGAGGAGATTCTTGAGCATGGCAGTTCTCAGGTTCGTTGAATAGGTCCTTCTGGACCCTACGATACCAGATGGCGGGAGTTTCTTGGATGTCGGATATCCGTAGCCGATATTCGATAACCGGCATCCTGATGTTTATCGGTTACCCCGCGTAGCCCCTTCCGCGGCCGCGCACTAGCTTCATCGGACTCATACCCGGGTTCTCTTCTCCCTTTTCGTTCGGATCATGGCCGAGCAGCTCTATCAGATCATGGGGCGCCATCGCCGCGACCCGCTCCCTGAGCGGAAGCCGCCGTGGCTCAAGGTGAAGGCGCCGGGGAGCGACAACTACCTGCGCCTCAAGCACCTTATGCGCGAGCTCGACCTGCACAGCGTGTGTGAGGAAGCCCACTGCCCGAATATCGGGGAGTGCTGGGAGCATGGTACCGCCACCTTCATGATCGCC
>CAZPON010000092.1:0-10678 GCA_964588045.1 uncultured Gemmatimonas sp.
ACCATGACTCCAGTTTCTCACGAAAAGGAGCCTCCTGCAAACCCGGGGCGATTCATCAGCACATTGCAGTCACAAGAAGAGCGCTCGGTGGTTTGAGCCCGCAACAAACAAGAATTCTCGACGCGATGGAATCTGACGTTTCCAGATTCGTCAACGAAGAGTTGCCGGAGGAGGTGCGCTTAGCGCGCCAGGAAGAGGCTAGGCAAGTCTTGGGAGATCAGTTGTCGAAGGCACTTTTTGGTTCCCTTGGACCAGTGAGTTCCTTTACTCTGCCGGAAAGCAATGCTGAACAGTTGAAACGCGGTCAAGGCGCGCGCCGACTAGTTGATTTTGAGGCGCCGCGACTGAGAGCGGATTGCAGTTGCAGCGTTGATGATGATTGGTGCAGCGGTGGGCCCACTCAACCAGAACTGAGTTGTAAGTCAGATGGTTGTACAGCCACGGTTAGTGGTTGCGGTTGGTGGTTCTCACGTTCATGCAACGGCACTTGCCAACTGGAGACCTGAGGTAGCGTAGACTCAAAAAGACGCTGCGCCATAGACCATCTTTCTTGCACTTGTGTGGCGCGAGGGGCAAAGCAAGATCGGCTGGTCGCAAGCAGAAGGTGGTTTCGACAAGGGGAACGGCGGGCGATTCACGGGGGACTTACACGGTCGCGTGCTGGTCTATTTGCAACGACATCGAGCTGTCGCTGCGTGACCCACGTCTTCGGGAACGTGCTGGCGCAGGAGGGGAGCCGCGCTGCCATGCACTCCGCGGATCACAAGGGTAGGCCTGCACGTCCGTGACGATGGTGCAGTCTCGTGGAATTCCTTGCCGCGATACCAGGGCAGCGTCTGCATGAGCCCAGCAGCGCGCGTACCGTTGTGGCCCGCGCGCTCCTACCTTCGGCATTGCTGCTTGAACGGCTTTCCCGCGGCGCACCGGTGTCGGCATCCTACATCGGCCCGCCCGGCATCCTACATCGGCCCGCACTGCGTCCGGTTGACGTCGGCGTCATCGGGTTGTTCGCCGACCCCCACCGGCTCGATCGGTGCGCGCCACAGCACGAACACTCCCAGCGCCGCTGACACCGCCGACGCACCGAACACCGCGAGTTTGGCCACGGCGAAATCGTCCGGCGCCGCGAATGCCTGGCCGGCGATGAACAACGACATGGTGAACCCGATCCCGGCGAGCGCTCCCGCACCGACCAGTTGCCGCCACGAATAGGCGTCGGGCTTCCTCGCGATCCTGAGTCGCACGGCAACCCAGGAGAACAGCGCAAAACCGAGCGGCTTGCCGATGACCAGACCGGCCACGATCGCGGTGGCAAGCAGCCCGCGCGATGCAAACACGCCGCCGGCGAGTGTCACGCCAGCATTGGCGAGTGCAAAGATGGGCAGGACCACGAGGCTCGTGCGCGGACCGATGAAGCGAAGCATCCGGTCCGCGGGCGACTCCAGCCGATCGTGAATGTCGTCCAGCGCACGCAGCGCCGCCGCCGAAGGACCGCGACGCAACTGTTCGTCGCCGTGCCGGGCTTCACCACGCAGAATGGCATCGGCCTGCATGGCGAGGGTGCGATAGTCCGGCGGTGGACGCGTCGGGATGAATGCCGCGAGCACCACGCCGGCGAGTGTCGGGTGCAATCCGCCGGCAAGCACACAGGCCCACAAGACGACACCGAGCAGGATGTACGGGGCCATGCGATACACGCCGGCACGATTCAATCCGGACAGCAGGGCAACGACACACGCGGCCGCCCCGAGATAGATCCAGTCCTGTCCGGCCGTATAGACGAACGCGACGACGAGGATGGCACCGATATCGTCGACGATCGCGGCCGCAGTGAGAAAGACTCGCAACTCCACTGGCACGCGCGTGCCGAGCATCGCGATGAGCGCGACGGCGAACGCCGTATCCGTCGCCATGGGCACGCCCCAGCCGGCAGACCACGGCCCGCCGGGAATCGCGATCGCGTAGAGCAGTGCGGGAACCGCCATGCCGCCAATCGCCGCGGCGATTGGCAGTGCGGCGGATCGTCGACTCGCCAGACTTCCAACGGTGAACTCCCGTTTGATCTCGAGGCCAACAACCAGGAAGAAGAGGGTGAGCAATCCGTCGTTGATCCAGTGCAACAGCGACATGCCGTACGCCGCGCCACCGAACGTCACACCGATTGGTGAATGCCAGAAGTGATCGACCGCCACGCGGTACGGTGAGTTGGCGAGGAGGATTGCCAGGATCGTCGCGAGCACGAGCAGGGTGCCGGTGGCAGGGGCCCAGCTCGCGAACGTGAGCGCGGCGATACGCACACGATGGCCGAGCGACAGCAGCATCGCATCGGTGAAGGAACTCTCGTCCCACGGTCCGTCGTAGCGGCTGCCGTTGATGAAGAAGGTCGGCGTGTAACGCACGCCACTCCGTCGCGCACTGGTGACGTCGGCCTCGACGCGCGCGACGGAATCCGGCCGGGCCGCCACGCCCGGCGCGCGCGCACGCCATGCCTGCGCGATCTGCTGTTCGGCGGCGAGGAGGTCGACCTCGCTGAGCGTGTCCGAACGCGTCATCAACAGGACATGCGCATCCCAGAAGCTGTCGTTGTCCGGAGCCGACTCGACGAGCTCCGCGGCCCGGCGTGCGAGTTCGTTTCCCGGCAGCGGCAGATGACGGAACACGTAGCGCAGCCGGTCACCGAAGCGGGAGCGCACTTCGGCAATGCGATCGTTGGCCGCCCGACAGTGGCGACAGGCATAGCTGCCGTATTCCACGAGCGATATCGGTGCATCGATCTCGCCGAGCACGTGGTCGATGGCCGGGTCGATGGGTCGATCGAGCCGGCCAACCGCGCCTTCCTGAGAGGACATTGATGACGCGCCTGTCGGGACGAAGTGAACGAACGGGACGCCGGAAGATTCGCAGTGGTGAGGGCAGATTGCAAAGGGCTGCGCCGATCTGGCGATGCCGAGGCACCCGGCGCCCTGGGACAACGCAAGTCCTGCTGGAGCTTGTGATTGCGGGATGACGATTTCAGCGCCATTGTAGACAGTGTGTGGCGCAGGCTGCCTGCGGAGCACCGCGCACGCAGTGAACGATTGCAGGCGAATCCTCGTCTCGACGGAACCGATGACAGCCATTCGATGTGCAAGACCATCAAACAACGCGTGAAGTTCAGTGCCCCGCCGGCCACCGTGTACGACATCCTCGCCGACTCGACGAAACACTCGGCGGTGACCGGCAGGAAGGCGACGATCAGCCGCAAGATTGGCGGGACGTTCACCGCCAGCGGGAACGACGTCTCCGGCGTCAACGTCGATCTTGTGCCGGGTCAACGCATCGTTCAGGCCTGGCGCCACAAGCGATTTCCCGAAGGCATCTTTTCCATGGCAGCGGTGACCCTGACGCCGACGACTGATGGCGGAACCGTACTCGTGCTGACGCATCGCGGTGTGCCGAAAGACCTGATCCCGGAGACGGAACGCACCTGGCGCGAGCAGTATTGGTCGAGAATCAAGGCATACCTTGCGCATGCCGATTGAGCGAGTGGAGTGGACGGCGGCTGCCGTGGCAGCACCGGCCACGCCCTAGCCGTCTCTCGGGTCCGGCGCCAAGTTTTTCCGATGTCGGATCGCCTTTCCGCCGCCCTCGCGGGCCGCTACCGCATCGAGCGTGAACTCGGCGCCGGCGGCATGGCCACCGTCTACCTCGCCGAAGACCTCAAGCACGATCGCAAGGTCGCGATCAAGGTCCTGAAGCCCGAACTCGCCGCCGTGCTCGGCGCCGAGCGGTTCGTCGTGGAGATCAAGACCACGGCATCGATGAGCCACCCGCACATCCTGCCACTGTTCGACAGCGGCACGGCCGACGGGTTCCTGTTCTACGTGATGCCGTACATCCAGGGCGAGACGATTCGCGAGAAGTTGAATCGGGAAACGCAGTTTGGCATCGAGGAAGCAGTACGCATCGCGCGTGAAGTGGCCGACGCGCTCGACTACGCGCACCGGCACGGCGTGATTCATCGCGACATCAAGCCGGAGAACATCCTGCTGCACGACGGCCGCGCGATGGTGATGGACTTCGGCATCGCGTTGGCCGTATCCGCCGCTGCGGGCGGGCGCATGACGGAGACGGGCCTGAGCCTCGGCACGCCGCACTACATGTCGCCCGAGCAGGCGACCGCAGAAAAGGAGATCACGCCGCGCAGCGACGTGTATTCGCTGGCGAGCGTGCTGTACGAGATGCTTGCGGGCCAGCCGCCACACACGGGCGGCGCGGCACAGCAGGTGATCATGAAGATCATCACCGAGACGGCGCAACCGGTGCGGCAACTGCGCAAGAACGTGCCGGAGAACGTGGACGCCGCACTCGCCAAGGCGCTGGAGAAGCTGCCGGCCGACCGCTTCGAGAGCGCACGGCTGTTTGCCGATGCGCTGTCCAATGCCGGATTCACGGTCACGGGCATGCGCGCGCACAACGGCGCCAACGCACCGGGTGCTCCGCGTCGGCAGGTTGCGATGCTCGCGGCCATCGCGGCAGTCGGAGCGATCGCGTTTCTGCTGGGACGTTTCGGCGCACCGGGCGGAGCCGGTGACACGCGCGCCACGTTCTCGACCCTCGTGCCGGCGCAGGGCGAGGCGTGGACGCTGGCCGGGACCTTCACCGCCTTCGCCATTTCTCCGGAAGGCCGACGCATCGCACTGACCGTCAACAGTCGCGATTCGAGCGACCTCATCATTCGTTCTCTCGACTCACTTGGCGCACAGCGGCTCCCCAACACCGACGGCGCCAACCACCCGTTCTGGTCACCGGACGGCCGTTCGCTCGGGTTCTTCGCCGAGGGAAAACTCAAGGTTCTCGAGCTCTCGACCGGGGCGATCCGTTCGCTCTGCCCTGCCGCGACTCCGCAGGGCGCGTCGTGGGGAGCGAACGACGTGATTGTCTACACCCCGGAGATCGGCACGAGCGTGTTCCGCACGTCGGCCACGGGTCGCGAGTGCACATCGTTCAGGACGTTCAGCACGGCGAGCAGCCGACTGCGGCCACAGTTCCTCGGCGATGGCCGGCATTTCGTTGTCAGCAACGCTGACGCAGCCTGGCTCACCTCGGTCAGCGACGACTCCATCTCGCTGCTGGTGCAGTTCGATGCGACGTCGCAGCAAGCGGTTGTCGGACTTCCCGACTACCTGCTCTTTACACCCCCGGGTGCCGAGCGCACATCGTATCATGCGCAGCGCATCGATGTCGCCGCGCGGCGCCTCGTGGGCCCGATCGTTCCATTGTTCCGCGGCGTAGCCGGCGGAACTGGACGTACCGCGATGATGACATCCGCCAACGGCACGCTCCTGGCGGAGCTGAATCGAGCGGGGATCAGCAGCCGTGTTGGCCGCTTTCAGGGCGGCGCGTGGCGTGACACGTCGTCGACACCGCCAGCAGTATTCTCGGCTCCACGCGTGTCGAACGACGGTCGCCGGTTCGCGGTGGGAGGATTCCGGATTTCGGTGTGGGACGCCCAGCGCAATCTCTGGTCCGATATCGTGCCGCAACAGTCGCCACCGACTCCAAGCACCACGCCGGCGTGGTCGCCGTTGGATACGGCGATTGCATTCAGGACATCGTTCTATACGAATGCCGGCATCATGGTGGCACGGACCACCGATGGGGCGACTCGCGCGTTCCCCACGGATACTGGCGACAGTCGCAACGCGAACATCATGGATTGGTCGCGCGACGGGCACCACATTGCCCTCTCGAGTCCGGCCAGTGTGCGCGCACGCTTTGCCGAGGCGTGGGTGCTCGATGTGGCCACCGGTGCGCGTCGGCGGATGTTCGACGAGACCGCGACTGTCGGCGAACTCCGCTTCTCGCCCGATGGCCGCCGGGTCGCGTATGAGCGTTGGCAGGGCAGTGCCGCATCGCTGTTCATCCGGCCCTTTCCCGGTCCGGGTTCGGCCGTGCGCGTCATGGCCGGTGAAGGCCGCCGGCCGGCCTGGAGTGCGGACGGCCGTTCGCTCTACTACGAGGATGCCGACCGCAACATCGCCGTCGTCCCCGTGAATGCCGCGGGCGAAGCCACCGGCGCGCCGGCGATTGCGGTGCCGAGTGAACGCATCGAGCAACTGCTTCCCGAGTTCGGTGATTTCCGGTTCGATGTCGCGCCGGGCACCAACGACATCTTCGTCATGGCATCGGGGAACCGCCGTCACCTGCTGACGCTGGTGCAGAACTGGCCGGCGTTGTTGATGCAGAAGCGGTGAATCGGAAAGCCCTGACCAGACACCTGCGAACGTCATTCCGAAACCGCTTTCAGCCAAGGCACCGGAATCTTGATCGTGGGAGCATCTGCCCATTGGCACGTTGGGCCTTCTCGTGATATCCTTGAGAAGACTCGGAGGTCAGATGAGATACAAGATCGCGTTGACGCATTCCGATGAGGGCGTATCGGTTTCGGTTCCTGGGTTGCCAGGTTGTTGGTCACAGGGCGCCACTGAAGCGGAGGCGCTCGCCAACATTCGTGACGCCATCGTCGACTATCTCGCTGTGCGTGACGAATTGTTGATCGACGCCGACGTGCGTGAAGTCGAGGTGGCGTAGTCCGTGCCGAGGCTCGACATGCAACGAGATGGCAATGTCAGCGCCGCACTCTTCTCACTCCTGTGGCCGGGGCTCGGTCACCTGGCGCAAGGTCGCCTGTTTACGGGCCTCCTGTTCGTGTGCTGGACGGCAATCGGCGCCGCCGTGGTTGCCTTCGGAGAGCTGTCGCTCGGCATCCGCCTCGCCATCGCCGGCGAGGTCGCGATCGTGGCAGTTTGGGCTATCATTGATGCCTATCGAGGGGTTGCTCCATTGGAAGACAGCGCGATGAGCCAACAGGCGTAGCTGGTACGCTGCCAGACCGGGTGGTCGAGGCGCGTGGTGGCCGCCGCTGACGCACTCTCATTCCTCTCGACAAGAGGTCCTTGATGTCACGCAGGCTGGCGGCGGTGGTACTCGGCGCATCGGGATCGGTCGGCGGCGCGCTGATCAGGGAACTGATTCGCCATGGATCGTTCAATCCCATCGTGACCCTGACGCGTCGTTCGCAGCCCGAGCTGGTCACGCTGGCGCGTGATGCGGGTGTGCAACTGCGCGAGACGCTTGTTCCTGCAATGAGCCCGGCTTCACTGGAAACTGCCACCACCGAGACCATTCGTTCGCTCGACGGCGACGTCGTCGGATTGAGCGTATTGGGCGTCGGGGGAGGCACCGCGAAACTCACGATCGACCAGCATCGCGCGATCGACGTGCAGTTGAACACGGCCTTTGCGCGAGCGCTCGCTGCCTCGGGGCGAGTGAAGCACCTGGCGTTCATGTCCGCGGTCGGCGCCGATCCCACCGCAGCAGTGACCGGATCAGGCGCCGCGGGGATGCCGCGCTACGCGCGCGTGAAAGGCGAGGCCGAGGAAGCGGTGAAAGCGAGCGGTCCGGCAGTGGTGAGTATCTTCCGGCCGGCGATGATCATCGGCTCGCAGCACACGCCGTGGCTGCTCGAGAAGGTGCTGCCGGCCGTCTCGTTCCTGACGCCAGCGAAGTTCCGGTCGATCACCGTCGAGCAGATCGCGAAAGCGATGATCGCCGCGTCACAGGACACGCCAGCGAAGTCGGAGGTGTACCACTACTCCGAAATGATGGCGTTGAATCGGTGACGCGCCAGCACCAGCGCGATCGCCAGTGGCACGATGTAGCTGCCGCCCCGCTCCACCACCTCCCAGTACGGTGCACCGGCCGCGAGAAACAGGCTCTCGGTGGCGAGCTTCCACACCGCGATGAACACCGCCAGGGCGACGGACGGCACCGCCAGCACCGCGAGTGCCAGCATGAGCTCGAATCCGCCCAGCAGGGGCGTGAGCGCGGCCGCCTGCTCCGGAAGCACCGTCGCGAGATTCGCCACGAGCCCGGGCTTCGCGTTCACCCCCAGCATGCCATGCCCTGCCAGCAGCAAGGCGCAGGCCACGACGAGCGCGGTGCGGACGCGTCCCATGAGACCAGCGTGGTCACTGACACGCGCCGGCGCCAGCCATGCGCGCCAGCCCCCGGTGGGCCAGACCAGCAGCAACAGCGCAAGAGGGACGCCGAAGTTCCCTGCCCGCTCCAGCATCTCCCAGACGGGCTCACCCGACAGCGGGCGCAGGGACGCGGTGAACACCGTCCACGTCAGCATCCACGCCAGCAGGGCCGGCCGCAGCGTGACCATGAGCGAAAGGCCCAGGGCGATATCCATCCACCCAACCACCGGCATGAGCCGGAACGCCATGGCACGATCGATGCCGAACGTCGCGAAGTAGGGGATCCACGCCTCCTTCGTGATCACGCCGAATGCACCGTGTCCTACGAAGCACAGCACTCCGCCCAGGCGAAGCAGCCGAATCAATGTGGAGGTCGACAGACGGGATGCGAGCGGAAAGTGTGACACCTGGATGCGTGAATGGTGGTTTCGGACGCGCCGACGCTGTAAGATAGCGCATGCGTGTGTCGCGTCATCATCAACGCCAGCTCAATACGCCATGATCCGGTTCTCGCGCCATCTGATGCTGCTTGCCGCCCTCGGGGCCACGGCGATGACCGCCGCCTGCGAACGATCCACGCCGAACGACCCCAAGGTCGTGGCCGAGTGGACGCATGCGCTGTACGGCATGGTGCGGGTCGAACGCGTGTCTCCTCCCGTCGGGGCGCGATTCCTCGCGTACGCCACCACGGCCCTCTATTCGGGCTTCGCCGTCACCGACCCCACTCTGGCACCGCTCTCCGGCATCCTGAACGAGTTCCCCGAGTTGCCGGCCGCGGTACCGGGCGAGCGCTATGATGGGACGCTGGTCGCGATCAGCGCCGAGCAAACGGTCCTCGACTCGTTGCTGCACGAGGGACTTCCCACCACACGCACCCAGATCGCGCGTCTGGCCGATTCGCTCTTCGCCGTCCGACAGGTGCCGGGCGACGTGCGCGAACGCTCGATCGCACTGGGCCGCGACATCGGTCATCGCATCGTGGAGTGGGCGCATGGCGATGGCTTCGACAGCACGCGCAAGATGGTCTACAAAGTCCCGAAGGGCCCGGGCCTCTGGATCAACGACTCCCCGGCCGACTGGTACTCCACGAAGAACCTGTCGGGCGCGAGCACGGAGATCGACTTCGACAACCCCAACCAGGAACAGCGCTCGGCCAATCTCAGCGACCGCGATCTCATCCTCAACCGCCCGAAGCGCAAGGGCGACGGTTCGCTCCCGGCCGTGAACATGGCAGGTGTGACGGAGCCGTACTGGGGCACGCTGCGACCGTTCGCCATCGAGCGATGGGATGTGTGCGCGATCGATCCGATGCCCGCGTTCGGCACCACGCCCGATTCGCCACTCTATCAGGAGGCGAAGGTCGTGCACGACACCCGCCTGTCGCTCACGCCCGAGCAGAAGGAGATCGCGCTGTACTGGGCGGACAACCCGAGTGAGTCGGGGACGCCGGCGGGACACTGGGTCGCCATCGCGAGTCAGCTCGTGAGCCCGCGCAACCTGAGCAGCGCCGACGCCGTGCGGGCGACAACGATTACGGCAGTGGCCGTGGCCGACGCCTTTATTTCTGCGTGGGGTTACAAGTTCCGCTACAATCTCGTCCGGCCGCGCACCTACATTCGCGCCGTGATGGACTCCACGTGGGAGCCATTGATCCCCACGCCACCCTTCCCCGAGTTCATCGCCGGTCACGCCACCGTGTCGGCCGGCGCCGCAACGGCGCTGACGGCGCTGCTCGGCACGCAGGCGTTCGACGACAGCACGAGCATGATGATCGGGCACAATCCGCGCCACTTCGAGTCGTTCCTCGATGCCGCCGAGGAAGCGGGCCAGTCGCGCGTGTACGGCGGCATCCACTTCCCGTCGGGAAATCTCGTGGGCGGCAAGCTCGGGCGATGCCTCGGCAACGCGGTCGCGAAACGCTTCGGGTTGAGCGAGGTCCCGGAGGAGAAGTAGGAAAGGCACACCGTCAGCGCCTGCACTCGAGGCGCGGCACTTACACCGACAAGGGAACTGGCATATGGCGATGAAATTCCTTCTGGAGAAGGAAACGGGTTACGACAACGTCGAAGGTGTCGGGTTCCCCAGCATTCAGGGCTGCATGGCCATCGCGTATCAGGTGTCGGATGGCATCTTCGGCTTTCACAACGCCGGTCATAGCGCGACGGACAAGTTCGACGCCAGGGCGAAGAAGTGGGCCGATTGGGTGCTGGCGCATCCGAAAGGACGCAACCCGGGAGTTGCGCTGTATGGCGTGACGTTCGCGCGCACCAACGAGCGCGGATACTCGCAGCCGCCGGTGGGCAACTGGAAGGCCGAGCTCAAGACGTTCGCCGCACGCCTTGGTCATACCGGCCCGATCTTCGGCTACGATCTCTCGCTGCACTTTCACGATCGGAATCCGAAACCGTCGGCCTACGTGCAGATCTCCAAGGAAGGCAGCGGCTACTCGATCTTCGTGAAGGAATGGTATCAGAGTCCCAAGGACGGCCTCGTGAAGGGTGACTACGTCGCAACCGCCGACTTCAAGAACCTCGATTGGGACGGTGCCACGAAGATGTGCACCGGCGTCGACCAAACCGGCCTTACACGCGCGTTCCCCGAGCGACTTGGCGGAGGCGTGTGACCGGCAAGGGTATCCGCATTGCGGTGGTGGA
>CAZPON010000093.1:0-320 GCA_964588045.1 uncultured Gemmatimonas sp.
GAATGGCACCGGCTCGGCCAGTGCCGTTCACCGTGCCCATCTTGAACGCAAAATCGTTGATGCGCGATCGGTCCGCGCTCGTGTCCATGATCATCGGGTCACCTGGCCGGCTTCCTGTCCGGCGTACGCAAGCTTGAGGTCGAACGTCCGCATGTCCCACGCTGCCGTCGGGCAGCGTTCGGCGCACAAGCCGCAGTGCAGGCAGACGTCCTCGTCCTTCACCATCACGCGCCTGGTCTGCGGCAGCCCGTCGGAGACATAGATCTCCTGCGACAGGTTGATCGCCGGCGCCGACAGCCGTGTGCGCAGCTCCTCGATGG
>CAZPON010000093.1:330-2281 GCA_964588045.1 uncultured Gemmatimonas sp.
CCAACAGCAGCCCCATCGAGGAGCTGCTGTTGGTGGTGATGGTCAGGCAGTTGGTGGGGCACACATCGACGCACGCATCGCACTCGATGCACAGCGGCGCCGTGAAATGTGTCTGGATGTCGCAGTTGAGGCAGCGGCCCACTTCGGTGGCCGCCTGCTCGGCGGTGAAGCCCAGTTCGACTTCCACACCGATGTTGCTGAAGCGCTTGGTGAGTTCCTCGTGCGACATCTTCGCGCGCTTGGCCGTCTCGTAGTCGTTCTCGTAGGCCCAGCTGTGCATGCCGACCTTGGCGCTCACCAGGGTCATGCCCACCGGCGGACGCTCCGATACCGAACGACCCTGGCAGTGCGCGTCGATGGAGATCGCCGCCTGGTGGCCGTGCGCCACGGCCCAGATGATGTTCTCCGGTCCCCATGCCGCATCACCGCCGAAGAACACGCCAGGGCGCGAACTCTGGTGCGTGACCTTGTTTACCACCGGCATGCCCTTCGCGTCGAAATCGACACCGATGTCGCGCTCGATCCACGGGAACGCGTTGTCCTGTCCGATGGCCAGGATCACGCTGTCGCACGGGATCATGACCGTCTCGAGCACCGTGCTCGTCTGGCGTCCGTTGGCGTCCTCGCTCCATTGCAAGCGCTCGAACTCCATGCCGACCAGCGTGCCGTTCTCCACCACGAACCGCTTCGGTGCGTGGTTCTCGATGATCTCGACCTGCTCCTCCTCGGCGTCCTCGAGCTCCCACGGTGACGCCTTGAAGTGCTTGCGACCGCGACGCGCGATGACCTTCACGTCGGTCGCGCCGAAGCGCTTGGCCGAGCGGCAGCAATCCATCGCGGTGTTGCCGACGCCGATGATGATCACCCGCGGCGCGATCTTGTCGAAGTGCCCGAAGTGCACGTTGGCGAGCCACTCGATGCCGATGTGCACCTGTGACGGCGCCTCCCAGCGGCCCGGCAGGTCGAGTTCCTTGCCCTTCGGTGCGCCGCTGCCGACGTACACGGCGTCGTAGCCATCGTCGAGCAGCGCCTTCATGCTCTCGACGGTGGTGCCGTAGCGCATGTCGGCGCCCATGTCGATGATGTAGCCGCACTCCTCGTCGAGCACCGTGGCCGGCAGGCGAAACGCGGGGATGTTCACCCGCATCAGTCCACCGGGCTGCGCGTTGCGCTCGAAGATCGTGACGTCGTACCCCAGGGGCAGCAGGTCGTTGGCGACGGTCAGCGACGACGGTCCGGCACCGACGAGCGCAACGCGCTTGCCGTTCTTGAAGGCGGGCGCCTTGGGCAGCCGGTCGCGGATATCACCACGGTGGTCTGCCGCGACTCGCTTGAGTCGGCAGATGGCGACCGGTTTTTCCTCGACGCGCCCGCGACGACAGGCGGGCTCACAGGGACGATCGCAGGTGCGACCGAGAATGCCCGGAAAGACGTTCGATTCGCGATTGAGCAGGTACGAATCGTCGAACCGGCCCTGCGCGATCAGGCGAAGGTAGCCAGGGACGTTCGTATGGGCCGGACAGGCCCACTGACAGTCGACAACCTTGTGGTAGTACTGCGGATCCGAGACGTCTGTGGCGCCCATGGTGCGATGATTCCTCGAATGGTTCATGCAAGGATGGCCCAGCGTGCGCACTGCGGCAAGTCGGTGGGCGCCAAGGTCCATGGATTCCCCGAAACGGCGGACGACACGGGGTGCGGCCTGCGTGGCCTTGACGCCCCGGGCCGTGGTGGGAAGCTTCAGGTTTCCGGAGGAATCGTGCAGCGTTCCGAACATCAATGGGGATTGAACGATGACGACAGGTGCGCGCAAGGCAGGGGAGTTCTGCTGGATCAACATCCTGTCGCCGCAGCCCGACAAGGCGCGTGAATTCTTCGCCTCGCTGCTCGGCTGGACGTACGTCGAGATGCCGGGGATGGGGCATCGGGTTCAGGTGGGTGGGCGCGATAT
>CAZPON010000093.1:2291-10426 GCA_964588045.1 uncultured Gemmatimonas sp.
ATATCGGCGGTCTGTTCGACCTCGAAGCTCCGAACACGCCGCCGGGGACGCTACCGGGCATTGGCGTCATGGTGCGCGTCGACAGCGCCGATGCGATGGCCGAGCGCGTCAAGGCACTCGGCGGAACGGCGCAGCCCGCGTTCGATGTCGGCCCCGCGGGTCGCATGGCCGACTGCCACGATCCCAACGGTGCCAACATCGATCTCTGGCAACCGGGCCAAAGCCAGGGAATGGAGGCGGACAGCACCCAGCACGGCGTGCCCAGTTGGTTCGAGACCATGACCAGCGACACCGATCGCGCGACGAAGTTCTACACGGAGCTCTTCGGATGGACCGCCGAGGAGAACGCGGTGCCCGGCATGCAGTACACGAGTTTCACGCTGGGCGGCGAATATGTCGCGGGCATGATGCAGATCACCCCGGACATGCCACCGATGCCGTCGCACTGGGGCACGTACTTCACGGTCACCAACGCCGATCAGGCGGCGCAGGCGGCGGCGGCCCTGGGTGGCACCGTGTTCATCCCCGTGAGTGATATCCCGGGCACCGGCCGCTTCTGCGGGATCGTCTCGCCGCAGGGCGTGCGGTTCTACCTGCTCGAGTACGCGAGCTGACCGGGCGCCCTACACCACGCGTGCGTCCGGCACATCGCGCACGTCACACGGCGGACCGCCGCTGCCCCTGACCAGCGGCGAACCGTCGGGGTTCGCGGTGAAGATCCACACGGACTTCGAGCGCGGCGAGAAGTACATCCGCATCATCACCGTGCGGGGCAGCATGCTGTCCCCGAACGTGAACCGGAAGCTCTCGTCGAGCTGCTGTGACGAGTACGCCTCGACGTAACGTCCGAACACCTCAGCCACGAACGCCGACGGAGCCACTTCGGTGAAGAAGTTGCGCCCGACGGGGCGTTCGTGTGGCCAGCCCAGGTCGTCGGCCTCGACGCGATTGATGGCGCGTACGCGTCCTTCGGCGTCGAGTTGGATCACCCCGTAGGGGACGGCATCGAGTTCCTCGACGGAAAGCCGGTCGAGGAACGGAGCGAGCATTCGGGTCGTGCTGTCGAGCGCCATGACTTGGAAGTGCGGGCACAGACGGCCGTACCCTCCATCGGGCTCGACATGCGTCTTAAGCAAGGGTCGGCTCGGGGTGTGCCGACTTGAGGACTACGGGCGTTTCTTCGTGCTTCCGGCGAGGCTTCGGTAGTACTCCTCGATCATCGCGCGATACTCCGCCGGTACCGGTGCGTTCGCGCCGAGCGCCGGCCGGCCGTCGGCACCGAGTCCGAGGGAACGATAGAGCCCGAACTCGAACGTCTTGAGTCCCTCGATCATGGCCCCCTGCAGCGTGGCGAGGCTTTGCGGATCGTTGAAGGCGCGCGTGCTCTCGAGTTGCCGCATGTTCTCGATCGCGCGATCGAGTTCACGCGTATCGACGCCTTGTTGGGCGAGGTCACGACGCAACGCCTCGGCGTTCTCGCGACGCGCCGTGAATTCGCGCGCGAACTGCCGTGCGTCTTCGGCCGAGAAGCGCTGTCCGGGCCGCGCCGCGCCGGGCATTCCACCCCCGAACTGATTGTCGGGTGAACCACCCGGGCGGGGCGTGTTGCTGTTGTTGCCACGCCCACCCTGCGGGTTGTCACGATCGCCCTGACCCTGACCTTGGCCTTGGCCTTGGCCCTGTTGTCCTTGTTGGCCCTGCTGGCCCTGCTGGCCCTGCTGGCCTTGCTGACCTTGCTGACCTTGCTGCCGGTCCTGCATGCGCTGCTGCAGTGCCTCGAGATTCTGAACCAGCTCGCGCGTCTGGTCCAGCGCACGCTCCTGCTGCCGAGCGGCCGACTCACCCTGCATGGAACCCGCCGCCTGGCTCATGCGATCGGCGACATCCTTGAGGTTCTCGGCGATCTGACCCTCGAAGGCCTTCGAGTATTCGCCCGATCCGGCGCGCATGACGTTCTTGGAGAATTCGATCTTGTCCCTCAGGCGCGTGTCGCGAATCGTTTCCGCCGCTTCGCCCAACTTGCTTGCCGCCCTGGGCTGATCCTTTCGACCGTCACGTGAAAGCCGGTCCGCCTCGGCCTCGAGTTGCCCGACTTCATTGGCCATGGCGTCCTTCCGGTCCATCAACTGCCGCATCTGCTCGCTGCGCTGTTCGCCCGAGGCGCCCTGCGCGGCCTCGACATCCCTGGCGATCTCGCGCTGACGCGCTTCGAGCTCCTTCGCCTGCTGTGCCAGCTTCTGAATGCCCTGGTTCGTGGCGGCGGTCTTGTTGTTCTCGAGGTTGCGCGCGGCGCGATTCAACTCCTCGAGCGCCTTGCTGCCTTGCGCCGACGATCCGGTGGCTGCACGGCGCATCGCATCTGCCGCCTGCTGCATCTGGCGCGCCGCCTCGGCGAGGTCGGGGTTGTTCTGCTCGCGTGACAGGCGCTCCAGCCGGCGCGCCTCTTCCTCGGCCTGCTTGGCCAGGTCGCGCTGCGCGCCGCTGCCGCCGCCACCCTGTGCGCCTTGGCTCATGCGGTCGCGCATCGCTTCCGCCATGCGCTGCAGGCGCTCGTTTTCCTGCTGCTGGCGATTCGCCAACTGCTTGAGCCGCTCGAGCGTTTCGTCGACCTCGCGCTCGGCTTGGCTTTGCGGTGACGTCGCCTGCTGCTGCACCGCTTCGTACTGGTTGCGGAGCTTGTCGGTCTGCAATTCGAACAGGTCGGCGAGATCTTCGGGGCGCTGGCTCTGCTGCCCGCCGCCGCCACCACCTCCGCCGCCGTCACCACCCATCTGGACTTGCACGTCACGGTACATCGCCTCGGCGCGCTGCAGGTGCTGCAGCGCACGCTGCTCCGGCGGGAGCGCGGTACCGCCCAAGCCACGACCCAACTGCTCCTCGGCGCCCTTCATTTCCGCCGATGCCGCCTCCAGTTCCTTCTGGATCTTGGCAAACGTCGTGTCGGAGGCCGCCACGCCGCGATCGACCAATCGCCTGGCCAGCGCGGACACATCCTCGTTCAGGCGACCCTGCGAAATCGTGAGCGTCGTGATGTCCTCGCGACGCTTCTTGACCGGTGTCACGCTGGAGTCGCGCAGCCAGTTGAACGTGCCGGCGACGACGTCGCGCTGACGCTGCACGAACCCATCCGGCGAATTGGGCTGCTGGCCGCCGCCACCACCGCCGCCACCCTGTTGCTCGGACTGCCTGTAGTTCTTCGAGAACGGCCGGACCTCGAGGAAGTAGACGTCGCTGCTTCCCTCGTGACCGGCGCCATCGCGGGCGACCGCGTGATAGGCCACCAGGTCGCCCGGCGTCAGGTCGAGTTCCTCGAGAAAGAGCGTGTACGCGCCGCGCGCGTCACGCGGACGACGCGCCGTGCTGTCCTGGATGGCCACGCGCTTCTCGTCACCACCGTTCACGCGGTAGCGCAGTTCGAGCCTGGTGACCCCGAGATCGTCGCTGGCCTGCACCGACACCGTCACTTCGTCGGTGTTGCTGACCTTCGTGTCGCGCCCGGGATCGGAGATGCGTACCGAGGGCCCGCGATCCGGAATCGCGTCGACCACATACTGCACGGCGCCGGCCACCATCGTGCCGTCCATCGTTTCCAGGTCCACGCGATAGAACCCGCTCTTCTTCACCACGAACGATCCGCTCACCGTGCTGTCGCCCCTGGGCACGAGCGCGACGGTCGTCCCGTCGTCGAAGTGCAGCTTCCCGCTCCTGACCGGTCGCGTGACCGTGGCGTTGACGGTCACGGTCGTTCCGACGATGGCCGCGACATCACCGCCATCCTCGATGTGCTCCACGGGCATGCCGCTGTAGGCCGGAAAGCGCAGGTCGAGCGACAGGTTCGAGACGGCCGGCAGGTCGCTCACGCCCAGGCGATACGTGGCCGACCGGACATCGGCCGATTCCACGTAGTACTCGGTGGGCCGCGTCAGGTCGAATATGCGCGAACGGAATCCGCTCGAATCCGCTTCGCGACTCATCGGCAGGCGCGTCCACTCGGCGCTGGAATCAGTGCGGAACACCAGGTCGGCGCCGTCGGCCGCGAAGCCGACCAGCATGGCATGCACTTCGATCGCGCCACCGCGCGGTACCGTGGCGTTGCCCGGCTCGACGTTCACCAGTCGCCGGGGTACCGCCGCTTCGGCGGTTGACCACGGCACGAACAGCAGGCGTGCGCCATCGCGGATGGCGGCCGGACCCAGCACGAACAGCAAGGCGCCCGCGACCGTCAGTCCGCCCAGCACCTTTCCGGCACGCACCATGCGCGGCCGCTCCAGCGTGGCTCGCTGCTGCAAGGGCCGGATCGCCGACGTCGCCCGCGTCATCAGTCGCGCTGACAGTGATGCCGACACGCGCTCGGTCTCCGGCAGGTGCGCTTCCTGCACGGCCGTCACCAGCGCCTGCTTCAACTGCGGCGCGTGCTCCTCGACGTACAGGGCGAACCGCTCGTCGCTGGTGCGTCGCATCAGCGGGATGATGAGCCCCCACACGACGGCCGCGACGATGAGGGCGTATCCCGTGACGCGGGCGACGAGCAGGAGCTGCCCGCTGTCCCCATCCGGGCTGCTGAACACACGCAGCACGGTGATCGAGGCGACGATCGCGAGGATGACGGCGACCACGATCCAGATGAGCGACTCCAGCACGATGCGCTGGCGCCACTGGCGCCGCATGGCGCCCAGCGTGGTGAGCAACTGGCGATCTGGACTCATCGTATGCTCCTGTCCGGCAGCGCCGGATCCGGGGATACCGGACGAGGGCGTCTGGCAACGGCACGCCAGCCGCGGGTGGCTATGATAGTCTCGCCAATGAGCGCGACCGCGACAATGATCAAAATTACGCGCCACGGGTTCTGGCGACGCTCCAGCTCGGCGGGCGTGGGTGCCGCCGTGTCGGCCACGGCCGACACGGCGGACTCACGCACGCCGAGCAGGAGCTCCTTCGGGTCGATCGGCGTGAAGTCGGATTCCCCCGGCGGTACGTTCACCGCCGCGAGGGCTTCCGGTGCGCCGGTGACGCTGCGGGCAAATGCCGCGTAGAGCCCGGCGTTCGCCAGCGGGACGGCCCGGCCCAGCGAATCCCCCTGGGGACGCAGCAGGGAACCGTCCGGGGTGCGCACCACCGGATCCCGCACACTGTCGGGCAGCGACCAGCTTTCGCCGGTCGTGCGCCAGAGTGGCACGGCATCGCGGCCCGAGGTGTGCAGCAGCAGTTGGCGCACGAAGGGCAGGAACGCTGGCTGCAGCGGGAAGTCGCCGCTCTGTACGTCGAGCGGAATCGCCAGGGCGACGATGTGGCCCGTGCCCATGCGCCGCTCGAGCACCGCCGGCAGTCCGTCGTCGAAGCGGGCCAGCACGTCCACGTCGCGCGGGGCGTCGAGTCGCGGATACCGCAACAGGCGCGTGCCGCCGAACGCGTCCTCGAGTTCGCGGAACGGTGCGAACAGGGCGTGCTCGAACCGGAAATCGCGCAGCGAGCCCCCGCGATCGGCGAGCCGGTCGGACATGCCGCTCGACTTGGCCGGCAGCAGCGACGGCAATTCGCCGCGTGCCGCTGTCCGTCGGCCCGCGTACAGCACGACACCACCACCCTTGGTGAGGTACGGCGTGAGCAGGGCCGTCGCTGCCTCGGTGGTGGCTGCGTCCCAGTAGAACACCACGTCGTGCTGCTGCACCACCTGGCTCGTCACCGCCGCTACCCGAATGCGATCGATGCGCACCTCCGGGGCCCGGCCAATCGCCAGCGCGCGTTCGAGGAACAGCGTTTCATCGCCGGTCACATCCTCGGGCAACACCAGCGCCACGCGCAGCACGTCCTCGCGCGGCACGACGAACGCGAAGCGGTCGTCGGCCGCCAGCGCATCGGCATCGAGTGACACTGTGCCTTCAACCGCCGCCTCGGGCGCGGCCACGGGTGCAAATGTCACCACCGTCTCGCCATCGGCGACCAGCGTGACCGTCTGCGTGCCGGCTTCACGGCCGCTGAGTGTGAGCGTTGCCTTGACCGTGCGCGGTGCGCCGAGTTCCCGCGACAGCACGCGGGCCTTGATGGCGAGCATGGACCGGTCGCGTTCGCTGACGCGTCGGGCTTCGACGGCGCGGATCGTACTGTTGGCCCGTGACGCCGGTGCAATCGGCACCGCGCGCAGCGTCACGCCTGCCGGCAAGTCGAGGCCGGCGACACCCGACGCGCCGGCGCGCTGCAAGTCGGAGATGAGCACGATCTCGGCGGCCGCCGACGGCGCGTCGAGCAGCATCTGGCGCGCGGTGCGCAACGCGGGGGCGAATCGCGTGCCGCGCGGCACCGGCCTGGCGCTGGCCAGCGCCGCCGTGGCGGCGGTGTGGTCGTCGGTCAGTCGCTGCGCCACCTCGGCCGCATCGTCGAAGAACACGACACCCACGCGGTCGCGCGGTGCCAGCGCGCTGATGACGGCGCGGGCAGAGTCGAGTGCCACGTCCCAGATGGCCGAGTGTCCCATGCTGAGCGAGCGATCGAGCGCGATGACGACGGCGCGCGCGCGTGAGTCCGCGCTCGCGGCCGCCTGCCGTGTGAACACCGGACGTGCGAACGCGAGCACGAGCAGGGCCACGGCGAGCGCGCGCAGCAGCAGCAACGGCCAGTCGACGACGCGTCGCCGCTGTGCTGTGCGAATTGGCAACTGCTCGAGGAACATCAGCGACGGGAAGCGATACGGCCGCTCCTTGTCGCGATGACGCAGGTGCACGAGCAGCGGGATGACCAGGGCGGCCATCGCGGCAAGGAACGCGGGAACGAGAAATCCGAGACCCATGACGGCGGCGCCTCAGCGCACCCGACTGCGCGACAGGCGCGCATCGAGCCAGGCGTGGAGCGCGCGATCCAGCGGTTCGCTGGTGTCGAGGCGTACGTAGTCGGCGCCGGCCGCCGCGATGCGCTGTGTGAGCGCATCATGGTGCGCCGAGAGCAGCGCCTGGTACTTCGTGCGCAGTTCTCCCGGCTTGAGTGGCAGCAGCGTCCCGCTTTCGGCATCCTCGAACGTGGCCGGCAGGTCGCCCGGAAGCGCCAGTTCGGCCGGATCGACGAGATGGAACACGATCACATCGTGCCCGCGGGTGCGCAGGGCATCGATGGCGCGCCCGATGGCCTCGGGGCGCTCGTAGCAATCGGTGACGAGGACGAGGATGCCGGTGCGCTTCGTCAGCACGCCCACGCGTCCGATGGCCTCGACCAGTTGGCTCACACCGTTCGCCTTCGCGCGCGCGAGCGTGTGCAGCATCAGCTGCAGATGGCGCACCGACGGTGGCACGACGTCCAGCACGTCACCGGTGAACGTGGCGAGGCCCACGCGGTCGCCCTGTTGCTGCGACAGCCAGGCCAGCGACGCAATGAGGAATCGCGCGTACTCGAACTTGGTGACCGGGCCGCTGCCGAAGTCCATCGAGCTCGATTGGTCGAGCGCGAACAGCACGCTCGCATTCGTGTCGGCCTCGTACTGCTTGATGTAGAAGCGATCGGTGCGTCCATACACGCGCCAGTCGATGCGCCGCAGGTCGTCGCCCGGCTGGTACGAGCGGTGCTCGGCGAAATCGAGTGACGAGCCTTTCCGCAGCGAGCGGTGCTGGCCGTGCATGAACCCGTCCACGACCGTGCGGGCCAGCAACGCCAGGTCGGAGATGCGGGCGAGCAGTGCGGGCTCGAGGAAAGACGCGGGGGCGGCGGGCACGCTAGATGCCGGACTTGGGCAGGGGCACGACGTCGAGCAGGCGGGTGATGATCTGGTCGGTGGAGACCTTCTCCGACTGCGCCTGGAAGTTCACGAGCAGGCGATGCCGCAAGACCGGCCGGGCCAGTGCGCGAATGTCCTCGAAACTGGCGCTCGCGCGTCCTTGCAGCAGCGCGCGGGCCTTGGCGCCGAGCACCAGCGCCTGCGCGGCGCGCACGGAGGCGCCATACGACACCCACTGTTTCACGAAATCCGGGGCACCCTCGCCCGGACGCGAGGTGCGCACCAGGCGCACCGCGTAGCGCGTCACCGCGTCGGCGATGGGCAGGCGACGCACCACGCGCTGGTAGGCCAGGATCTCGGCCTTGGTCACCACCGACTGCACCGCCTCCGGCGGCAGCGACGTCGTGGCGCGCACGATCGCCACTTCGTCCTCCTC
>CAZPON010000094.1:0-4518 GCA_964588045.1 uncultured Gemmatimonas sp.
GTTCGTGCTGGCCATGGCGGTCTTCCAGCCCATCGCCGAGTCGTTCATCACGCCGCTCTTCGGCGAGCTGTCACGAGTGGTCGGTGAACCGCTGGTCGCGTATCCGTGGACGATGCTGGTGAGCGTCGCCGCATCGCTCACGCTCGTGCTGCGCGTGGTCGACGATGCGCCGTGGTCCACCGTGGCGCTGGACCTGCGCGCGTGGCGACCGCGCGTGCTTGCCATCGGCCTTCTCGTTGGCACGGCCGCCATCGCCGCCACGATGCTGCTGCTGTTCGCGACAGGCACCGCACGGCTGGAATCCGTGACCGCCGTCGACACGCTGCCAACCGGCGACGCCTGGGGGCCCACGGCACTGCGACTGACGGCGCTGCTTGCACCGGCGGCCCTGTGGGAAGAACTGGTGTTTCGCGGGTATCTGTGGACGGTTGCCGAGGACGCCGGCGGCGTGCGGGTGGCGCGATGGTCCACGGCGTGTGCCTTCGGCGTGGTGCATGTGCTCAATCCCGGCGCCGCCGTCCTGTCCACGATGCTCGTGGTGTCGGCAGGCTACTGCCTCGGCGCACTGCGCGAACACACGGGCAGCCTGCCTGCGGTGTGGCTGGCGCATCTCGCCTGGAACTGGATCATGGCGGTGGTACTGCATGTGCCCGTGAGTGGCGTCGCATTCGACGCGCCGAACTATCGTACCATCGTGAGTGGTCCGGACTGGTGGACCGGCGGGACGTGGGGGCCGGAAGGCGGCGCTGCGGCGTTGCTGGTGATGTGTGGCGCGCTGGCGCTGTCGATGCGTCCGGCCGCGGGCTGGCCATCTTTCCGAATGGAGAACAATTCGCGATGAGCGATGCGAGTGACACGGTGAAGACAGTGGCGGTGGTGGGCGCGGGCCAGATGGGGAATGGCATCGCGCATGTGTTCGCAGCGAGCGGTCACGACGTGACCATGATCGACGTGAACGCCGACGCGCTCACGCGCGGGCTCGACACCATCCGCAAGAACCTCGATCGGCAGGTGAAGAAGGGCGCGTTGTCGGCGCAGGATGCCGAGACCGCCGTGGGTCGCGTGGCCACCGCCACGTCGCTGGATGCGGTGGCACAGGCCGACGTCGTGGTCGAGGCGGCCACTGAACGGTCGGACCTCAAGTTCCGCATCTTCGAGGATCTCGACCGGCTTGCCGCGCCCGGCGCGATCCTGGCCACCAACACCAGCTCCATTGCGATCACCGAGATCGCCGGACACACCAGGCGGCCCGAGCTCGTCATCGGCATGCACTTCATGAATCCGGTGCCGGTCATGCAACTGGTCGAGGTCATTCGCGGACTCGCCACGAGTGACGACACGACCCGTCGCGTCATGTCGCTTGCCAGGGCACTCGGCAAGACGCCGGTCGAAGTCAACGACTATCCGGGTTTCGTGGCCAACCGGATTCTCATGCCGATGATCAACGAAGCGATCTACTGCGTGATGGAAGGTGTCGGCACACCCGAGGCTATCGACACCGTGATGAAGCTGGGCATGAACCATCCCATGGGGCCGCTGGCGCTGGCCGACTTCATTGGCCTCGATACCTGCCTGGCCATTCTCAATGTGCTGCACGACGGACTCGGCGATCCCAAGTACCGGCCCTGCCCGCTGCTCCGGAAGTACGTGGCCGCGGGATGGTACGGGAAGAAGTCGGGCCGTGGCTTCTACCAGTATTGAGCGTACCATGGTACTGATTGCCCTCGACGAAACGCAGCGGGAAATCCAGCAGATGGCCCGCGCGTACGCGCAGCGCGAACTTGCGCCCAAGGCCGGCGAGCGTGACCGGGACGAGCGTTTCGATCGCGAGATGGTGTCGCAGATGGCGGAGCTGGGTTTCTTCGGCATGCTCACGCCGGAGCGCTTCGACGGCCTCGGGCTCGATGCGCAGAGCTATGTCCTGGCGCTCGAGGAAATCGCCGTCGCCGATGCGTCGGCTGCCGTGCTGCTGAGTGTGCACAATTCGCTGCCCACGCAGATGATCCTCAACTTCGGCAACGCGGCGCAGCAGGAGCAGTTCCTGCCGGCCATGGCGCGCGGTGAGCGCCTGGGAGCGTTTGCGCTGTCCGAGCCCGAGGCTGGCTCCGATGCCGCAGCGCTGCGCTGCCAGGCCGTGCGCGATGGCGATGACTGGATCCTCACCGGCACGAAGGCGTGGGTGTCGCACGGCAACGAGGCGGGCGTCATCCTGTGCATGGCGCGCACCGATCATTCCGACGACCGGCGCGGTGCGCGGGGCATCTCGGCGTTCATCCTCACGCCCGACCTGCCAGGATTTCAGGTCGGCAAGAAGGAATCGAAACTGGGCTTGCGCTCGTCGCCCACGGTGCAGATCGCGCTGGACGGCTGTCGCGTGCCGGGCAACCGGCTGCTCGGCAAGGAAGGGAAGGGCTTCAAGTATGCCGTCGGCTCGCTCGATCATGGCCGCATGGGCATTGCCGCGCAGGCCGTCGGCATTGCGCGTGCGGCGCTCGAGGCCAGCGTGCGCTACGCGCGCGAACGCAAGCAGTTCGGCCAGCCGATCTCGGATTTTCAGGCCATTCAGTTCCGGATTGCCGATATGGCGACCCGGGTCACCGCGGCGCGCACGCTGTTGCACGCGGCCGCGGCGGCCAAGCAGCGAGGTGAGGTCATCACCCGCTACAGTTCCATGGCGAAGCTCTTCGCCTCCGAAACCGCGATGTGGGTCACCACGCAGGCCATCCAGGTCTTCGCGCATCGTCATTGCGCGGGAAACGCTGGCCGCAGCCGCGGCCGCCGACGCTTCCATTCCAGACTGAGCGACCCGCGCATGCGCTACTTCGAAACGATCGCCGAGATGGGCCACGAGCAGGTGGTTTTCTGCCACGACAAGGCGTCCGGCTACCGGGGCATCATTGCCATTCACGACACCACGCTCGGGCCGGCGCTCGGCGGCTGCCGTTTCTGGAACTACGCCACCGACGACGACGCGGCCGTCGACGCGCTGCGGCTTTCGCGTGGCATGACCTACAAGAACGCTGTCGCGGGACTCAATCTCGGCGGCGGCAAGTCGGTCATCATCGGCGACAACAAGACGACCAATCGCGAGATGCTCTTTCGCGCGCACGGTCGCTTCGTCGATTCGCTGGGTGGTCGCTATGTGACGGCCGAGGACGTCGGCACCAACGTCGAGGACATGGACTTTGTGCACATGGAGACGAAGTTCGTGACCGGCATCGGCTCCAAGTCGGGGGACCCGTCGACCGTCACGGCGCACGGCGTGTTTCGCGCCATCGAGGCGTCGGCGTTCGAGCGCTGGGGCAGCGATTCGCTCGAAGGGCGCACGGTGGCCATCCAGGGGCTCGGGCACGTCGGGTCCAACGTGGCGAATGAGCTGCACGCCGCGGGGGCGAAGCTCATCGTGACCGACATCGATGCGGCGCGCGTCCAGCGCGTGGTCGACGCGACGGGTGCCAGGGCTGTGTCCCTCGATGAGATCTATGGCGTCAAGGCCGATATCTTCACGCCCTGCGCCCTGGGCGGCATCCTCAACGACGACACCATCCCGCAGCTCCAGGTGGAGGTCGTGGCCGGTGCGGCCAACAACCAGTTGCTCGAGGATCGCCACGGCGACGCGCTCGAAGCGCGCGGCATCCTCTACGCGCCCGACTATGTGGCCAATGCCGGTGGCGTCATCAACGTCTACAGCGAGCTCACGGGCTGGAGCCGCGAACGCTCGCTGCGCAAGGCGGGCGAGATCTACACCACCGTGCTGAGCGTCTTCCGCCTGGCGAAGGAGACGAAGATCCCCACATATCGTGCGGCCGACCGGGTGGCCGAGCAGCGAATCAGCGCCGTGCGCGGTATGATCAAGACATGGCCGCAGTATCCCAACCGCGAGGGGTGATCATGGTGGACGTCGCACGACCCGGAGAACGCATTCCCATCGCGTCGGATCACGCCGGCTTCGAGCTCAAGGAACGACTGCGCGCTGAGCTGGCGGACATGGGATTCGACGTGCAGGACATCGGCACGCACAGCACGGCCAGTTCCGACTATCCCGACTACGGCCACCCGCTGGCCGAGGAAGTGTCGTCGGGCGAAGTCGACCGCGGCGTGCTGCTGTGCGGCACCGGGCTGGGCATGTCCTATGTCGCCAATCGCTATCCGGGGGTGCGCGCGGCGGTTGCGTGGACGCCCGAGATTGCGGCCCTCGCCCGCAAGCACAACGACGCCAATGTCCTGGTGCTGCCGGCGCGCTTCGTGTCCGACGAAGACGCCATTGCCATTCTGCGTGCCTGGCTGGGGACCCCCTTTGAGGGCGGTCGTCACGGAAAGCGCGTGGACAAGATCGAACGCGACCCCGACTCGGTGGACCACAACGCATGACGGCGAACGAAGCTCTTCACGAAGGCGCGAGCGCCACGTGGCACCGATGGGACAGTCTTCCTCCCGGCGACGCCTTGCTGTCGGCCGACCCGGAGATTGCACACCTGATCGAGGAGGAGGTGGCGCGACAGAGCCACGGCATCGAGC
>CAZPON010000094.1:4528-10380 GCA_964588045.1 uncultured Gemmatimonas sp.
TCGACCGCCAGCGCGACCAGATCGAGCTGATCGCGAGCGAGAACTTCGTGTCGCCGGCCGTGATGGAAGCGGCCGGTTCGCCGCTCACCAACAAGTATGCCGAAGGATTGCCCGGCAAGCGCTACTACGGCGGCTGCGAAGTGATCGATCGCATCGAGCAGTTGGCGATCGACCGCGTGAAGCAGCTGTTCGGTGCCGAGCACGCCAACGTGCAGGCCCACAGCGGCGCGTCGGCCAATGCGGCGGTGTTCCTGGCCTTCCTGAAGCCCGGCGACACGTTCCTTGGCATGGATCTGTCGCAGGGCGGTCACCTCACGCACGGCTCGCCGGTGAACTTCTCGGGCCTGCTGTACAAGGCGGTGTCGTACGGCGTGACCGACGAGGGGCTCATCGACTACGACGCCATGCGCGCCGCGGCCCGCACGCATCGGCCCAGGATGATCATTGCCGGATACAGCGCGTACTCGCGGGCCGTCGACTGGCAGGCATTTGCCGACGTGGCGAAGGAGATCGGCGCGATCTTCTTCGTCGACATGGCGCACTTTGCCGGACTGGCCGCCACGGGTGTGTATCCGTCGCCGGTGCCGTTTGCCGACGTGGTGTCGAGCACGACGCACAAGACGCTGCGCGGGCCGCGTGGAGGGCTCATCCTGTGCAAGGAGGTGCACGCCAAGGCCATCGACAAGGCGATCTTCCCCGGCATGCAGGGCGGCCCGCTCGAGCACATCATTGCCGCCAAGGCCGTGGCGTTCCACGAGGCGCTGCAGCCGGCGTTCACCGCATATTGCCGCCAGGTGGTGGACAATGCGCGCGTGCTGTCGGCCGCGCTGGTGGCGCGCGGCTACCACATCGTGTCCGGCGGCACCGACAACCACCTCATGCTCGTCGACTTGCGCAGCAAGGGGCTGACCGGCAAGGTGGCCGAAAAGGTGCTCGACCAGGCGGGCATCACCGTCAACAAGAACACGGTGCCGAAGGAGACCCAATCGCCCTTCGTCACCAGCGGTATTCGCATCGGCACGCCGGCCGTGACGACGCGCGGCATGGGGAGCGAGGCGATGGAGCGCATCGCGACCCTCATCGACCGCGTGCTGTCGGCACCGGAGGACACGAATGTGATTGCCGCGACGCGCGCCGACGTGCGACTGCTCGCCGACGAGTTCCCGCTGTATCGCGCGGTGTAGCAGGATCGGCGTGCCGGCGCCGCGTGTGACGCGGCCATACTGCAAATCCCGCCGTTGTCCAGTGCTTGTGGCCCCGATCGCGGGGCCGCATCATTTACAGGCGTGCGGAGCCGTTGCTGACTGCGCCGCCGGTGCGTCCTCGAGAGGACGCACCATGATTTTCGAGCCGCATCAACGAGGAACGAGGCAGTGGCCGAGTTGGCATTCCGTGATGGCATCATGGATCAGATCCGCCTGCGCGAGCAGCGGTTCGACGAGCGCGCCTATCTGTTCCTGCTCGCCGCGCTCGAGCACTGCCAGACGCACCTCACCGAACGTCGCCACATCACCGGTCCCGAGCTGGCGCATTCGTGCCGCGAGCTCGCGCTGCAGCGCTTCGGCGTGACGGCCCGCCTCGTGCTCGAGCACTGGGGCGTCCGCAGCACCAGCGATATCGGCGACATTGTCTTCACGCTCGTCGATATGGGCCTGCTCATCAGCCAGCCCCAGGATTCGCGCGACGACTTCTACGGCGTGTTCGATTTCGCGGACGCGTTCGAGCGCGAGTATCCCTGGAGCACCGCGCACGTCTGACGCCGTGCGCACCACGACGCGGAGTGCGCATCCCCTCCGCGTCACCTCGGCCGGCGAGTCGGCCGCGTGTGACCGATCGGCCATTGCCGCCGGGACGCCGTCGTTCGCGTTGATGCTCGAGGCGGGGACGCAGTCCGTGGCGGTGATCCTGCGGGACTGCGCGGGTCTGCTGGCGAGAGGCGTTGCGGTGTATGCCGGGCCGGGCAACAATGGCGGCGACGCATGGGTTGTTGCGGCCCAACTGGCGCGCTGCGGTGTGCGGGTGCGTGTGGTCGCCGACGAACCGCCGCGCACCGCTGATGCGCAACGCGCCGCCGCCATCGCGCGCCGCTACGAAGGCGGCATGCTTGCGGTCGGCGAACCAACGGGCGCCGAGCAACTCGTTGTTGACGGCCTGCTGGGCACCGGCCAGCGCGGCGAACTGCACGACACAACGCGCGCACGCACGGCGGAACTGGCGGCGTTTCGCGATCGCGGTCGCGGCGCAACGATCGTTGCGCTGGACGTGCCCACCGGCCTGGACGCAACCACGGGCGTGCATGTGGCGGGCGGCGTCGTTGCCGATATCACCGTGACATACGGCACCATCAAGCGCGGCCTGTTGCTGTCGCGCGCGGTTGCCGGTCGCATCGTGCTCGTCGATATCGGACTTGGCGCACACGCCGAGGCCGCGAGTGGGTCGTGGCACGCGGCCAGCGCCGAGTCCCTGGCGCAACGACTTCCGGCCATCGCGTGGGATGCGCACAAGGGACGACGCGGTCATCTCGCGCTGGTTGGCGGCGTCGCAGGCATGGCCGGCGCCATTGTGCTGGCAAGTCGCGCGGCGTTGGCCTCGGGTATCGGGCTTGCCCGCGCATGGGTTGCCGCGGAGAGTGTCACCGCGCTGCAGCAGGCGGTGCCGCAGGCCATCACGCAACCGTGGGACGTGAGTCGTGACGCGGGTGCAGCGTGGGGGCAGGCGCTGGCCATTGGCCCCGGCCTTGGTCGTGATACGATCTCCGAGTCCGTGTTGCGCTCGGCGCTCGACCGTCATCCCGGTGTGCCGGTGGTGCTCGATGCCGATGCGCTCACGCTCGTGGCCGGCTTGGACGACGATGTCGCGCTCCGGCTGCGCGCGTGGTGCGGCGATCGGCCGGTCGTGTGCACGCCGCATCCCGGCGAGTTTGCTCGCCTGATACACGCGCCGATTGCCGAAGACTGGGACGAGCGCGCGAGGCAACTCCGGGAGTTTGCGGCGCAGTCCGGTGCGACCGTGCTGCTCAAGGGCACGCCGACGCTCATCGCCACGCCCGACGGCGCATCGCCGCTGGTGATGCCGCGGGGCTCAGCGGTGCTCGCCACCGGTGGCAGTGGCGACCTGCTCACCGGAATCATCGGCACGCTGCTCGCCCAGGAGGTGAGCGCACTGGACGCGGCGCTGCTGGGCGCAACGGCCCACGCGCTCGCGGCTGAACGGGCAGCGCGCGTGGCGCGCAGTGTGCGCGGGGTCACGCTAAACGATGTCCTGCACGCGCTGCCTGCCGTGTGGGCGGAACTCGCGCGTCCGATGGCTGGTCCGACGGGTGTGCTCATCGAGTTGCCGTCACCGGAACTGCCAGCGGAGCGTAGCGCATGATCGTTCGGCGTGTGCTCCACATGGTGGTATGCATGGCCGTGGTCGCCGTCACCGGATGCGCGTCGGCGGGCGGTGGCGCGACCGGCGGCAACACCGGCGCGTTCGGGCGGCGTGATGAAGTGCGCGTCATTGGCAGCTTTTCCGACGTGCGCGCGGTGGGCGTGTCGCGACGCTATGTGTACTCGGCGACACCGTCCGGCATTGCCGTGTACGACCGGCTGTTCAACGCGTGGCTGCCACCGCTGTCGCGGGCCACCGGGCTCGTCGACATGCAGATCACCTTCATGGCGGGTGATCCGGTGGAGGATGCCGTGTGGCTGGGTGTACCGGGGGCGATCATCATGTATCGTCCGCAAGGCGACCTGTTGCAGCGCACCATGCTCACCGGTGTGCCCGACTACATCGTGTTCGATCGGGGGACCGGTGGCGATGTGTACGTGCGCGCCGGCGGGCTGTGGACACGCGTTTCGCGTGTCGGGTTGGCGACCGCGGTGGCCGGACCGCCCGCGAACAACATGCGCTTCACGCCACGCGCGCTCGATGACGTCTATGCGGCCTATCCGGGGCTGCGCAGCGGCGCACCGCTGCTGTTCCGCAACCAGATGGCCGATCGGCCTTTGCGCACGTATCCGGTGCTCAGCGGCAGCAGTTCGCCCGATCAACCCAGCGAAGTGTGGCTGGGCACCAGCGGCGACGGCCTGTACAGGGTCGATGCCCTGCAACAGTTGGCGACACCGCTGCACTTTGGGCTGCTGGAGCGAAGCATTGGCGCCGTCGCGCTGGCGGCCGATGGCGTGTGGGCTGCGGGACTCGGGGCGTCGCAGCGCGGCGGACTCACGTTCGCCAGCAATGATCTCCAGCACTGGCGCTGGATCGATGGCACCATCAGTGTGCCGTTGATCGGCATGCGCGCCACTCGGCTGGCCGTGCGCGCACAACGCGCATGGATTGCCACCGACCGCGGGGTGGTGCGCGTGCTCCTCGATGGCAGCGAGGAAATGGTGGCATGGACCTCGCTCGACGGACTTCCTGACGATCGCGTGTATGCGGTCGCGGCCCGCAACGAAGGCGCGTGGGTGGGCACTGCCCGAGGCCTGGTGTACATCGCCGATTCGGTCGGTTCACGCAACACGCGATCGCGCGGCATTGGTGCACATCAGTTGAACGACGTCCCGGTGTATGCACTGCAGTCCATTGGCGACACGCTGTGGATCGGCGCCGAAACCGGCCTCATGGCGCTTCCGCCGAGTGGTGCGCTCTTGCGTCCGCTCGGCGCCGACCCGGCGCTGCGCCGGCGCATCGTGGCCCTGGCGTGGAGCGACAGCGTGCTGCTCGCGGCAAGCGACGATGCCGTGCTGCAGCTCGCACCCAGGGGTGGCCGCGAGCCAACGCGCGTTATGGCGCTCGACGTCGCCCAGGTGGGGCAGGTGACCCGACTCGCCATGGACGATCGCACGATTGTCATGGCGGGAACCGACGGTGTGGTGGTCTTGCAGCGCGCCGGCGGGGTGCGTGTGTTGCGTGTGCCGCGTGATATTCCTGCACCGGCGCTCGATGTCGTCATGAGCCGCGACTGGATTTGGATTGCCACACCCGACGGGCTCGTGCGCTTGCGCCGCGCCGGCGACGGGGGGTTGCCATGAGGGGACGGCACGTGCATCGCGCGCATCAGGCGATGGGTGATGGACAGGAGTTCGATACCATTCGCATGTTGATGGCGCGCTGGGGCGACCTCGCCGTTGACATTGGCGATGACGCCGCCGTGTTGCCGCCGGACGGCGATCGCACGCGCGTGATCAGCACCGATGCGTGCGTCGAAGGCGTGCACTTCCTCCCCGGCTGGCTCGCGCCGCGCGAAGTCGGGGTGCGCGCGGCGGCCGCGGCGCTCAGCGACCTTGCCGCCATGGGCGCTCGCGCCGAGGCGGTGCTGCTGGCGTTCGTGGTGCCCGACGCGTGGCGCGCGCTGCTGGGACACGTGGCCGACGGCATCGCCGATGTGGTGCGCGCCAGCGGGGCCCGCATCGTGGGTGGCAACCTGAGTCGCGGCGATGCCTTTGCCATCACCACCACCGTCGTGGGCTCGGCCGAACGGGTGGTCTCCAGACGCGGCGCGATGCCCGGCGATGTGCTGGTGGTCACCGGCACGCTTGGCGGGCCTGGACGCGCTTTGCGCGCGTTTTCGGATGATGAGAACCCATCGGCCTGGGCTCGTGCCCGCTTTGCCGCGCCAGTGCCGCGTCTGGCCGAAGGCGAGGCCCTCGCTGCGGCCGGCGCCCACGCCATGCTCGACATCTCCGATGGCCTGGCCGCGGATGCGCGGCATCTGGCCGCTGCCAGTGGCGTGCGCCTGGCGATCGACGCGGATCGTCTGCCGTGTGGTGAGGGCCTCGACCCACGTGATTGCCTCGCCAGTGGCGAGGAATACGAGCTGCTGGCCGCCCTGCCTCCAGAAGCTGTGGAGGCGTTGATGGCCGGATGGA
>CAZPON010000095.1:0-10368 GCA_964588045.1 uncultured Gemmatimonas sp.
TGGCGTGGACGATCAAGGACGGCATCCCGTACGATGCGCAGCGCATGCTGCGCGAAGCGAAGGAGATTGTCGCGAAGGCGAAGCGCTCGGCCACGAACTGAGCACGCTGCGTTGAGTGCGCGTCAGCGTGGAGCGTGACGCGCACTGACGCGCCTGCTGCTACACGCGCTTCTCTTCCAGCATCGCCATGAACTGCGCCGGCTCGGTGATCTCGAGCAGGCGGCCCGGCACATCACTCTCCTTGCTGAACTGCGCGATCTTGCCGAGCACCGGGAGGTACTGGTTGGAGACCTCCAGCGGCGGCGCAACGATCAGGAAGAAGAAGTTGACGGGCTTGTCGTCGATGGCCTTGAAGTCGACGCCACTGGCCTTGCGGCCAAAGGCGACACGCAGGCGGTTGACGACCAGCGATCGGCAATGCGGAATCGCAATGCCGCGGCCGATCCCCGTCGAACCGAGGTTCTCGCGCCGTTTCAGCATCTTGAACAGCATGCCTTCGGACTTGTCGTCCAGCTTGAGGAGCCCGATCAGCTCCTTCAGCACTTCGTCCTTGGTCGTGCCCTTGAGCTCGAGCTGGACGGCATCCTCGGAAAAGAACTCGCGAAGTTCCATAGCCGTGTATGGTAACCCCTGACCAGCGGCTGTCAAACGGGTTCGTTGCCCCGGATTCGCGGTTCCGCTAGCTTCCAACTCTATGGCCCGCAAGGTTTTTCCGTTCCCGACCCCGCATACGACGCCGGTCTACCTGGCGCCCATGGCGGGGGTATCGGAGTCGCCGTTTCGCCGGCTGTGCCACCAGCACGGCGCCGACGTGGTGGTGACGGAATTTCTGTCGGCCGAGGGCATCCGTCGCGACAACCCGGCGACGGTGAAAAAGTTGCGGTTCAAGGCCGAGGAACGGCCCATTGGGGTCCAGATTTTCGGGTCCGATCCGGCGGCCATGGGCGAGGCGGCGGCCATGGTGACCGACCTGTTCGAACCCGACTTCGTGGACATCAACTTCGGCTGCCCGGTCAAGAAGGTGGTGCGCCGCAATGGCGGCTCCGGGTGCCTGCGTGATCTCGATCTCGTGGAGTCGATCATCCGCGCCGTGTCCAAGGCGACGCACTTGCCAGTGACGTGCAAGATTCGCAGCGGCTGGAGCGAGGAGATGCGCGACCCCGTCGGCATCGGCCTGCGCTGCCAGGACGCCGGCGCGCGGGTGCTGGCGCTGCACGCCCGCACGCGCACGCAGATGTACACCGGGCATGCCAACTGGGACGAGATCGCGATGGTGGTGGCGGCGCTCGATATCCCCGTGCTTGGCAACGGCGATATCAAGACGCCCGAGGACGCATATCGCATGTGGGAACACACGCGCTGCGACGGCATCATGATCGGGCGCGGCTCGTTTGGTCAGCCGTGGATCTTCCGCCAGACGCGCGCGCTGCTGGACAAGACGCCGTATCCCGAAACGCCGGGCGTGCACGAGCGCTTTGCGGTGGCGCTCGATCATGCGCGCATGGTGCAGGAGTACGAGATCGACCCGTTCGGCGCCGCGCTGGAGTTTCGCAAGCACCTCGGGTGGTACGTGAAGGGACTTCCCAACTCGGCTGAGCTTCGGAAAGTGCTGCATCAGGTGCGCGATTTTTCGGAAGTGGAGGGCATCTTCGCGCGCTATCTCGAGGACTACGACGGGTTTCGCGCGCGTGGTGTGGCGGCGAACGATCCGGACGTCAGCGACCTCACCTGCGAAGCGGCGTAGCGCTCGCGTGGGACGGTTTGGCGTTGATGCCCGTCCCGGTTAGATTTCAGGTGTTGTACGGGGGTGCACTGGCTTCGACGGGGTTGGTGAAGCTTTGGCAGCGTGCCCAGGTCCTCGAGCACCTGGTAAAACACTCGGGAACATTCCAATCGCGAACAACAACCTCGCGCTCGCTGCCTAACCTTCGGGTTACGTAGCAGTGCTCACAAGGCAGCCCGCCTGGGGCGGCATGTGAGTATCGCAAATCCGGGCTAGTCCTGCGGCGCGTCTGCCGTCGCCGGGCGAAACACCAGCAGGCTTGTCCTGAAGTGGGCTTCCCATTGGCCAGCTGACGGAGACCTCAATCAATGGGATACGCACGTAGACGCTGAGGTCGATCTAGTCTCGGACAGGGGTTCGATTCCCCTCACCTCCACTGGAAGAACCGCCAAACGCAGAACGCCCCGCTGATTCGTCGGCGGGGCGTTGTGCGTGGGTGCGTGTCGCCGGCCGGCTTACATCGGCCCGACGCGCTCGAAGACCATGGGTACACGGTACATCTTCGAGTTGGTGAAGATCATGCCGTTCGTGCCCACCATTGCGCGATGATGGGGGGGTGCCAGACAGCTCGCCATGGATGCGGCCGGCTGGTCCTGACACGGATACTCGATGTCGTAGGCAATACCCTCGAGGTAGGTCCCCTCGATGGAGGTCAACTGCAGCGGTTGCTCCTGTCGCTGGACACCGGATACTCCCGGCCGAGAGGTGACCATCACCTCGACGCCGTGGCCGTCCTCATAGACGCGAACGGTGTCGGCGATCACGGTGAAATCCGTCATGCCGTCGCCATTGCCCGGCGCTGGCAACGAAACGCCATCGATCGATCGCAACACATAGACGCTGGTCACCTCGCCATGCGGTCCGACGGGGTCGCCGGTGTCGCGGCAGCCGCCGATGGCCAGGAGAAGAAGCATGCAAGTGAATTGGCGCGTCATCAGGCCCTCCGTGCAGGTCATATGCTCCTACTACAACCATGCCTGGGGTTGGTTGCGTCACCACCCATGCCTTGCACGACTATTCAGGCGCGCGCAGGCGCTGAAATTCCTCGAGTACCTGAATGTCGGCCCGATCCTGCAGGCGGCCTGTCCGTTTCGATGCGATGAGGTTCGCGATCGAGATGGTCGGCACCGGAACGCCATCGATGTCGAATACCGAGATATCGCGCTGTGCGTCGGACCAGCGAACGTTCCACGCGCGCGTCAGTACGTCGACGTTGGGCGTGTCGCCAATCATGGTGACGACGCGCGACACGATCTCCGTCGGCGTGTGCTCGGCGGCCACACCGAAGGGCAGACCACGGAGCGCCTGCAACACGCGCTCCGCATTTGCGATGGTCGGCTCGATCAGAATATCGATGTCGCGTGTGGCGCGCGTCGTTCCCCACAGTTGCATGGCCGTCGCGCCGACCACGACATAGCGCGCCTCCGCATCATTCAGCAAGCGACAGACCAGTGCGACGCGGCTGACGGGGGGTGTCACGTTGCCCAACCGCCCGCGCGTCGCCACTTCAGGAACTCGTCGAAGGTGGCGAAGGTGAGGGGATCGCTCACGTGCTCCGCGAGGCGCTGCGTTTCCTCCGCCTGCCGCACACGCTCCTGGGGCGTCAGCGCCATGTCGCGCTGCAACTGAGCGCGGCGCGAACTGCCGAGGTCGTCGAGCGTCGCGTCCGGCTTCTTCAGACTGGCGACGTAACAACGGATCGCTTCGGCCACTATCCAACTGCGGGAGCGATCCTGCTGCCCGGCCAGCCGATCGGCCGCTTGGAGGTCTTCCTGGGGCAGCGTGATGGTGATGCGGGCAAAGGGTGGTTGTTTCTGCATATCAGATCATACCTACTCATACCATTCCGTGCAAGACGACGTGGGAGGTGGCGATATATCTTATCGGAGATATATTTATCCGATGAATCCGATTCGCGAGCTTCGGGGAGCAGCCGACCTCACCCAGCAACAGTTGGCGGCCGCGGCTGGCACGTCGCAGTCCACCGTGGCCGCGTACGAAAGTGGGCGCAAGAGTCCCACGTGGCGTACGGTGGAGCGACTCGCCAGTGCGACGGGGCAGACCATCGAGGTGCGCTTTGTTCCACTGCTCACGCGCGAGGATCGTCGGTCATTGGCGTTGCACCGGGCAATCGCGGAGTGCTTGCAGGCGGAGCCGGAGGTCGTGCTCGCGAAAGCTCGTTCATCACTGTCGCGCATGCGCTCCCTGCATCCGGGTGCGCGCCCCCTGCTCGATGAGTGGGAGGTTCTCTTGCGTCGACCGCTTTCTGCGCTGCTGCCTGTGCTCAGCGATCCCTCACCATGGGCGCGGGAGCTTCGTCAGGTTACGCCCTTCACCGGCATACTCTCAGCGGGCGATCGCGCCAAGGTCTATCGCGCATTCGCGGTTGCGGAGCGCGCGTTGCCAGCGCGCGGCTCGTTGCCGATGGAGCGTGCCTCGTGACCCGCGACCAGTTCGAGCACGCGATTCGTGCGGCAGGTGCGGTGCTTGGCGTGACTGAGGTGCTGATCATCGGCAGTCAGGCCGTGCACGGCAGCATGTCAGGGGAACTGCCAACCGAAGCCGCACGCTCTGTCGAAGTGGATGTTGCCGTGCCCGGTGACATGGACGGACGGTCCGCCGACCTGATCGATGGCTCGATTGGTGAAGCGTCGATGTTCCACGACACCTTCGGTTACTACGCGCAAGGTGTCTTGGAATCCACCGCCCGCCTGCCGGACGGTTGGCGGGAGCGACTCGTGCGCTTCGCCACGCCGGCGACGGGCGGGGTTACCGCGTTGTGTCTCGACTTACACGATCTCTGGATCTCCAAGGCGATCGCCGGGCGCGAGAAGGACGGAGAGTTCTGCCGGGCACTCCTCGCGCGTGGCGTCGTGCAGGGGAGCGTGCTGCGGGCGCGTCTCGAACTGGTGCCGGGACTTGACGATCGGATTCGAACGGCTGTCGCTGCGCAGATCGGGTCGTGAGGTGGCGCGCGTTGTGCTGAAGGACTGCGCGCCCGAAGTCAACGCAGTCTGGCTCGGCCCATGAAAGGCTGACGCCTGAAAGTGGCCGGGTCACGAGCCTTTCGGTAACGTATTAGCGTCGTCTACCAGGGCATATACCTGAACAGTCTGACGGACCGATTGCGCGCGGCGCTCACCGGCCGCTACGAGGTGGAACGCGAGCAGGGACGTGGCGGCATGGCCAGCGTCTTTCGTGCCCGCGACATCCGGCATGGGCGCGTGGTCGCCGTGAAGGTCCTGCATCCGGAGCTCGCCGAGGCACTCGGCGCCGAGCGTTTCCTGCGTGAAGTGCGCATCACCGCGGGACTCAGCCATCCGCATATCCTCCCGCTGCTCGATTCCGGTGAGGCGGATGGGTTGCTGTACTATGTCATGCCGTTCGTCGAGGGGGAGTCGCTGCGCGACCGGATCGTGCGCGAGGGACCGCTGCCGGTTCCCGAAGCCCTTCGCATCACGCGTGAGGTGGCCGATGCGCTGGGGCATGCGCACAGCCTTGGCATCGTGCATCGCGACGTGAAGCCGGAGAACATCCTGCTGCAAGGCGGGCATGCCATGGTCGCCGACTTCGGCATTGCGCGTGCCATCGACCATTCCACCATGCAAGCGCTCACCCAGACCGGCACGGCGATCGGCACGCCGGTCTACATGAGCCCGGAGCAGGCGCATGGAGAGGCCGGTGTCGACGGGCGCAGCGACATCTACTCGCTCGGCTGCGTCGCCTTCGAGATGCTGACCGGCGAACCACCGTATGTCGGACCGACGCCGATGGCGATCACGGCGCGGAAGCTCACCGAGTCGGTGCCTCCGCTGCGCGCACGCCGTTCCACTGTGAGCGTGGCAACGGAAGTCGCGATCACACGCGCGCTCGAACGCACTCCAGCCGATCGCTTCCCCACCGCACACGAGTTTGCGGAGAGTCTCGGCGCACCGGTTGTCACCGGTGAGAGTGCGGCCGCCACCGGCGCCAAGCGCACGACGATCATCGTCGGCGTGACAATGCTCGCGATCATGCTCGCCGCGGCAGGCTGGTTCGCGCTGCGCGACGGGGGGCGCGGCGCCACCATGATGGGCTCGCGTGATATCGCGTCTGTTGCCGTGCTTCCGTTCGACAACCTCAGTCCCGACACGGCGCAGGCGTACTTCGCCGACGGCCTCACCGACGAAATCATCACCAGCCTGTCGATGGTCGACGGCGTGCGCGTGGCGTCGCGCACGTCGTCCACCGTGCTGGCGAGGCAGGGGCTCGATATTGCCGTGATCGGGGAGAAGCTTGGTGTCGAGACGGTGGTGGAAGGCAGCGTCCGCGCCATCGGCGAGCGCATCCGGATTTCCGCGCGCCTGGTGAAGGTCCCCGGCGGCTATCCCATCTGGTCCGAGACATTCGATCGCACCACCAACGACGCGCTCAACATTCAGCAGGAGATCGCCGGATCGATCGTCGAATCGCTGAAGGGGAAGATGGTGGCCGGATATGTCGCGGCCGTGAACTCGGGCACCAGCGATCCCGAGGCGTACGACCTGTACCTGCAGGGCCGATCGATGCGCTCGCGGCAGACGGAGCAGACGATCATGCGCAGCGCGGAGTTCTTTCGCGCGGCGATTGCCCGGGCGCCGGACTTTGCGCGTGCCCACGCGGGACTCTCCGAGGTGCTGGCGGTAGAGGGCTTCTACGAGTATGCGCCGCCCCGTGAGGTCTTTCCCGCGGCGGCGCGGGCCGCGAACGAAGCGCTGCGCCTCGATGCCAGGCTCGGTTCCGCGCATGCCACGCGCGCGTACGTCTCGCTCTATCACGACTGGAATTTCGCGCGGGCCGAAGAGGAGTTCCGGCGGGCAATTGCCGTGGAGCCGAACTCGGCGATCGCACACCAATGGTACGGCAACCTGCTCACGGTGGTACAGCGCTTCGATGAGGCCGATGTCGAATTTCAGCGCGCGCGAACCATCGATCCGGCGGCGCCGGTACGGAGCGCCGCTCCCATCTGGGCGAAGTACTTCCGTCGCGACTTCCCGCGCGCCGTGTCCATGTACCGCAGCGTGATCGCGCTCGACTCGTCGTACGCGCTCACGTTCCAGTGGGGTGGCTGGGCGCTGGAGGCATCGGGTCAGGTCGATGAAGCGATTGCCGCCTACGAGCGCGCCGTGTCGCTTTCCAACGGTGGGGTGGGTTTCATGGCCTCGCTGGCGCGTGCGCACGCCGTGCGCGGAGATCGCGTCGAAGCCGAACGACTTCTCGCGCAGGTGATGCGCGCACCGGTCGTTCCGTCCTACGACGTCGCCAAGGTCCATTTGGCGCTCGGCGCCCGCGCCAAGGCGCTGGAGTGGCTCGAGCGCGCGTATGAGTTCCGGTCGCACTCGATGGTGCTGCTCCGGGTTGACAGCCAGCTCGATGCGCTACGCGGCGATCCGGCCTTCGAGGCGCTGGTAAAGAAGGTGGGACTCTGACAGACGTGATGAGGGCGAAGTGGCCGACAATGCCTCGCGACCGACGGTGCCTGCGACGCAGTGCGGTGTCTGCGGCACTCGCGCTGGTTGCTTGTACAAGCGCTCAATCCAGCCCTTCCAACGAGAGCCTCACGCACAACTTGCCCTACGAGGTCGTTCGTTTTGTCTCATGCGCTCCAGTGGTTCAACGCTCCATTGACTCCGCCTCGCTCGAACTGGTCGTCAGCACATCTCCTCCTGTGGATATCAACGCGGCCTGGCTGGTCCTACGAGGGGCTGATACGGTCGCTCGAGGGACACAAACGAGCACCAATACCACTGCGTTGATCCTCGCAGCAGGCGACTATGTGCTTGCGGTGTCGCAACCTGCACACAGAGCTGTCCGGGCCGATCTCGAGCTTCGTCGTGGGTGCACACTCACGACGCGAGTGACCCTGCAGCCATGAAAGACTATTCGAGTTCGAAGTGTCGGATGCTTGACGCCGAACGTCCGTCGAGCGTGCGCAGGGTGACCGCAACGACATAGGCGCCCGCGCGAAGCCCGGCGAGGTTGAGCAGCACGCTGCGGCCGTGAATCGCGAGGCTGCTCGCAGCGGGCAGTGGCGTTCCAGCGCGCGGCTCGCGCCAACGAATCTCGGTGCCCGTTGATTCGCGATCGTTGAGGCCGAGCGACGCCGCGATTCGCTCGAAGCGTCCAGGTGAACCGAGCCGGTGCACTTGCACGGTGATATCCACGGCCGCGGTGTCGGCGAATCCGTAGGACTCCCAGAAGGCACCTACCCGACGGGTGCCTTGCAGCGTGGTTGTTGGCAGGAGATACGACACAGCGTTGTCAGCGTAAGTGGCCGGTTCAGTGCCCGGGACGACGCGAAGGAGTGCCGGCGTCGATAGCGCGATCGCTCCAGACGAAAGCGCGGACAATCCATTGTTGATGGCAAATCGAACGCGCGCGTCTCCGCGCCGTATGTCCGTACTCGTGAGTTCGAGCGATAGCAACGCCGAGTCACTGGGGATGGTACCCGAGAGGACGATGCTCGAGTCACCCGTCAGGCGCTGTCGGGCGACGGGAACGGCGACCTCAGGCCCGGGCGATCGCATCAGGATGGCGCTGATCTCTGTCTTGAAGGGACCACCACCTGACAGCGACAACGGTACACGAGCGGCCACGGCGACCTTGATGGAGTCCGGGCGCCGCCAATATTGCTCCTGCCATTCCGTGACAGCGACAAGAGGTCGATCGCGCTGCATGTGCTCGCTCGGCCACCAACGCCGTGGATTCTCGGCTGGTGGCGCGGAGAACTCCCAATCCGACGAGCGTGACGAGAATGGAGCGATGAGCGCACTCCAGCTTGGCCCGAGATGAACACGTCCGAAGTTGTACTCCTGCGTGGTGAACGGCGGTGACGGTGCAGCCTCGAACGGATCGATGCCCGTTCGGTAGCGAATCCTCGTCTGATTCGGCGGAGTACCGACCACACGTCCCTGATTGATCGCCGACCAGACCATACGCGACGGCCATCCGTACCTCGTGACCAGCTGCGCGGCAGCGTCTCCACCGTCGGCGATACTCCAATCGAATCGCTCGGCACGGGACAGCGACGATGCGAGCAGAAGCGCGATCGTTCGTGCGTCGTGCTCAACGCGACGCTCATTGACGCCATCGGACCACAACGGGTCGGCCAGCCACCAGTAGCGAGCGGAGAGCGCCATCCTTTCAGGACATGCGGTCGGCAACACAAATTCACGGGGTACCGCATGGCGATCCATCAGGGCTGTGACATCGGCCATCTGGCAAAGGAGCACGGAACCAGCGGCGGCCTGAGCGCGGGCAAATGCCGCACTGGCACTATCGACCATCCGCTGCCGCGAGAACACCAGCCCGGCGAGTGACTCGCAGTACCATCGATCGCCCCGACAGGCGCGAGCCACGTCGAGCGCAGTCGACGCATAGGTTGCGCTGACGTACGACTGGTCGAGCAGGAAGCGCACGCGTTGTCCCGTGATCCATGCGTCTCCGGGATATCCCGTGGCTGCCGTGGCCAGCGTCAGCAGCAGCGAGTCACGCGCCGCTGCAATCATGCGGCGCCGATCCGGCGTTATCGCCGAATCGAGGACGATACTGGCATCGGCGTAGTTGGGATTCTCGACTGTCCAGCCGGGGCAGATCAGGGCGGGAAACCCCGATGCGCTGCCGATGCGGTTCCTGTTACGTGAGGGGTCGGCGAGGCCGACAGGTGGCGCCCACGCATAGATGCATGCAAGGTGCTCCTGTTGCGGTGGCGCATTCATGGTGCTCGCGGTGCGAACGCCTTGCGTCGCCTGAAATCCTGCCCACGCCTCCCAGTCGCTCTTCAACCACTCGGTGCGCCAGCGCGTGAGGAAGCGCGTAGTAGCCTCGGTGGCTACCCGTAGGGTACCGAGGGAATCGTGTCTTGCAGGTTGGCTGTCGAGTGGTGATGACACGGTGACGGCCGCGACTACGGCGCAGGTCGCGCGGTGTCGCTTGCCCCACAGCCAGTCTGCCACCGACGTGGTCACCCCTTTACCGCGGCCTTGTCCGCCAGCGCGGCATGCGCCGCCGCCAGCCGCGCAATCGGCACGCGATACGGAGAGCACGACACGTAGTTCATGCCGACGTTGTGGCAGAACGCGATGGACTGCGGGTCGCCACCGTGCTCGCCACAGATGCCGACCTTGAGTTCCGGGCGCACGGAACGGCCATCGCGCACCGCCATCGCGATCAGCTTGCCCACACCGCGCTGGTCGAGCACCTGGAACGGATCCTCCGCCAGCAGCCCTTTCTCGAGGTAGTGCGGCAGGAACCGTCCGGAGTCGTCGCGACTGAGGCCGAACGTGGTCTGCGTGAGGTCGTTGGTGCCGAACGAAAAGAACTCGGCTTCCTGCGCGATCTCGTCGGCCGTGAGCGCGGCCCGCGGCAACTCGATCATCGTGCCGACGAGGTAGGGCACCCGTTCACCCATCACGCCCATCACCGATTCGGCGGCCCGCTCGATGATCGCACGCTGGTGCCGGAACTCCGCCACGTCGGCCACCAGGGGCACCATGATTTCCGGATGGACGTCGATGCCACGACGCGATACGCGCACCGCCGCGTCGAAGATCGCCCGCGCCTGCATT
>CAZPON010000096.1:0-1053 GCA_964588045.1 uncultured Gemmatimonas sp.
GCCGCGCTGTCATCGACGATCAACTCCGTCGATCCGAACATGAAGTACCCGCAGTTCGACAAGTTCTCGGTGGGCTTCGACCGTGACCTCGGATTCAACATCATCGGCACGCTCGAGGCGCTGTACACCAAGTCCCGGTACTCGCTCTTCTACAGCAACCTCGCGCTGGAAGGCATCCAGGGTGTCGATGTACGCGGCCGCAGCATGTACGGCACCATCTCGGGCGCCGTCTCGAGCCCGAAGACGATCGGCGGACGCAACCAGGTGTACGATGTGTCGAACAGCAACGGCAAGGACTACTCGTACCAGCTCACGGCGGCGTTGACCAAGCAGTTTGCCGACAACTGGTCGGGCAACTTCTCGTACACGTATTCGGAAGCGAAGGACGTGCAGAGTACGCTCAACTCGACGGCCAACTCGAACTTCAACCAGGGGCGCACGGTCTCCGGCGACCTGCTGGACAAGACGACGCTGGCCACCGCCAAGTGGGACATGCCGCACAAGTTCGTGGCGGCCGGCACGTACAGCTTCCCGTGGCGCATGGACGTGTCGGTGATCTACACCGGCAACTCGGGCGCGCCGTACGACTACTATCACAGCACCGACGAGAACGCCGACGGCTCGACGGCGAACGATCCCGTGTATGTGCCGAGGGACACGAAGGACCCCAACGAAATCCTGTTCGGCGGGTCGGCGGCCCAGATAACGGCGCAGCAAACGGCGATGGAGAACTTCATCTCGTCGGTCGATTGCCTGAATTCGCAGCGCGGGAAGATCCTCAGCCGCATGACGTGCCGCGCGCCGTGGCGTGACCTCTTCAACGTCTCGCTGCGCCAGTCGCTGCCGTCGATTCGCGGTCAGTCGCTGTCGATGGCGGTCGACGTCTTCAACTTCGCGAACATGGTGAACTCCAAGTGGGGCGCGCAGAAGTCGGTCGTGGCCCCCGGCCTCCCGGGTGTCCAGTTGCTCGCCCGCACCGGCGTGGCTCAGCAGAACGGCCAGACGGTGGGTGTGTACTCGTTCAACACGCAGCAGGCGCTGTACGACACGCGC
>CAZPON010000096.1:1063-8157 GCA_964588045.1 uncultured Gemmatimonas sp.
GACGTCTCCCGTCTCCCGTCTCCCCTCTCCCGTCTTCAAGAAACCACCCAGCCCCTGCTCAGAAGATCCTGACATTGATGTACTTGCGCGGATTCTTCTTGATGTCGGCCACCAGCGAATCCATGCGCACCAGCAGCGAGTCGAGGCGGTGATAGACCGCGTCGTCGTTCATCAGCTTCCCGATCGTGCCGTTGCCGCTGTTGACCTTGGTGATCACGCCCTGAAACTGCGTGTTGGTTTCCCCGAGGTTGCGCGAGAGCTCCGCCAGGCTCGCTGACGCGGACCGCAGGTTGTTGAGCGTCGAGTCGATCTTCACGGAGTCGAAGGCGGCGATCGTGTTGCGCATGGCCGCCTGCGTGCGCGTGAGCTGTGCCGACTGTTCGGCCGCGACGTTGCTGATCTGGGTCATCAGCTTCGACAGTTGCGTGATGGTCACACGCACCTCGTCGAGCCCGCCGTCCTCGACGAACTGACTCCGCGCCTTCGCCGTCAGCGCGCGCACGTCGGACGCAATCGAGTCGCCCTTGCTGAGCAACTCCGCCGTGCCCGGTGGCCCGTCGCCGGTGGGAATCGTGTCCCGCGGTGACATGAACTCCTTGATGCCGATCACCGGCCGCACCGCGATGAACTGGTCGCCGAAGATGCCGTTTGGCTCGACCGTGGCGGTGGAACCCTTGGGCACGCGGTACTGCTGCTGGATCATCATGTCGACCAGCAGGGTGCCATTGGGGTCGAGCGCGACGTTGTCGACGTACCCGATCTGCACACCGGCCAGCAGGACGGTCTGGCCCTTCTTGAGGCCGGCCCCCCACGGGAAGCGCGCGTACATGGCGTAGTTGCGCGCGAGGCCGCCGCGCGCGATCCAGATGGTGCCGCCGAGTGCCACCACGACGGACACCATCAGGAGGAGACCCACGAGTATTTCGTCGCGTCGTTTCATGAGCGGAAAGGGTAGGCGGGACCGGACACCGGCCCGGAGCTGGTCATGCCTGGATGAATGGAGCGAAGACGGCGGCCACGATCGCGTCGAGCACGAGAATGGACACCGACGCGATGACGACGGCGAGCGCGGTCGACCGGCCGACGCCCTCGGCGCCGGCCTTCGTGACGTACCCTTCGTACGAACAGACGAACGCGATGGCACCACCGAAGCAGAACGCCTTGATCAGCGAGTACACCACCTGGAACTCGGTGAACGCCAGGCGCAGCCCGTCCATGAAGTCCGACGTGCGGACATCGGTGGCCAGCACCAGCGTGGCCCACGCGCTGAAGATGGCCGTCGCGTTGGCGATCACGGTGAGCGCGGGGATCATCACCAGCGCGGCCAGGAGCCGCGGCAGCGCCAGGTACGCGACGGGATCGAAGGAAAGCGTTTCGAGCGCGTCGATCTGTTCGGTCACGCGCATCGTGCCGATCTCCGCCGTCATGCGCGCCCCGACCCGGCCGGTGAGCACGAGCGCGGTGAGCAGGGGGCCGAGCTCGAGCACGATGCTCTGTCGCGCGATGAGCCCGACCACCGACAGTTGCACGCCGGGAAACAGTTGGTAGCGTGTCTGGAAGGCCGTCACGCCCCCCAGGAACGCGGCGACGATGGCCGCCAGCGGCACGGACTCGACGCCGATGCGCTGCATCTGGCGCATCGTCTCGGGCGCCCACGTGCCCGGCTCGCGCAACCCGCGCACGATGTCGCGCGCGAAGTAGGCGCGCATGCCGATGGCGCCGAGGATGTGGCCCGTGCGGAGGTACGCGCCGCGCACGATATGCTGGATGGGCATCTAGGTGCGCACGCGCGCGAGCAGCACGAGCGCGATGACGCCCACGATCACATTGGGCATCCACGCCGCCGGTTCCGCCGGCAGGATTCCCTTGCCGCCGATGGCCTTGGTCAGTTGAATGAGCACGAGGAACAATACCGTGGTGGCGAGGCTGATGGCCACGCCAAAGGCGGCGCCGCCTCGCTGGGAACTCGTGGCCAATGGCGCGCCGAACAGCGCGATGATCACGCAGGTCACCGGGATCGCGAGCTTCAGCATGCGCTCGACCTTGAGCTGGTTCACGTCGGTGCCGGAGCGCTCGAGCGCACGAATGAACCGGGTCAGCTCGCCATAGTTCATTTCCGTCGGCTCACGCGCGCTGGCCTGCAGCTCATCGGGTGTTTCCTTGAGCCGCCGGTCGAGGAGCGAGTCGAAGCCGAACGCCAGGTCGATGGAATCGTTGGGCAGTACATGCACCTGACCCTTGCCGAGCATCCAGCCGTCCTCGCTGAAACGCCCGCCATCGGCGGAGATGAGGAGGCCGGCGCGCTGGTCGGAGCCACGTTCCTCCACCTCGACCCGCTCCATGCGGCCCTTCAGGGACTCCAGCAGGTAAATGCGGTACACGCGCCCCTGGTCATTCGCGAACGCGAAGTTGTAGCGGGCTGTCTGGTCGAAACCCGACCTTCCGGCGAGGAGCTTGAGTCGCTTGGCGTTGGCCGGCGGGGCCAGTTCACTGAACACGAGGCCGATCCCCATGGCAATCGTGGCCATCAGGAGGATCGGCGCAATGAATCGGTAGAAGCTGATGCCCGACGCCTTCGCGGCGCTGATCTCCGAGTACCGCGTGAACGTGCCGATGGAAAACACGGTCGCGAACAGCACCGCCGCCGGCAGCACCATGAACAGGGTGTCGGGAATCCAGTACAGGTAGCTCATCGCCACCGCCTGAAGGGCCAGCTTCCGCTCCGTGTACTTGCGGAGGTTGTCCACCAGGTCGATGACGAACACCAGCACCGGGAAGCCGGCGAGTGTCACCAGAAAGATGCGGCTGAACTCCGAGGCGACATAGCGATCGAGCGGCGTGATGATCTTGCGACGCCCCGTGGGCACGATGCCGGCCATCATGGAACCGCTCACGCGCGCGCCGGTCGTGCCGCCGCCGACTCGGCGGCGAGGGCGCGTCGCACCTTTCGGTCGCTCCACCATTCGCGCAGGCCGCCACCGCGGGAACTGTCCACGGTGGTCTCGACCCGCCACAGCAGCACGAGGCCGGCGACCGTGAAGACAAAGTTGGCGATCCACATCGCCACGAACGCCGGCAGGCGACCCTTGTCGGCCAGGGCTTCACCGGCCATGAGGCAGATGTAGTAGAGGCCAAAGACCACGATGCTCACGCCAAGGGTCACGCCCACGCCGCCGCGCGGAAAGCGCAGCGCGATGGGCGGTCCGAACAGGACGAACACGAGGCAGGCGAACGAAAGGGCGAATTTCTTGTGGATCTCGACCGCCAGGCTGTCCAGCGACTCGCGCGAGTCCAGCAGTTGCTGCGTCGCGGCGAGCATCGACCCGGTGTTGAGCTCCATGTTGTTGGGGATCCCCCCTTCCGTCGGCGGCGGCGGCGGCGGGACGGCCGCAGGAAGCGGCACCGACGTGTTGCGCGGGAGTGTCAGGTACCCGTCGGCCGGAAAGAGGTCCACCGACTTGTCCTGGGGCATGATGAGCAGCGAGTCGGCCACGGGCATGCCCGGGCGCTGGGCCGGCAAGCCGGGTGGCACACCCTGACGACCTGCAACCGGCGGCGGCGTCTGGGGTACCGGCACCGAGTCCGGTGGAAGCGGCCGCACCTTCGAGGAGTCGACGGGCGGCTGCTGCTCCTTTGGCGGCACGGGCGGCTGGACGGGCGGCTGCACCGGCGGCTGCACGGGTGGTTGCTCCTGCGCTTGCGCCGTCTTCACCTTGAACAGCGACGGAATCGTCACGCAATAGAGCTCGGCGAGCACTTCGCGCGCAGGTCGGTTGTTCACCCTGAGGGGCTTGGCGCCCGCTCCCGCCATCCGCTGGGCGAAGTCGATGTAGTCCGTACGGATCCGCCGGTACTCCATGGCCGAGATCCGGTACTTGCGCTGCATCTCGCAGATGGACATTTCGCGGTCGCCCCGATAGGTGTCCCCTCGCGATGTTTCGAAGCTTTGCGAAATCCCCCGAACCTGCACCACCTGCTGCCGGAAGAAGTCCCGTTGAAAACGTCTGGGGTCCCCCTTCACGAACTGCTGCGCGTGTCCATCGAACAGCACCAGTTGCAGGTCCTTCTTGTTCGGTGCCAGCAGGAACAGCCCGCTGTCCGCGTAGACGGTCTGGCGCTCGGGTCCGCGCGTCAGGTCGTAGATATCGATGCCCCACATCATGTTCGTCGCGGCGTCGCTGCGAACGACGCGCATGTAGAACTGGTCGGTGATCGCAATGAGCACCTGGTCGCGCAGGGCGAGCGTCGGCTTGGTGCGCGCGATATCGGTCTGCAGCATGCGCAGCCGATGGTTGGCGCGGGGCAGCACCTGGTCGTTGAACGCCACCATGGTCAGCGAGAGCAGGAAGGCGCACCCGACCACCGGGAGCATCAGGGACCGCACGCGGACGCCGCTCGCCTTGAAGGCCGTGATCTCGTGCTCGGCGGCCATGCGCCCGAACGCGTAGAGGGTCGCCACCAGCACGGCCATGGGGAGCGTCATGGCGATCGTGAAGGGCAGCGACAGCACGAAGAATTGCGCAATGGCTTTCCACGGCAGCCCCTTCCCGGCCAAATTGGCCAGTTGGCGCGCGACGTACTGCAGCATGAGCAGCGACGTCAGGGCGCTGAGCGCGAACAGGAGGGGGCCGACGTGCTCGCGCACGATATAGCGGGTGACAAGCTTCACGACGTAACTTCCCTGTTCACTACGGGCATAATCAAGGGTGCGGGCGCAGATGGATGCATGGATGGTGCATGAACTGTGCCTGAAGGGGCGGAGGCGGGTATCCGCCTGATGCACGCGTCGCTCGTACCCCGCGGCCGGGGTTCGGTGCGCCTTGCCTGCTGCTTCCTGCTGGTCGCTGGCATGGCCGGGCGCCCGCTGGAGGCGCAGGTCGTGCGTCCGCCGGCGCCGCCGGGAGCGGCCGCCGGGGCACCGGTGCCGCAGGACAGCGGATTCCCGATCGCTGGAATGCGGTTGCGTGCTCCAGAGGACACGTTCGCCCTGCGGGGGCTCGTGCGATTCGGGGTGCTGCGAGCCGACCAGCCGTATCGCGCCGACCCGGCGCGCGTCGCCGACCGCCTGGTCGCCCGCGCCCGCGCACGCAGCGTGACCCTGGGCCGGGCGCGGTGGGAGGCTGCGATCCAGTCGGCGCTCCTGGCGCGCCCGGATACGATGCAGGTGGCGGTCCGGCCGCCCGCCGACAGCGGACCCACGCCGGGCGCGCTGGTTCCCGTGGTGCCCCAGCCGCTCGGCGCCGACGCGCGCACGCGGATCGGCGGCCCCGACCTGATGACCAGCGTGGCCGACCTGGGCATCAACCTGGACTCGCGGCTCGAGTCCAAGCTCGGTCGCACGCGCAACCTCGCCTGCACCGCGGCCCAGCTCACCATCATCGGCAACAACTGCACCGGCACGTTCCAGCCGGCGTTCGATTTCCAGTTCAACCTGCGATCGGGCGGCGTGATCGCCAATCGCGTGCACCTGAACGTCGACTACAACTCGCAACGCGAGTTCGACGCGTCCAACAACATCTCGGTGTACTACGAGGGCAAGTCCGACGAGATGCTGCAGCGGCTCGAGTTCGGCAACGTGAGTTTCCAGGTGCCGGCGTCGCGCTTCATCACCTCGGGCATCCCGTCGGGCAACTACGGCATCCAGGCGCGCGGCCAGGTGGGGCCCATGCGCTTCACGTCGATCATCGCGCAGCAGAAGGGCAATGTCTCGAAGGACAACGTCTACACCGTCGGCGAGCACACGCAGCAGCAGGTCGAGCGCCCGATCGAGGACATCCAGATCGAGACGCGGCGCTTCTTCTTCACGATCGACCCGCGGCGCCTCACGGGCTATCCGAACATCGACCTGCTGAACCGGCAGCAGATGCAGCAACTGGCGGCGGCGCTGCCGGATTCGCTGCGCCCGACGCGCGTGTATCTCTATCGTCAGCTCATCGGCGCGTCGAACCAGAATCCCCGGGGCCCGCAATTCTCCGTGCGCGGCGCACGCAATCCCGCGCGGCAGATCTACGAGGTCCTGCGCGAGAACGTCGACTACTACATCGACCAGTCGCAGCTCTGGATCGCACTCATCCGGCCGCTCAACATCAACAACGAGCGCCTCGTCGTCGCCTACGAAGTGAACAACGGCGGCGTGACGGGGCGCAACGTGAACACCGGCGGCACGCCCGACATCGAATACACCGAGGCGCCGCAATACGCGAACCTGCTGTGGGAACCCGAACTGCAGCCGTCCAACGCGGAGTACTTCCTGCGCGAGATCAAGTCGGTGTATCGACTGGGCGGCGAGGACCTGCAGCGCGAGACGGTGTCGCTGCGGCTCGTGACGGGACTCGCCGGTGACCAGGAGAAGCCGTTCGACACCTCCCGCGGGGAAACGTACCTGCAGCTGTTCGGGCTTTCGCAGGCCACCAACCCGACGGCGTTCGACGTCGAGAATCGCGTGTGGCCCCGGCCGTCCGATCCGAACGCGTCGGCGGTCAGTGGCGGGCGTGACAAGCTCATTCGCGACTACTTCGTCGTGTTCCCGTCGCTGCAGCCGTTCGCACGCGCCGGACTGGCGCAGCCGCTCGCCAATCCGGCCAACGACACGCTGTACCGCTTTCCCAACGAATACCTCTACTCGGCGCAGCGGCCGCAATCCATCTACCGCATGGTCGCGCGCTACCTCTCCGAGGGGGGCGCGACCCAGTACAGCCTTCGGCTCAACAGCCTGCAGGTGCGCCCGAACTCCGAGATGGTGTCCATCGAAGGCCGCCTGCTCGAGCGCGGCACGGATTACACCATCGAGTACGAGCTGGGCACCATCAGCTTCACGCGCGGCGACACGCTCTTCCCGCGACCGCGCCAGGTGTCCGTGCGCTACGAGGAGAATCCGCTGTTCGCGTCGGCGCCCATCACCATCCTTGGCCTCGCATCGCAATTCCCGCTGGAGAACGGCCAGCTCTCGTTCACCGCCATCTCGCAGCAACAACGCTCGTCGTACAATCGTCCGCCACTGGGCTTCGAGGCCATCGGCTCGATCGTGGCCGGCGTGACCGCCAACAAGGTCTGGGACGCCACCGCGATGAGCAATCTCGTGCGCAAGCTCCCGT
>CAZPON010000096.1:8167-10341 GCA_964588045.1 uncultured Gemmatimonas sp.
GTTCGGCGGCGGCACGACGCGATCGCGCGTGTCGATGCTGGGCGAGTTCGCGATGAGCAAGCCCCAGCCCAATGCGGCCGGACAGGCGTACGTCGAATCCTTCGAGGGCGATGCCGGGCTGGGCATCGCGCTCTCGGAGGCGGCCTGGTACTACAGTTCCCGCCCGGCGCTGGGCAGCGTGTTGCCGGGAATGATCGGCTCGTCGACGCTCGACCTCAATCGCGCGACCACCATCGCGTACCAGAACAACGGCGTCGACAACGCCGGCAACTACATCCAGTACAGCATCTCGCAGATCGACCCGGCCGTGACGATCATCGGCACCGGGGTGCAGCCGCCGGAACCGCTGCTGTGGATGACGCTGTATCCGCTCAAGATCGGTGGCATCTTCGACTACGAACCCGGCACCAACCATCGGCGCTTCGCCTGGACGGTGGGCGACCAGTCGATGGTGGGACCGACGCCCACCGGACCGCGCTGGCGGTCCATGCGGGCCGTGCTCAACCCCAGCGGCGCCGACCTCACGCGCATCGAGAACATCGAGTTCTTCGTGCTGGTGCAGGCGGAGGACAAGAAGACGTACCGCAACCCGAGGCTGGTGCTCGACTTCGGCGACATCAGCGAAAACAGCGTCACCTTCGCGCCCGAGACCCTCACCGTCAATCTGCCGCCGCGCGACGGCCTGGCGGTCGACACCACCTACAGCGGCAAGCGGTTCGTGGGGCTGGACCGGTTCGATTCCGAACGCGATCCGTTCTCGCGCGCGTTCAATGCGGCCGAGAACGACAAGGGCATCGGGGGCGACGTGGCCGACACGATCGTCGTCGTCAATCGTACCGTGTCGCCGGCGACGGCCGTGGTGGCAAACGGTGTGCCCCTGTGCACGCAATCGATCAACATCGTGCAAGTGCTCGGCGACAGCCGGGCGGTCTGCTCGGTGCGCAACAACCGCCTCGACGAGGAAGACATCGACCTCGACGGACAGCTCAACCTGCCGTCGTCGGCGATCGAGAACGAGCAGATCAAGCGATTCTCCGTCGACCTGAGCGACAAGAACACGTGGACGCGCGTGGGCGGTTGCTTCCCGCAGTACGACTCGACGTCGGCAGGCATTGTCGCCGACACGGTGTGCTGGGTGCAGGTGCGGCTCAACTGGCGCGCACCGCTCGAGGAGCTGAACAATCCCAACGAACGTCGCATGCGCGCCCTGCGCATGACGATGATCTCGAGCGCCGGGGTGGAGGACGAGGATTTCACGCGCATTGCGCTGGCCCGCTTCAGGCTGGTGGGCGCGCCGTGGCTCAAGCGGGCCGAACTGCCCATCACCGGCTCGGCCGGCGACTCGACGGCGCTCACCGGCGGCTATGTCATTGCCAGCGTGGTGGGCACGCTGGACTCGACCTCGGTGCTCCCGTACACGCCGCCACCTGGCGTGGTCGAGGTGCCGGAGAATCGCGCGTCGGCCCTCGAGAACACCCGCGTGCAGGTGAACGAACGATCCCTGCGCCTGCAGACCGGCATTCCCGGGCAGCAGTTCCGCACGTTTGACCGCGCCGAGGCGTTCTTCCGCTTTCCCGAGGGCACGAAGTCGTTCATGGGGTACAAGACATTGCGCCTGTGGATGCGAGGTCGCGGCAACGGCTGGGGGCCATCGGGGGAACTGAACGGCTACGTGAAGGTCGGCCGCGACGAACACAACTTCTACATGTATCGCACGCCGGTGAACAGCGGGCCGGCGCAATCGGCGTGGGATCCCGAAGTGCGTGTGGACCTGTCGCGGTTCACGATCTTGCGCGCGCAACTCGAGAACAACTTCCTGCAGGGCAGCGCCGATTCGCTGTCGTGCACCGGCACGGATCTGGAGCTCATCAAGCGTTCAGGACTGCCGCGCGGACTGACCGTGCGACGGTATGCCGTGTGCCAGGATGGCTACATCGTGTACAGCGCCGATCCGAGTGTCACGCCGCCCAACCTGGCCGGAGTGCAGGAACTGTCGGTCGGCATCGTGCGCATCGACAGCGTGCCACGCGGCGGCAGCGGCATCATGGTCAACGACACGCTCGAACTCTGGGTCGACGACATCCGGCTGGGGGATGTCGTCGACAACATCGGTTTCGCAGGCGAGCTTGGCCTGGCGATGAACGCCGGCGACCTGGCGGATTTCCGGCTCAACA
>CAZPON010000097.1:0-6919 GCA_964588045.1 uncultured Gemmatimonas sp.
GAAAGACGGGAGACGGGAGAGGGAAGACGGGAGACGCCCAGCCGGACAGACCATGCCGATTGGACGTCTCCCGTCTTCCCTCTCCCGTCTCCCGTCTCAAGTAACCCGCACGCTGCTTGACTCGACCAAGGTCGTCCTGACGCTGCCTGACTCGACCAAGGTCGTCCTGACGCTGCCTGACTCGACCAAGGTCGTCCTGATCCGCACGTCCACCATGGCGTCCGAACGATGGGCGATGAGCCCGATGAGGATGTGCGCGGTGCGCTCACCCACTTCCATGCCGGAATGCCGGAAATGCGTGACGTTCGGGAAGAGGAACGCCGGGGCGAGGCCGTCGCTGATGGCCAGCAGTGACACGTCGTCGGGAATGCGCCGGCCGCGCTGCATCAGCACATAGTGTGAACGCATCAGGAGCTCGTCGGTCATCGTGAAGACGGCGGTGGCGTCCGGATGTGCGTCGAGTGTTCGGGCCAGCGCCTGCTCGACCGGCTCGGCGGCGGTCATGCGCACCACCTGCGTCTCGGCCAGCGTGATGCCCCGTTCGGTGTGAGCCTGCCGGAAGCCGCGCAGGCGCATCGCGCTGATGCGCTGGCGTTGATCGCCGAAGACACCGACGACGCGCCGGTGACCGCGATCGAGGAGGTAGGCGGCGGCATCGCGTCCCACATCCTCGTCGTCGATGGTCACCGTCGAGTACTTCGTGGTCTCGATGGTGTTGTCGAGCAGCACGACCGGGATCTCGCAGTCGTGCAGCACATCCAGATGGGTGAGGTCGGTGGTCTCCGCCGACAGGGCGAGCAGCACGCCGTCCACCGACAGGTGCGTGCAGTACTCGATGAGCTGGCGCTCGCGCACGACCGAGTTGTCCGACTGGAAGACGATCAGCGAGTAGTCATTGTCCTGCGCGACCCGGCTGATGCCGGTGATCAGCGACGGGAAGAAGAACATGTTCATCTCGGGCAGGATCAGCGCGAGCAATCGCGAGTTCTTTGCCCGCAAGTAGCGGGCGCGGAAGTTCGGGATGTAATGCATTGCCTGCGCCGTCTCGCGCACCCGCGCCTTGGTGGCCTCGCTGATGTCCGGATGGTCGGCGAGCGCCCGCGAAACCGTGGGCAGCGAGAGGCCCAGTTGACGGGCGATATCCTTGAGCGTGACGCGGCGACCGGCCATCGGCGGGGAGGGGGCAGGGGAAAATGGAACGTTCCAATAGCATGCCACTTTCCGCACGTTTACGGAAGATCTTACGGACCTGCGCCCCCTCACTGCCCAAGCCGGTCCGAATCGGCGAGCTTTCCTGTCTATCCCAACCTTGGATCCGATCCTGAGCACAAATCCCACGTTCGCCAGCCTCGCGCTGCATCCCAACCTGCATCGCGGCCTCAAGGAACTGGGGTTCGCACGGCCAACCCCCATCCAGGCGGATGCCATTCCGCCGGCGCTGGAGGGGCGCGACATCCTGGCCTGCGCCATGACGGGCAGCGGCAAGACCTATGCGTTCCTGCTGCCCATTCTGCACCAGCTCATGACGAAGCCGCGCGGCGCCACGCGCGCACTCGTGCTCACGCCGACGCGTGAACTGGCCGCGCAGATCCACGAAAGCATGAACGACGTGGCCATCCACACGCCGCTGTCCAGCGCGGCGGTGTTTGGCGGCGTGGGCATGGGCCCGCAGGAGCACGCCTTCCGCAGTGGCGTGGACGTGATCGTGGCCACGCCGGGACGCTTGCTCGATCATTTCCGGCAGCCGTACGCGAAACTCGATCAACTCGAGTTTCTGGTGCTCGACGAAGCCGATCGCATGCTCGACATGGGGTTCCTGCCGGAGATCAAGAAGATCCTGCGGCACCTGCCGAACCGGAAACGCCAGACGCTGTTCTTCAGCGCCACCATGCCCGCGCCGATCGCATCGTTGTCGCAGGAAATGCTCAGCAAGCCGGTGACGCTCAACCTGCAGCGTCAGGCCGCACCGGCGAAGGGCATCACCCAGGCCGTGTATCCGGTGGCGCAGGAGCTCAAGAGCGCGCTGCTGGTGGAGTTGCTCAAGCGCGGCGACATGCCGCAAGCCCTGGTGTTCACGCGCACGAAGCACCGCGCGAACCGCCTGGCGTCGCAGCTGGTCACCAACGGAATCAAGGCCGAGCGCATTCACGGCAATCGCTCGCAGTCGCAGCGCACGCAGGCGCTGGCCGGATTCAAGGACGGCACGTATCAGGCACTGGTCGCGACCGATATTGCGGCGCGCGGCATCGATGTGGAATCGCTCGGCCACGTGGTGAACTTCGATGTGCCACTGGCGTCCGAGGACTACATCCATCGCGTGGGACGCACGGCGCGTGCCGAGGCGACGGGTGAAGCCTTCACGTTCGTGTCGCCGGAAGAAGAGGCGGACCTCAAGCAGATCGAACGCGCGATCGGCAAGCAGTTGCCGCGCGTGACCGTGCCGGGCTTCGACTACTCCGCCAAGCCGCAGGCCAGGCTCGAGGTACCGCTGGCCGAGCGCATCGCCGAGATTCGCAAGAAGAAGTCGGAAGATCGTGCACGTGCGGCGGCGAAGCTCGCGCGCCGCAGTGGATCGGCGCCCGCAGCGGCCCCGCGTCGTGGCGGGGGCAAGCCGGCGCCGTCCTCCCACGCGGCGCCAAAGTCGTCGCCGTACGCCGATTCCGGCACGCCGGCACGTGGTGGTGGCAGCGGCGGTGGCCGAAGCGGTGGTTCGTCAGCGCGTCGCGGGCCGGGTCGATCGGGCGGTTCAGGCGGAGGCGGCCGTGGGGCGTGACTGATCGCGTCGTTCCGTCGCCACGCTATCCGATTCCCGCCGGCCGGCATCGCGCAGAACAGGTCATCGATCGCAGTCGCTTCATCTGCACGATCGCGCCCAGTGCCACCGTCGAGGAAGCGCAGGCGTTCATTCGCGACGTCGGACGCGAATTTCCGGATGCCACGCACAACTGCTGGGCGTACGTTGTCGGCGCACCGGGAAGCAGCGATCGCATCGGCTTGAGCGACGACGGTGAGCCGCACGGCACCGCCGGCCGCCCCATGTTCACCGTGCTGCAGCACAGCGGGCTGGGGGATATCGCCGCGGTGGTGACGCGTTACTACGGTGGCACCAAGCTTGGCACCGGCGGCCTGGTGAAAGCCTACAGCGGCGCTGTGCAGCACGCCCTCGATGGCACGCCGCGCACGATGCGCATCACGCGCACCGAGGTGGTCGTGCGCGTGTCGTACGCGGCGATCAGCGCGGTGCAGCAGATGCTGCCGATGCTCGAGGCGGAAGTCGTCGACGAGCAGTTCGGCGTGGATGTCGTGTTTCGGTTGCGATGCCCGGAGGAGCGCGCACAGGAGCTCCGCCGGGCCATCGCCGATGCCACGCGCGGTCAGGCCGAATTCAGCTGAGTCCCTCGATTCGCCCGTCCGGCCCCAGGCGCATCCCTTCTGCCGCCGGCTTCTTCGACAAGCCGGGCATGGTCATGATGTCGCCACATTTTGCGACGACGAACCCGGCACCCGCCGAGCCATAGACCTCGTTCACGGCCAGACGGAAACCGCGTGGCACGCCGAGACGCGAGGCGTCGTCGGTGAGGGAATACTGGGTCTTGGCAATGCACACCGGCGTGTTGCCAAGTCCGACCGACTCGAGATAGTCCACCGACTTCTGCGCAGAGGGTGCGATGTCCACGCCGTCGGCGCCATACACACGCCGGGCGATCGTGTCGAGCTTATCGCGAATCGGCAACGCGGTGTCGTAGAGCGGCTGAAAATTCGCCGTGCCGTCGGCGAGCAGCCGCAGCACCTCGTTGGCGAGCACTTCACCTCCGGCACCACCCTGCGCCCACACGTCGCACAGCGCCACCGGGACGCCGATCGTCGCCGCGAAATCCATCACCATCTTCACCTCGGCCGCCGTGTCGCTGGTGCGACGGTTGACCGCCACCACCACCGGCACGCCGAACTGACGCACGTTCGCAATGTGGTGCGCAAGGTGCGGCATGCCGCGCTCGAGGGCGCCGAGGTCTTCCTGGTCGAGTGCGTTCTTCGGCAATCCGCCCTGCATCTTGAGCGAGCGCACGGTCGCCACGAGCACGGCTGCTTCGGGCCGCAGGCCGCCAGCGCGGCATTTGATGTCGAAGAACTTCTCGGCACCGAGATCCGATCCGAATCCCGCCTCGGTCACCACGATCTCGCCGAGGGCGAGCGCCGTGCGGGTCGCGACAAGGCTGTTGCAGCCGTGCGCGATGTTGCCGAACGGTCCCGCATGAATGAGCGCCGGTCCGCCCTCCAGGGTTTGCACGAGATTGGGACGCAAGGCGTCCTTGAGCAGCATGGTCATGGCGCCGGTGGCGCCCAGGTCACGGGCGCGCACCGGCTGTTTGCTGGCACCGGCCGTGGCGCCAACGATGATGTTGCCGAGGCGACGTTCCAGGTCGGCCACGTCCGAGGCCAGGGCAATAATGGCCATGACCTCGCTGGCCGGGATGATCACCCAGCGTTCTTCGCGCACGGCCCCATTGCCGGCACCGACGCCGATGATGGCCTGGCGCAGGGCGCGATCGTTCATGTCGATGGTGCGCGGCCACGTGATGCGCTTGGTATCGAGTCCCAGCGCGTTGCCGTGGTACAGGTGATTGTCGAGCATCGCCGACAGCAGGGCGTGCGCGCTGGCAATGGCGTGGAAATCGCCCGTGAAATGCAGGTTGATGTCGTCCATTGGCACGACCTGCGAGTAGCCGCCACCAGCCGCCCCGCCCTTCACGCCGAAGACCGGGCCAAGGCTGGGTTCGCGCATGCACAGGATGGCGTTGCGCCCGAGGCGCCGCAGTGCTTGCGACAGGCCAACGCTGACCGTGCTCTTGCCTTCGCCGGCGGGCGTGGGGCTGATGGCCGTGACCAGCACCAGGCGACCCTTGGCCGGGCGGGCGGAGAGCTCGAGGGGGAGCTTGGCCTTGAAACGACCATACTGGTCGATGTCGTCAGGAGCCAGTCCGAGATCGGCGGCTACTTCGGTGATGGGTCGCATCTGCGCGGACTGCGCGATCTCGATATCGGACGGAACGTGCGACGAGTGCATACCTGATGGGAAAGAGTGCGGGAGCCCGGCAAACGGGGAGGTACCGGAGAATCTCGTTCCGGTTCGCTGCTCCCGCGAGGCGTCTCCGTCGTGCAAGTTGTGGGATGCGAGTTGTCCCCCGTCTCAGCGGTCCCCTGTTCATCGCGGTGCTTTCGGCCTGTCGAGGCGACTCGGCGCCGGAGGTGGTGCACGACCCGCGTGCCGCCGTGGTGTCAGCGCCAGTGTTGCCGGCAGCGCCACCCGACTCCACCGTGGTGCTGACAGCGCAGCTGGTGCTGCGCGCGTATCTGGACGCGTCTCGCGAGTCCTCCCTCGATCCCGTCGCCCTCGATTCCCTCACCGCGTGCGGAGACGGCCGCCAGCCCTATTTTCCGACCACCATGCTTGCCGGCTACTCGTTGCTTCCGCCTGAATTCCGAGGCGACACCATTATCGGTCGTGCCGAAGTCGTGACCGTGGCCGAGCAGGATATCGATCGCCGCGCGCGGGACCGCTTCGTGGCCCGCGCGCGCGTGCGCAGCGACGTGCTCGAATGGGACGTGTACATCGACGACGGCGGACAATGGGTGGTGTGTAACGGACTGCGCTTCGGGTATCGCGGCGTCGATTCGCTGACGACGTGGCTTCCGGACGGCGCGTCGTACGAGCATGCGCTCCATCTGGCCGATTCCATCGCGGAGGCGCGGCGATGATTGTTTCCGTGTTCGGGGCCTCCGGACGCACGGGGCGCGCGTTCGTGCAGATCGCGGGCGAAGCGGGCCTGCTGCAGCGCCTCCACTTTCGTACGGCATCCAACGAACCGTCGCCCGATACGGCGACGGTGGTGGTTGGTGCCCTGACCGATCCAACCGCCGTGCGCGAGGTGCTTCGCGGCGCCGAGGCGGCGGTCATCCTGTTCGGGCCGAACCCGTCGGCGTCGAAAGTCTTTTGTGCGGCGTCGACCAAGGCGATCATCGCCGGCATGCGCACGCAGTCGGTGCCGCGGCTGGTTTGCGTAACTGGCGCGACGGTCGGCGAACAGTCCGGCAGCGTGTCGCTGGCCATGAAGCTCTTTTCGTTCGGCGCGCGCCGCACCGGTCAGGACGAAGTCATGGAGGACCGCGACAAACAGGAGCGGCTGGTCCGGGGAAGCCACCTGAAATGGACGCTGGTGAAGCCGCCGCGCCTGACTGACGACCCGGGAGGCGAGCTGGATGTGGGTCCATCGGTTCCCGTGGGACTTGGCAGTCACTGCTCGCGGCAGGCGCTGGCCCGTTTTCTCGTGAAGGAGCTCATGCAGCCGCAGTATCTTGATGCAGCCGTCTACGTGAAGGATCGCTGACGGCGCGTTGTCGTCGAACAACCTCCCGTCCCCGCCTTTCCCATGTCATCGGTCAGGAAGCAGTCCTGGAACGACGTGACGCTCGAAGAGCTGTCGCCATTGATCAGTCGCCGGCTCATCAGTTCCGAGCGCATGATGCTGGCGCACGTGTACCTCAAGAAGGGCGCGATCGTGCCGGCGCACGATCACCACAACGAGCAGTTCACGTACATCCTGTCCGGCGCGCTGCGGTTCTGGATCGGCGAGCACGCCGATGCGCCGGGCGACACGTGGGTGGATGTGCATGCCGGCGAGGTGCTGGTGATTCCCAGCCATGTGCGCCATCGCGCCGAAGCGCTCGAGGACACGCTCGATGTCGACGTATTCGATCCGCCGCGTCAGGACTGGCTGGACGGCAGCGACGCGTACCTGCGCGGGACGCGCTGACGATGGACCTCGGCATTCGCGGCAAGGTTGCCCTGGTGTGCGGCGCGAGCAAGGGCATTGCGTATGCCACCGCCGAAGAGTTCGCACGCGAGGGATGTCAGCTGGCC
>CAZPON010000097.1:6929-10339 GCA_964588045.1 uncultured Gemmatimonas sp.
ATCTGCTCGCGTGATGCGGGCGCGATCGCGAACGCCGCCGCGCGACTCGAGGCCCTGGGTGCACCGGTGCTCAGCATGGTGGCCGATCTGTCGACGATGGAAGGCGTCGAGCTGGTGGTGCGCGACGTGATGGCGCGCTACGGACGCGTCGACATCCTCGTCGCTAACACCGGCGGTCCGCCGACCGGCGCGGCGATGGCGCACGACTGGGCGGCGTGGACGCGTGCGAGCGAGTTGCTTCTGCGCAGCGTGGTGGAGCTGACGCGCGCGTTCGTGCCCGGCATGCGTGAGCGCACGTGGGGCCGCGTCATCAGTATCACGTCGAAGGCGGTCAAGGAACCGGTGCCGTCGCTGGTGCTGAGCAACGCCATGCGTGCGGCCGTCACCGGATACCTGCGCACGCTCGCCAATGAAGTGGCGAGCGATGGCGTGACGGTGAACACGGTGCTTCCCGGCTTCACCGCCACCGAGCGACTCGAGGCGCTTGCAGATTCGGCCACGAAGCAGACGGGCGCCTCGCGCGACGACGTGTACGCCGGCTGGGTGGCGAAGACACCGGTGGGACGCCTCGGTCGCCCCGACGAACTGGCGGCCACCATCGCGTTCCTGGCGTCGGACCGCGCCGGTTTCATGACCGGGCAGGCCGTGCTCGTCGACGGTGGCAACGTCAATACACTGCTCTAGGTTCCTCCTCCCCTTTTCTCCGAGCGCGTCATGGCAGGCATCACCGAAACCGAGTGGATCTGGAAGAACGGCACGTACATCAAGTGGGCCGATGCGCAGGTGCACGTGCTCAGTCACTCCATGCAGTTCGGATCGGCAGCGTTCGAGGGGATTCGTTGCTACAGCACGCCGAAGGGCCCCGCCATCTTCCGCCTGCGCGAGCATCTCACGCGGCTCGTGAATTCGGTGAAGATCTACCGCATGGAGCTGGACTACTCGGTCGACCAACTGATCGAAGCCAGCCGTGAGCTCGTGGTGCGCAACACGGTGGAGTCGTGCTACATCCGGCCGATGGTCGTGCGCGGCTACGGCGCGGCCGGCATGGTGCCGTTCGAAAGCCCGATCGATGTGTACATCCCGTGCTGGCCGTGGGGCGCGTACCTCGGCGAGGATGCCCTGGAGAAGGGGGTCGACGCCTGCGTGTCGAGCTGGCATCGCATGGCTCCGAACACGGTGCCGTCGCTGGCGAAGATTGCCGGCAACTATCTCAGCGGGCAACTGGTGAAGATGGAAGCGCTGGCCAACGGCTTCGCGGAAGCGATTGCGCTCGGACCGGGGGGCATGGTGAGCGAGGGCTCGGGCCAGAACGTGTTCCTGGTGGACGACGGCACGCTCGTCACCACACCGCTCGACGGCACGCTGCTTGGCGGCATCACGCGCGCCAGCATCATCGCGCTGGCGCGTCGCGAGGGGTTGACCGTGCGCGAGCAGCCGATCCCGCGTGAAATGCTGTACACGGCCGACGAAGTGTTCTTCACGGGCACGGCGGCCGAGCTCACGCCGGTGCGCAGCGTCGATCACATCAAGGTGGGTGACGGCAAGCCGGGCCCGATCACGAAACAGATGCAACGCATGTACCTTGACATCGCGACCGGTCGTGCCGACGACACCTTCGGCTGGCTGACGCATGTGCGATAGGCTGCCGTGGCGCTGACGTCAACGATGTACACGTTCGACATCACGTTGTCGAACGTGGACCGTGGTGTCTACGAGACGCTGGCGCTGCGCGTGCCCATGCATCCGTCGGAATCGCCGGAGTATTTCACCGCGCGGTTGTTCGCCTTCTGCCTGGAGCACACCGAAGGCATCGCGTTCTCGCGCGGCATCTCGGACCCCGACGAGCCGTCGATCGCCGTGCGCGACCTCACCGGTGCCATGCAGAGCTGGATCGAGATCGGTGCGCCCGATGCCGCGCGCCTGCACAAGGCCTCCAAGGCGTCGCCTCGCGTGGCGGTGTACACGCATCGCGACCCCGTGCAACTGCAGAAGCAGCTTGCCGGCGAGCGGATTCACCGGGCGGAGCAGATCCCGCTGTTCGCCATCGATCGCGACCTCATTGCCGCGTTCAGCGAACGGCTCGAGCGGCGCATGGTGTTCGCGTTCTCGATGACGGACGGGACGATTTACCTCGACGTGAACGGCGCCACGCTGTCGGGAGCAGTGGAATCATGGCCGCTGCAGGCCGCGTGAAAACGGGCACATACCCGCATGACCGGACCATTCGACTGGAGCGAGCGATGACGCGATTCCGCTGGGTGATGTGCTGTGGAGCCCTGTCCGTGCTGTCGGCCTGCGCATCGGACCGCCCGCGTACGGCGGAGATCGAGTTCCTGACGCCGTACGGGCCGCCGGTGAATCCGTTCTCACCGGCCGTTCGTGTCGGTGACGTGTTGTACCTTGCCGGCCAGATCGGGACCGACAGCACCGGTACCGTCGTGCCGGGCGGTATCGAGGCGGAAACGCGGCAGACGATGCAGAACATCGCCGACGTGCTGGAGAAGACCGGGTCGTCGATGGAACGCGTGGTGAAGTGCACGGCGTTCCTCGCCGACATGAAGGAGTGGCCGGCCATGAACGGCGTGTACACCACCTTCTTCCCCACGAACAAGCCCGCGCGCAGTGCACTCGGCGCCACGGCGCTCGCGCTCAATGCGCGCGTCGAGATCGAGTGCATCGCGGTGGTGAAGTAACCGCTCCTCGCGTGCCGACTCTCGTCCCTGAATGGCCGGTATGCGACTGCGTCGCCATGTGAGCCTGGCATCGATCCTCGCGGCCGTGCTGGTTGTCACGGCCGGCTGTGCCGCCATTCATCGTCCGCCCACCACGATCCCTCAGCTTCAGGCGGATGCGGTCGTGGCCGCGCGCGCCGAGGGCACGACGCGCGACAGTGTGCTGGCGCGCCTGGTGCGGCGGGCCGTGGTTCGCGGTGACCGGACGCTCGACGTGCTGATGCTGTCCGGTGGTGGACAGAACGGCGCATTCGGTGCCGCGTTTCTGCGCGGTTGGCGCGCGCGCACCGACTCCAGCCTGCCGGCGTTCGATCTCGTGACGGGGATCAGCACGGGTGCCCTGCAGGCGCCGTTCGCGCTGGTCGGGTCGGCGGCGGCGCTCGATACGCTGAGTGTGCTCTATCGCGAGGCGCAGGATCGCGTTGCGCCGACGGCCGACTGGTGGTTCTGGCTGCGCAAGACCGGCGGCATGGCGAACATGGCGCGCTATGACCGGGCGCTCGCCGACATGCTGGGCGGCACGTTCCGTTCGGAGCTGCAGGCGAGCCTGCGCTCCGGACGCCAGATCGTCGTGGGCACCACCGACTTCGACCTGGGCATCGGTCGCACCTGGTCGCTCAACGATGTCTTCGACACGACGTCGGCAGGGCTGGCCGCAACGCAATCGCTGCTCAAGGC
>CAZPON010000098.1:0-4403 GCA_964588045.1 uncultured Gemmatimonas sp.
GTCGGACTCCTTGAGCAGCGCCTGCCGTTCGATCTCGAGCTGCACCAGGCGCCGCTCCACCTCGTCGATCTCCTGCGGCACCGAATCGATTTCGATGCGGAGCCGAGACGCGGCCTCGTCCACGAGGTCGATGGCCTTGTCGGGGAGGAACCGGTCGCCGATGTAGCGGTCCGAGAGCGTGGCCGCGGCCACCACCGCGCCGTCCGTGATGCGCACGCCGTGGTGCGCCTCGTAGCGCTCCTTGAGGCCGCGCAGGATAGCGATGGTGTTCTCGACACTCGGCTCGCCCACGAACACCGGCTGGAAGCGACGCTCGAGGGCCGCGTCCTTCTCCACGTGCAGACGGTATTCATCCAGCGTGGTCGCGCCGACGACGCGCAGCTCACCGCGGGCCAGCATGGGCTTGAGCATGTTGCCCGCATCCATGCTGCCTTCGGCCTTGCCGGCACCGACGATGGTGTGCATCTCGTCGATGAACACGACGTACAGCCCTTCGGCCGCGGTGATCTCCTTGAGCACTGCCTTCAGGCGCTCCTCGAATTCGCCGCGAAACTTCGCGCCGGCAATGAGCGCGCCCATGTCGAGCGACACAAGCCGCTTGTTGCGCAGGCTTTCGGGCACATCGCCGCTGATGATGCGCTGGGCGAGCCCTTCGGCAATGGCGGTCTTGCCCACGCCCGGCTCGCCGATGAGCACGGGATTGTTCTTCGTGCGGCGCGACAGCACCTGCATGACGCGCCGGATCTCCTCGTCACGGCCAATGACCGGATCGAGCTTGCCCCGGCGCGCCGCATCGGTGAGGTCACGCGTGTAGCGCTGCAGCGCCTGATACTGCTGCTCGGGCGACTGGTCGGTGACCTTGTGTGCGCCGCGCACGAGCTTGAGCGCCTCGAGCAACGCCTGGCGGTTCGCGCCAACGGTCGCGAGCAGGCGGCTGCTGTCGATGCCCTTGGCGTCGGAGAGCGAGAGCAGCAGGTGTTCGGTGGAGACATACTCGTCGCCGAGTCCCTTGGCTTCCTTCTCCGCGGCGTCGACGACGGCCGTGAGCTCGCGACTGAACGACGGCTGCGCGTCACTCTGCTTCGCATAGCGCCCGACTTCCTGTTCGGCGGCGGTGCGCAGTGCCGTGACGTTGACGCCCACGCGCTGCAGGATGGGAACGACGATGCCTTCGTCCTGGGCCAGCAGCGCAAGCAGCAGGTGCAGGTCGTAGACGAGCGGGTTGCCGGCCTTGCGCGCCAGGGCAACGGAATCATTGAGCGCGTCGGCGCTCTTCACGGTGAGGCGATCTGGGTTGATCATGATCACAGAAGGTGGCAATTGGGATGCCGAACGCAATCGGCCAGAACAGCAGGCCGGCACCGTCCCATGGGGCGCGCGGCCCTGCAGCTATGGCACACCCTGCGGCCATACATACAAAATGGCGCGCCGGGTCCGCTCACCCGGCGCGCCATCGTGAATTGTCGTACGGGTCCGTGGTGCTCACTGCGATCCTACTTCACCACGATCATCTTCTTCAACAGCGGTACGCCGTTGACCTCGAGCCGATAGTAGTACACGCCCGAAGCTGCTTCCCGACCAGTGTTCAGCACCTTGCCATCCCAATATGCGGTGTACTCGCCGCACGAGATGCTCATGTTGTCCAGGGGTGTGCCCGGACCCTGCAGTAGCGGTGTTGCGACCAGCTGTGAGAGAAGATTGTAAATCTTCAGACTCACCCGATACTGCTTTCCGTTGTCGGTGCACGCAGGCGGATCGCCTACGCTGAACGGGATCCAAGTCTGAGGATTGAACGGGTTCGGATAGTTTTGTCCGAGTGACATCCCCGGCTTTCTATCGCGGTTGTCCTGTTGTGCCTCAGATGCTCGTGGCATGAACGCAGTGAGAGCGAGCACCAGACCCAGTGCTGTCCACACACGTTTCATGTTGCTTCTCCGACTGACGAATCAGGTGGCTAGTCGAAGTCTCCAAGGTGGAGGGTGGATGTTGTGGAACCCGATACCGCAATGGTGAAGCTAGGGCGGCAGATTCGTGGAGTCAAGCAAGAGGCTCGCCGGAGTTCTGTGCGTTGCGTCACCAACTACGAGACGGCCATGGGTCGCGATGCGTCACGACAACCGTCCCGTACCACGTTATCAGAAAGCATTTAACACGTTTCACTACATACAGTTACGAGTGTTTCCGGCAGCCTGTTCAACCGAGCCCGTCCGTTTCCCAGCTCGAGAAAGCCCGTAGCGGACGCCCGTCGGTCACATGTTGCCCGATAAACTCCCGCAGGAGACGCTGATGTGAGCGCGCCTCCAAATGGCTGAGCTCGGTATTTTCGCCCTCCAACCAGCGGGCAATCGCCGCCCTCGCGGACGCTGGCAGACGCCTCCGTCCAGGCGCCCGCCTGGCGCAATTGGCACAGAGCACGCCGCCGGCCACATGACTGAAATACGCCTCGAGATCCACGGGCACCGGCGCATGGCATTCGGCACATTGCTGCAACGATGGCGCAAATCCCACGTCGCGGACCAGTCGCCACAGGGCCCCGATGGCGGTGGACACTGTTTCCGGACCATCGCACCGCGCCAGCGCACCGAAGGCATCAATGAGCCCGTCGAACACCACCGGCGCGGCCTCCTCGTGCACCACACGCAGGGCGCATTCGGCGATGGCCGACGCCGCACTGAAGCGCGCCAGGTCGGCGGCGAGCGCGGGCTGCGAGTGCGCGACATCGAAACTCACCAGGGTGTGCAGGTCGCGGCCGGCCCGCATCTCGATCTGTGCCTGACCACGCGCGAACAGGTCGACCGCACTGCCGAATCGCTTGCGCGAATTCCGCGCCCCACGCGCCATCACCGACTGCACACCCGCCTCCCGCGTGGCCACGCGCAGGATACGCGACGACTCGAGATAGTCGGCCATGTGGAGGACGAGCGCGTCAGTGACGATGAGCGTCATGCAGAAGAATAGATGGGAGACGCGGAGTTCGGAGTGAAAGACTCCATGCTCCGCATTTCACCGCAGTGCGAGGTCTGCCCCTCCCTGCCCCGCTGCCACGCGGCGGATTTCGCGACCCGACGCGTCGAAGACCAGCAGCGAGGTGGCCGAGCCGACACCGAGCACGATGCAGTGCACGCGTCCGAGCTTGTCGGCGGTGGCGCTGCCACAGCTCGTGGCCTGACCGTCGGCGGCGGTGAGCGGAAGCCATGGCGCCGACCCGCCGCCCACAAAGGACAGGTCACTCACGCGCAGCTTGAGCACCCCGTCGGCGAACGCACTGAGATCCTGATAGAGCGACACATAGAGGAAGCCGTCGCCACCCAGCCGCGTATGCGCGCCGTAGCTGCCGGCCGGCAACACGCGCTGCGTCAACACGCGACGGGTGCGCAGGTCCACCTTGGCCACACGTCCGGAGGTCAGCAGCGTGTACGGGAAGCTCCCGAAGTCGGCGTCACCACCCGCGGAGACGTAGGCCACATCGCCATCGAGGATGGCGCTGGCGGCAGAACCGCGCATGCCGGGCAGCACGAGCGTGTCGCGACCGGCGCCGTTGCCCGACACGCGAATGAGGCGCACATCGCCCACCGAGGCGTAGTCGACGCGGCAATTCGCGTTCGCATCGACGACCCAGGTCGCATTGTCGAACTGGAACAGGTCGGTGGGACACACGCCGACACCCGACAAGCGGGTGATCGTGGGCGCACCGGTTCCGCGTATCGATACGAAGGCCACCGCACCCGAATCGCGCAATGCCACGCCGATGTGCGACTCACCCACACTGCTCTGCAGCAGGCGCGCACGCGACGGATTACTGCCCGCCGGCAACTGCACCCGGCGCACGACACCGGTCCGGAGCTCGGCGATGTACAGCAGGTCACCCGCCGCACGACTGGAGACGGCGAGCGCGGTGTCGCGCTCGAGCGTGAATTCGCCGGCATCGAACTCCGTGCCCGGTGCAAACGCAATGCGCGTCGTAGCCGTGCCGGTATCGGCGAGCAGCGTGAGGCCCGGCTGGACATAGCCGTCCATGACGACGATCGCCGTCGCCGGCAGCGGCGCGCCGTTCGTCATCCCGTCATCGGCGCACGCGCTGAGGGTCATCGTGATGGACACTGCAACCGCAGGGACCAGCGACTTCGGAAACCTGTTCAACACACTCATGAGGAAACCAAGGGGCGAAGGGTGATGGCAAGCGCCCAGGTACGTCCGGGCGACGGGAATCCGCGCACGGCTTGCCAGGCCGCGTCGGTGGCATTGTCGACTGACCAGGTGACGCGGGATTCGATGCGCGGTACGGCGAATGCGCGCGGCAGCCCGTGCGTGAACGCGACATCGACCAGCGTCACGGCGGGCAGTTCGTACAGCGGATCGCGCGGACCGGCCGCGAACGGACGACGGCCCATCGATCGCGTGAT
>CAZPON010000098.1:4413-9169 GCA_964588045.1 uncultured Gemmatimonas sp.
TGATGAGGCTGAGTGACGTGCGGCCGTGCAGCACCAGCCACTGCGAGCCGGCGGCCACGCGTGCCACGTACGGCGTGGGGATGCGCAGCGCGCCGGTGACGAGCACCGGGTCGTACAGCGTCGACCAGAGCGACCACTCGCCCCACGCCGGCGTGACCCGGAGGCGCGCCTCGACGCCGCGCAACTGTTCGCGCCCCACATTGGCGGGGCTCCACGTGAAGTTGCCGGGAAACCACACGATGGCATCACGCGTACGCCGCGTGACGAGCGACAGATCGAGCGCGGTGTGACCCAGCGGCGTGTTGTCCGCCCAGTGCGACGAGATCTCCGCGTCGGCCGTGATGCGTTCCGGGCGCAACGCGGTGATCGCAATGCGCTGCGGTGACGAGAAGTAGAGGTCGTACAGCGTCGGTGCGCGCACGGCCTGTGCAGCGCGTGCGGACAGCGACCAGCCACCGCCGATGTCCCGTTCGGCCGCAAGGGCGAGCGACGGCTGCGTGCCGGCGCCCTCGATGGCATCGAGTCGCAGCCCGAACTCGGCGCGCCACGACGGCCGGTTCCACACCGCCTGTGACGTGGCGAAGGCGCGCGTACGTCCTTGCACGAGTCCGCCCGACGCGCGCACCGCGTCGGCGCCGCCGCCCGCGCGCCACACGAGCATCGCCCGCACGGCGGGCAGGCCATGCTGTCCACGCCATTCCAGTTCGCCCGCCTGCACCCGCGCATCGTAGTCGAGTGGGGGCCGCGCGGGATCGCGATAGGCCAGCGTGAACCGCCGCGCGCCCGCGATGACCTGTGTGCCGTGCACGTTGAGCTGCGTGCGCAGCAGCACGCGATCGGTGAGCGACCGATCCGCATCGTACGCACGAACGTTCGCCGGGCCCACCATTCCCCGGTCGGCATGCGAGGCCGTCAGGGCCAACTGCCAGGCGTTCGCGATGACACCCACGGTCAGCGCGCCGCGTGTTTCATCGTTGTTCACGCGATGCTCAAGCTGCGCGACACCCGTCGCACCGGCCGTGTTCTCGAATGCGAAGTCGTTGTCCGCGACGCGCCACATGGCGGCGGCGTGCACCAGCGCGCCGCCCAGTTGTCCCGTCCACGCGCCCTCGGCACCGGCCTGGCCCAATGACCCCGCGCGCAGCGACAGGACGCGCTGGGCCGCGCTGGTCAGTGCGATGACCCCGCCACCGGCGCCCGGACCACTGGCGAGCGGATCGGCGCCCAGCGCAACCGTCGCACTGCCAAGCGATGCCAGCGGCAGGTCGGAGACATCGGCGGTCCCGGTGGCGGGATCGTTGAGCGGCAGTCCGTCCAGCGTCATCACGACCTGTTCACGCCGCGCGCCACGCAACGACACCCCCGTTTCTCCGCGCGCACTGCGGACCTGTGTGAGCGGCAGCAACTCGATGAGACGTTCGGTGGTGGCCGCTCCGCGCTCACGTGCGGTGTGCGCGGACACCGTCGCCGACATGCGGCCTACCTGTGGTGTCATCGTGGCCGGGCTCGACGCCGTGACGCGCACCGTGTCCATGCCGATTGCCAGCGGCGTGAGCTCGATGACCCGCGTATCGCGCGGCGACTCGCTGGCGCGATATCCGACACGTCGCGCACGGACCACTCCCGACGGAATCCGCAGGCACGCGGTGCGCGTGCGGATGACATGAGCTTCCGTCGTGTGTGTCGTAGCACTGTCGGACACGGCGTGCACCCGCAACTCGACGCCGACCACCGGCGCGCGCGTTGCCGCATCGACGATGCACACGGTCGTGGAATCGGTCGCAGCCGGCTGCACCGCGGGCTGCGTGTCGAGCAGCAACGCGTGCATCAGTGCCCGCGAGAGCACGCCGAACGATCCAGCAACCATCGTCACGATCAGCGTCCAGTGCGACGACGCAGTGGGAGCAGCGCCGGAGCGCCGACGGCGGGGTCACGCGTCACGACGAGGGGCCACTCGTAGACGCGTTCGAGGAGTTCGCCCTGCATGACGTCCGACGGCGCCCCCGCGGCCGCCACGGCGCCGCGGTCGAGAAGCACGATATGCGCCGCGAAGCGTGCGACCAGGTTGAGCTGATGGCTCACCAGCAGCACGGTCCGTCCTTCGTGGGCGAGCGCATCGAGCAACTCGAACACGGCCATTTCGTGCGCAATGTCGAGGAACGCCGTCGGTTCGTCGAGCACGACCACGGGTGCATCCTGGGCGAGCGCGCGTGCAATCCGCACGCGCTGCCACTCGCCGCCCGAGAGTTCGTCGGTGCGTCGCGCAACAGCATCCTCCACGCCCGCACGCGCCATGGCCTGGTCGATGGCGCGGCGATCCTCGGCCCGGAGCGCGCCGAACGCCGAGCGATGCGCATGCCGGCCGAGCGCCACGAAGTCATGGACGAGCATCGGGACCGTCGGCTCTTCACGCTGTGGCACCACGGCGACACGCGTCGCGAACGTACGCGGTGCCAGGCCCGCGACTGGCGCGCTGTCCAACCGAATCGTGCCGCTCTCCAGCGGTGCGAGCCGGAGGAGTGCGCGCACCAACGTGCTCTTGCCACTGCCGTTGGGGCCAACGACGGCGGTGAGCTGACCCGGCGGCGCAACGAGGGTGACGCGATCGAGTGCCGCCACCGGCCGCCTCGGATAGCGCACGGTGACCTGCTCGAAATGGAGCGTTGGCGCGCGCACCGTGACGTTCACGACGGTCCCCGAGTTCGGTGTGGTCATGTCGCCAACCTCCGGAGACGCATGAGGAAGAACGGCACACCCACCAACGCCGTGACGGCGCCCAGCGGCAGGTCGGCCGGCGCGCGCAGCGTGCGCGCGGCCAGGTCGGCAGCCACCAGCAACGACGCGCCACAGAGCGCCGACAGCAGCAGCATGCTGCGATGTCTCCGGGCACCGAGTGCACGCGCAATGTTGGGCACAACCAGTCCGACGAATCCCACCAGGCCGGCCGACGCGACCGTGGCCGCCGCCAGCCACGACGCCACCAGGAACACACGGCGCGTGGCGCGCTCGACATCGACACCGAGTGCGGCGGCCGATTCATCGCCCATGGACAGCACATCGAGTTCGCGCGCCCACCACACCAGCAGTGCACCGAGCGCGAGTACGGACACGGCGAGCCGTGCGACACCGCCCCACGTGGCGTCGGCCGCCGATCCCATCATCCACCACAACGCGCCGCGCAGGCGTTCCGGTGGTGCATCAGCGAGCGCGACGAGAATCGCTGCATTGGCAAACGCGCCCACCACCACACCCGCCATGAGCAACAGCCGCGTGTCGCTGCGACCGCCCACCACGCGCGCAATGGCGGACACCAGCGCCGTCGCCGCGGCAGCGCCACCGAACGCACACAGGGTCAGGATTGTCGGTGTGCCGACGCCCAGTGCCATCGCCGTCACCGCGCCCACGGCGGCACCACCCGACACGCCCAGCAGGTACGGTTCGGCCAGCGCGTTGCGCAGGGTGCCCTGCAGCGCCCCACCGCTCATGGAGAGTCCGGCGCCCACCAGTGCGGCCAGCAGCACGCGCGGTGCGCGCAAGTCACGCACGATGGCGACGAGCGTGGGATCACCATCCCCGCGCAACGCACGAACGACATCGGCGGGTGCGATCGCGATCGTACCGATCGCAATGGCGGCGATGGCGATCACGACCAGCGCGATCGCTCCGCCAATCCAGACCCACCGCATGGACGGCTTCATCATGGACGGCTTCACCGGGGCGCAACGGTCGATGCCGCCGGCAGCGCCGGCAAGCGCGGCGCGAGTTCCGGATGCAGCACACGGGCCAGCGACACGGCGGCCATGCCAAGCACCACCGACGGGCGGCCGGTGAGCGCGGGATCGTGCACGACCCACTGACTGTCGCGCAGTGCGCGCACGGCCCGCCACTGCGGCCTCGCCCGGAGATCCGCCAGCGTTGCCGCCGACGCAATGATCACATCGGGATTGCGTTGCGCAATCTCCTCGATGCCGACCACCGGCGACGGGGCGGGCAGATCATGAAAGACATTGCGGCCGCCTGCGATCTCGATGAGTTCGTCGAGGTAGCTGCCGCTGCCCACCACCATCACCGGCTGCCTCCAGAGCGGCCAGACCACGCTGCGCGGAGTCGCCTGCGCCGTCACTTCGCGCACCAGGGCCAGCGTGCGCTGTACGGAATCCGCGACCATGGTGGCGCCTTCGACCGCGCCGAGCGCGACGCCGAGGCGCCGGGTGAGTGACATGAACTGCGCAATGCGATCGACACGCAGCGCGATGACGCGCACGCCGGCGCGTGTGAAGGCTTCTGCGGCCGCGCGATTCTCGGCCGTGGCGTAGAGAATCACCATCGTCGGTCGCGCCTGCAACACCGCCTCGACATTCGGACGGATACCATCGCCGAGCGCGGGTACCTCTGCGGCGGCGGCCGGGAACTCATCCCACGCACTGCGACCGATGAGCCGCGACTGTGCGCCGATCGCGAAGATGACTTCGGTGGCGGCGGGATTGAGCGACACGACGCGTGCGGCAAACGACGCGTCCGACGGCAATCGCACACCGAAGTCGTCGGTATCCGATGGCGCGGCCGCGCGCGACATCGCCGGTGCACCGGCGGTGTCTGCTGCTGGCGGTCGTTCCGTGCGCGCGCAAGCCAGTGTGCCGAACATCGACACAATAACCAGCACATGCGCACGGCGTCGCCGTCGTGGGTGAGGAAAATACAAAAGGCGTCCTCTCCCACGAGAAGACGCCCGAGCACGCGGGGTGACGCCATGCCG
>CAZPON010000098.1:9179-10235 GCA_964588045.1 uncultured Gemmatimonas sp.
AGCGAAGCGAACTGCACGCCCGTTACAGTGGCGGGGCCGCGCCGGCATTGCACCGGCTTCCGTATCCCACACTCAACTTCAATTGTCTGTCGCGCCGAGTGCGCGACACGAAGAACCTACCGCGCGGTGCGGGCGGAAGCAAGCGCGTCGGCCAGTGCGTCCTTGAGTTCGCGTCGCCGTGCCTCGTACGCGGCGCGTACGCTCTCCGACGGTGCCTCGGTGCGAGCAAAGATCGCATCGAGTGCAGCGATCTCCCGGGCCAGCCGGTCCTGCAGCGGCACCTCCGGGGCGCGCGCCTGCGCGGCAGCGCGCAATCCGCCGGGCGTGGTGAGCCGGCCAAGGCCACCATTCGTGCGTCGTTGCATGACGCGCGACAGCACGAGCAGCGCAATGAGGCCCAGCGCGACGAACACCGACGCGATGTACAGCGTGCGTCCGGGCGACCGGGCCAACGGCAATTCGACGGTGATCGTGGCGCCCGGCCTCACATCCTGCGCCAGGAAGCGAGCAAAGCGACGCTGCTCAATGGTGACCGCCGCCACCGGGGTGACGCCCTCGCCACGCACCGTGCCTTGTGGTTCCTCGAGCAGGATCTCGAACACCGCGGCGCCGGCCAGTGCCACGACGTTGATCGGAAAGCTCGCCGCCGGCAGCCGGTACGAAAATGCAATCTGCTTCAACCCGGGCGCGAACGGCGCTGTGACCGACACCTGCCCTGTGGTGTGCACGAAGGCGTCGGCCGCAATCTCACCCGGGGTCAGGCGCACATCCTGCGCGGCCTGCGGCACCGCCGTACTCCATGTCGGCACCGTCGTCCCGTCTTCGCGCGCAACGAGTGTCTGCACGCTGTCGTTGGACAACTCGAACACCTCGATCACCGTGCGCGCGTTCGTCGAATCCAGTTGCCCGACGATCAGGTGGCGTCCCTTGACCGACAACGGGAAGGTGCGCGACGTGCTGTCGAACACCGTGATCTCCGCCTCCTCGCCTTGCGCAACGGCCGATCGCAGCGGCGCCGTGAAGTACGCGATGCCCCCCCAGCGAACCGATGCGAAA
>CAZPON010000099.1:0-10210 GCA_964588045.1 uncultured Gemmatimonas sp.
CCGGCGAGACGCCCAGCGCGCGCAACAGCGCGTTGGCGGCCCCGTTCAACAGGTCGATGAACGGCGACATGCCGCGTGAGAACAGCATCAGCGGCCGCACGATAATGCGGCTCACGGCTTCGGGCTTCGCGAGCGCGATGGACTTGGGCGCGAGCTCGCCCAGCACGATGTGCAGGAAGGTGATCACGAGGAACGCGACGGCAATGCCGGTGCCCGTGTGAAGCGCGCCGGGGCTGGGCTCTATGCCAACGAGGTGCAACACCCGGTCCACCAGCACCGCGATGGCCGGCTCGCCGATCCAGCCCAAGGCCAGCGAGGCCAGGGTAATCCCCAGTTGCGTGCCGGAGATGTAGCGATCCAGTTGCGCGAGGGCGCGCTGGACGACCTGTGCCGACCGGTCGCCTTCGGCGGCCATCTGGTCGATCCGGCTGCGTCGCACGGCCACCAAGGCGAACTCGGCCGCGACAAAGAAGGCGTTGAGCAGGACCAGAAAGAGCACGAGCGTCAGCCGCAGGGCTCCGGAGGAAAACGTCAAGTCGTCCGGGAGTTGGCTGGCGAACTGGGTCACGATCATTCCGAAAAGAAACGGACAGGGGGGTCGTTCGTCAGGGTACTGGGTCACCCGGACTCATGCAATCTGCAAGACCGTGGGGCGAGACGCCCCGTGCATCCTGCAAATCGCCCCCGGCGACGCGACCATCCCCTCTTCCGGTCCGGTCCGGCGCGCCGGGCGCGGCGGCCGGCGTCATTCGTCGGTGCGATACACCCCCGCGTATCCGCAGGTCGCCATCCAGGAAATGCTCGACCCTCGCCGCATGGTGCGCTGGGTCTGGCTGGGCCGGGTGGTGCTCTCGTGCGCGATCCTGGTCGCGGCGGTGTTCGTGTGGAACCGCGCCGAGCCGAACGACACGCTCATTGCCACCCTGGCGTTCGCTGTCGCCACGCTGGCCACGGTCGGGTCGGCCATGTACGGCGAAATCGACCAGCGGCCGCACGGCCCCATGTTTTACGGCTTCCAGTGCGCCATCGACCTGGGCCTCGTCACGGCCATCGTGCACATCACCGGAGGCTGGAACTCCCAGTTTGCCGCCCTCTACATCCTGGTGATTGCCATCGCCGCGCTGCTGCTGCCGTTTCGCGGTGGGCTGGCCGTCGCGGCGGGTGCGTGTGTGCTGTACACGGCGGACATCCTGTGGCTGCGCCCGAACGACGCCCCGAACGGCATGGCGGTGCAGATCGGTGTGTTTGCCGTGGTCGCGATTGGCTCCGGCCTGGTGGCCCTGCGCCTGCGGCAGGCAGGGGCTGGCCGCGAGGAGCTGGCCGCGCGCCTGGTCCAGGTGCAGCTCGAGGCGGCCGATATCCTGCGCACCATCCGGTCGGGCATCATCACGGTCGACGTGGACGGCCGCCTCCTGTATGCGAATCCGGCCGCGACCGACCTGCTGGGCATCGAATTGCGAGACCTCACGGGACGGCCCGTGCTTGGCGTACTGCGTGAAATCTCGCCGCATCTGGCGGGCGCGCTCGAGCAGTCGTCGCGCGACGGGGTGCGGATGACGCGCGCCGAGGGCCGCATTCGTCGCAAGGGCGAGGAAGTGGAGATCGGCGTGACGACCACCGTGTCCGATGTGGCCGATGGCGGCGTGCGACACAGTGCGACGGCGATCTTCCAGGATATTTCGGACAGCAAGCGACTGCAGGCGCTGCATGTGCGCGCCGAACGGCTGCAGGCCGTGGCCGAGCTGAGTGCGTCGCTGGCGCACGAGATTCGCAATCCGCTGGCGTCGATTCGCAGTGCCACCGAACAGTTGGCCCGCCGACGCGACGTATCGGGCCTGCCGGTTGACGACGACGAGCGCGTCTTGCACGGACTGGTCGTGCGCGAGGCCGATCGACTGAGCCGGCTGCTCGCTGATTTTCTCGATTTCGCGCGCGCGCGCGTCACGCGCGTGACATCACTCGACGTTGGCGCCATGGTGACGGCGGCCGCGGCGCTGGCCGCGTCGCACCCCGATCGCGCGCCGGGCGTCACCATCGCCATCGATATCGATCCGGACGCACCATCGCTCGATGGCGACGAAGACCTGCTGCATCGTGCCGTGTTCAACCTGGTCCTCAACGGTGTGCAGGCGGTTGGCGCCACCGGCACCGTGCAGGTGCGCGTGCAGCGCGCCGCGCCCGAAACGTATCGGTTGCCCGGTTCCGCGCTGGCGATGGATGTGCCCCTGCTCGCCATCAGTGTGAGCGATGATGGCGTCGGCATTCCTTCCGATCTGCGTGACCGCCTGTTCGAGCCCTTCGTGACCGGCAAGCCCGGTGGCACGGGCCTGGGCCTGCCGGTGGTGCACCGCGCCGTCGAGGCCCATCGCGGTGTGGTGCTCGTCGACGCGCTGCCACACGGCACGCGCTTCACCGTCGTATTGCCCGCTGGTTCCCCCCTCATTGGAGTTGCATCGTGATTGCTCCTGCACACGCAGGCGACGCTCCGCGCGTGTTGGTCGTGGACGATGAATCCAGCATCCTCGATTCGCTGCGCATTCTCCTCAAGACCGAAGGCTTCGTGCCGTTCACGGCGCTGGGTGGCAAGCAAGGTCTCGAGCGCCTGCCCGAACTGCGTCCCGATATCGTGCTCACCGATGTCCGCATGCCGGATGTCAGCGGTGTGCAGGTGCTGAGCGCGGCGCGCCAGGTCGATCCCGATGTACCGGTCATCCTGATGACCGCGCAAGCCACGCTGCAGTCGGCCATGCAGGCGGTGAACGAAGGCGCGTTCTACTACATCCAGAAGCCGTTCCGCAACGACGAGTTGCTGGCGATCCTCCGGCGCGCAGCCGAACATCGCAAGCTGCGGGCGGAGAACCAGGTGCTGAAGCAGGAGATCCGGCGGCACGAACGCACCACGTCGAACCGCCCGATCGGTCGCAGCAAGTCGTGGATGGACGTCATTCGCCTGGCCGAGACGGTCGCGCCCACCGATTCGACGGTGCTCATCACGGGCGAGTCGGGCACCGGTAAGGAAGTCATCGCGCGCTACATCCACGACCTGTCGACGCGCGCCGACGAATCGTTCCTGTCGATCAACTGCGGCGCGCTGCCGGAGTCGCTGCTGGAGAGCGAACTGTTCGGTCACGTGAAGGGCTCCTTCACCGGCGCCGTCAAGGACAAGACGGGCCTCTTCGCCGCCGCCGAAAGCGGGTCGTTCTTCCTCGACGAAATCGGCGAGACGACGCCGTCCACGCAGGTCAAGCTGCTCCGCGTGTTGCAGCAGCGCGAAGTCATCCCGGTCGGCGCCACCGAAGCGCAGGCGATCGACACGCGCGTGATCGCGGCCACCAATCGCGACCTGGAGGACGAAATCAAGCGCGGCCACTTCCGCGCCGATCTCTATTACCGCCTCAATGTCATTGCCGTGCACCTTCCGCCGCTGCGCCATCGCGCCGACGACATTCCGGTGCTGGCCGACGCGTTCCTGGCCCGAAGCGCGACCCTGCGCAACGAGCCGGCCAAGACGCTCAGCGACGGCGCGCTCGACATCCTGCAGGCGTACCAGTGGCCGGGCAACGTCCGCGAGCTGGAGAACGCCCTCGAACGCGCGGTGATCCTGTCCACGCACGACGTGATCACGCCCGAATCGCTGCCGGAACGCATCACGGCGCGTCGTGCCGAACCGCTGGTGAGCGAGCGCACCCCGACGACGCCTACACTCGAGGCCATCGAGCGTGCCTACATCCAGTGGGTGCTGCAGAACGAAGGCGGCAACAAGAGCCGTGCGGCCGACATGCTTGGCATCGACCCCTCCACGCTCTATCGCAAGCTGGCCCGCTACGGAGAGGCCTGACCATGCGCTCCAGACCCGCGTTCACGATGATCGAACTGCTCATCGTCATCATCATCCTCGGCATCCTGGCGGCGATCGTCGTGCCGCGCTTTGTCTCCACGCGACGCAAGGCGTTCGTCGGCAGCATGGTCGCCGACCTGCGCACGATTGTTTCGGCGGCCGAATCGCACTACTCGCAGGACGGCACGTACGAGAACTACCCCGTGCCACGCGGGTCCAACGGCGCGGTGATCACGTTCACCGCGTCGGCGTACGCCTGGCGTGCCACCGCGACCCATCCGTCCGCGCCGGGGCTGGTGTGTGTGGTGGAGCGCGGGCCGGGCGCAACGGTGACCGAGCCTGCCTGCAATTAGGGGTGAGTATGGAGTAGGGTGTTCTTCACTCCGAGTCTGGAGTATGGAGTTGTGAGTAGGGGGTACGGAGTCGGGTTTGGAGCAGGCAGTAAGGAGTTCGACCGTGTGGGCACTCCCTGCTCCCGACTCCGCACACAAACTCCGTACCCCCTACTCACAACTCCATACTCCAGACTCGGAGTGAAGAACTCCCGACTCCATACTCTCGATCCGCGTCACACGCTGTGCACCAGCTGTCACCACAGCGGACCAGCAGAAAAGCACGGCCGATTGGCCACGCCATTGCACGCTGCATGAATCCTCGCGAAACGAGAGAGGCAATACCCGGATGACGGGTGCAATGAAATGGTGCAAGCGATTGATGCTGAATGTGTTAGCCTGATGCCACGAGTCTGGCCTGCAGGTTGCCACTGTGCTGGGTGTCGCACTGGACTCCACCTACGGGCCAGTAGCGAAAGACCCCCCATCGGAGATTGTTCCATGCCCCGGACCCGCAAAGGCTTTACCCTGATCGAACTGCTCATCGTGGTCGTGATTATCGGCATTCTGGCCGCGATCGCGATTCCGAAGTTCGCAGAGACGAAGGAAAAGGCGTACATCACCGCCATGAAGTCCGACCTGAAGAACATGGTGTCGTCCGCCGAAGCGTTCTTCTCGGACGAGAACACGTACGATGGCTACGTCGCGCCGACCGGTTCGTCGGGCGTGACCCTGAGCTTCACCGGCACGGCCACCGGCTGGTCGGCCACGGCGGAGCATGCTTCGTCCACGAAGACCTGCGAGATCGGTGTCGGCACGTCGGTGCCGAGCGGCGCCGCGGAAGGCGAGCCGAAGTGCCAGTAAGCGGTACCTGATTGAATCACCGGCCGATCCGGGCCGGGGCATCGAAGGGTCGGGCAATTGCCCGGCCCTTCATGCGTTTCCAGGCCTTCAACCCCCGGTGGAGTTGCCAGCCGAGCGCCCAGGTTGCATCGTCTGCCGTGCACCAGAAACCGCTTCCGCGCATTCATCACCGGCTCACCATCGCCGTCGTCGCGGTCAGCGTGTTCGCGCTGGTCGGGGTGATCGTCACGATGTGGGTCACGGAGTTCCTGACCGACGGCCTGCGCTGGCCGGTGGTGCTGGTGCTGCTGTTGCTGGTCTCGGCCGTGTGGACCAGCGTCCTCCGCCGGCAAGTGGCAGGGCTCATCGAGGAGCCGCTGGCCGCCAGCGTGGCGGCGGCCGAGGCGATCGCGAGCGGTGATACGTCCCGTCGGGTGCCGCCGGGCGGGACGTACGAGTTCGACCAGTTGGGCCGCAGCGTGAACCGCATGACCGAGCAACTGCTCGCCTCCCACCAGCTGCGCCTGCGTGTCGAAAAGCTCGCGACGATGGGCCGTATCGCCGCCGGCGTGTCGCACGAAATCGGGAACCCGATTTCGGCCATCGCCAACTATGCGCACCTGCTGCGCATGCGTACCGAGGGCGTGCCCGGCACCACCGAGCCGCTCGACGCGCTCGAACGCGAGATCACGCGCATCGATCGCATCATGCGCGGGTTGCTCGACTATTCGCGCCCGCGTCGCCTCACACCGAAGCCGGTCGTGGTCGACGAAGTCATCGCCGATGTGCTGCGATTGCTGGCCGATCAGGGCATCACACGCCGCTACCGGATTTCCGTCGACCTCGAGGCGCCGACCGGCGTCGTGTACGCCGAACGGCACGACCTCGAGCAGGTGTTCGTGAACCTCATGCTCAATGCCGTCGACGCCATGGATCACGAAGGGCTTATCGCCCTGCGCACACAGATCAACGACGTCTCGGCGTTCGGCGAAGGGTCGGAGAAACGGCGCACCGATCGCGCGCAGGAACGCTGGACACATCGTCCCAGCCGGCGCGCACTGGCCTGGCTGGCGCGACCCGAGTCGCCCGATCGGTTCCTGCAGATCATCATCGCCGACTCCGGCACCGGCGTCGCGACGGAAGACGAAGAGCGCATCTTCGAACCGTTCTTCAGCACCAAGCAGCCGGGGAAGGGCACAGGACTCGGCCTGGCCATCGTCGCCAGCACGATCGAGAATCTCGGCGGAACCATCTGGGTGCAACGCGCGCGTGAAGGGGGCGCGGCGTTCGTGATCCTGCTGCCGCTGCACGCCAGCGGCCTCGCGGCCATCCAGTCGGTGACACCGAAGGATGCGCCCGTTTTCGGCGGTGCGTTGGAACAGCCGTCCGCGCAATGAATCGGTGAAGCGATTTCGTCGGCACACGTTATCGTGCCGATGTGTTCACTTCTTCCCGTCTTCCATCGCGTGTGCGCACGCGCACACGTTCGCGTCGTGGCCGACTTCTCGTCGAGTGCCTCGTCGCCATGCTGCTGCTCGATGCGTCGGCCATGGTGGTCGTGGCGCTGGCACGCGGCGTGTCGATGTCCACACTGTCCGCGCGCGGTACGTCGGCCGCCTGGTCGCTGGGCGTGCAGGGCGTCGAAACCGATATCGCTGCACCATGCCCGTCCGGCGATGCCGCGGGCCATGATGCGCTGCCACTGGTGGAAGTGTCGTGGAGCGAACGGTCACGCGGACGCTGGCGCGAGCGCGATGTCCAGGCCGCCCTGACCACGTCGGCGCTCAACGGCGCCAGCACCACACACCTCGTCTGGCGCGCCGCGAGGCTCTGCCCATGACCCGGCGCGGCTCCGCACTCATCGACGCGCTCGTCGCCCTCCCGCTCATCGCGCTCCTGGGCGCAGTCGCTGTCCAACTCCTCCTCGGCGTTCACCGCGCGGTCGTGCGCACCGACGGGGCACTCGGCGCCACCCGTGAACTCCGGCACGCCAGCAGCGTGCTGGCCAGCGAGCTGCGCGGCCTGCGGTCGCGGGATGTGGTGGCCTGGAGCGACACCGCCGTGGAGTTCGAGGCGACCGTGGGAATCGGCATCACCTGCGCGGTCAGCGCCGATCGCACCAGCATCGGTGTCGTCGCCGCCGATCCCGCCGCAGAGGCCGACGTGCACGCGAACGGTGCAGACGCGCTCGCGGCCATGTGGAACCAGCCGCCGCAACCTGGAGATCGCGTCCTCGCGTGGCTCGCTGGCGACACACCGGTCGACTCGCTGGCCCGTGTCGAACTCACCGTGCGCACATTCGCCACCGGTACGGCGTGCGCCGGGTCGCCGCTCAATCCCGCCGGCGCGCTGCACGACGATCGCATCACCGTCACCACGCCCGTTCCGGGCACACTGGCCATCGGCACCCCGCTGCGCCTCACACGACGCACCCGCTACTCCCTCTACCGCGCCAGCGACGGCGACTGGTTCCTCGGACGACGCACCCGCGGACCCTCCGGCTGGGATGTCATACAGCCCGTCGCTGGACCCATGCTCCCCGCGCGCGCACTCGGCATGGTCATCACCGTACATGACACCAGCGGTGCAGCCATCCGGGACGACTCGGCGGGCACGCCCGCACGCGTCGGCATCGCCCTGCGCGCGTCCCGCAAGGCCGGACGCGCCACGCCAGCAACGGTTGTCACCGATTCCGTCTTTATAGAGGTCGCACTGCGCGGTGCGCATGGAGGTGGCACATGAGCGGCCGCCGATACGCACGGTCTGCCCGCACGGTAAGGCGCGCTCGGCAGGGCATGGTCCTGCCGCTCGTTCTCATCGGCATGCTGCTCATACTCACCTTCTCGGCCTCGCTGCAGCAGGCCGCCTGGCGCGCCATGCGCGGCGCCCGGTCCACTTGGGATGCCCAGCGGGCACTCTACCTTGCCGACGCCGAACTCGTCGCATCACTCGGCCAATGGATGCCCGACAGCATGGCCAGCATGCCTGTCGGTGCGCGCGCCGTCCTCGAGTCGACCCCGGTCGCCGGATGGCAGGTACGACGCGCCATCACGCGCACTGCACCGCTTACCGCTGTCGTGCACGCCGTCGCGCAGCATTCGTGGAGCACGTCGCTGGCGCCATCGGATGTGCCCACAGGCGCAGTGGGGGATGCCACACGCATTCGCCGAACCGTGATGCGGGTGGTGCAGCTCGCGCCGCCGGAGATACCCGTGCTTGGGGCCGTGACCGTACTCGGGCCCGTTGTGCTCGGGCCGTCACGGATCGACGGACGGGATCTGCCGCAGGTGTACGACCCGCAGCGTGATGATTGCGGTGCCCTGCGTGACAGCGCCAGCACAAATGCCATCGCTGCCACTCAGTTCAACGTCGCTGGTGTGCCGACGCTGTTCGGGGCGACCGTCACGCTCACGCCGGCCGTCCGCGCGCAAGAAGGCGCGCGCGTGGACGACGCGTTCACCCAACTTCGCGCGCGCTCGATCACCGTTACACCCACGGCGCTGGGAACGGTGCCTGCATTGCCGGATTGGCGCGCCGCCGTGATGCCCGCAGCCGGTGGCGTGACACTCGAGGGCGACTCGCGACACGTCGGCCTGCTCGCCGTCGACGGCGATCTCACTGTGCACGGTGCACTGCGGGTCGACGGCATGCTGGTGGTGCGCGGCGCCCTCCGCGCCACCGCCGGCACACTCGATATCCACGGTGCCCTCGTCGTCCGCGATCACTCGGCGCTCGGCTCTTCGCTCGGTCCCGGCACGCGGGTCGTGTATGCGCCGTGTCTCGCCGGACGCGCGCTCGCGGCAGTGGCCGTTCCACGAACGACGCCGTTCGGCGTGTGGAACAGTCCATAAGGAGGGCACGACGATATGTGAAGCGAGAGAAGCGCGTGGTAGTCATGAAATCCGCGTGAAGGGCCGACACTGTCACAGAGTTGGCAGTCGTGCCCGGGCGCCCCCCTCTGGTGAGCGTTACCTCGTGAGAGGCCGGTCGTTAGTTGGGAGAATCGTCCGGATTGGACAGGTCAAAGTGCCCGAGCCATCGCGTTTCGCAGGCGCGTCAGGCAGCACCACGACCACCACATCGCACCCCTAATAGCCATGGCGTTCTTCGGTCGAAAGAAACTGACCGTCGGTCTCGATGTCGGATCAGGTCTCGTGAAGGCAGTGGTGATGGATCATTCGAGCGGCTCGCCAGAGCTCGTCAAGGTCGTCATCACGCCGCTCAATGACACCGCCATCGTGGAAGGCGAAGTGATGGACCACGGAATCGTTGCCGACGCCATCCGGCAGACACTCGAAGCCACCGGTGTGAAGACGAAGAGCCTCGTCGCCGCCGTCGGTGGACGCGATGTCATCGTCAAGAAGATTTCCATCGAGCGCGTGAAGGAAACGCAGGCGCGCGAGCTGATGCGCTGGGAAGCGGAGCAGCACGTGCCGTTCGACATGGAGTCGGTGGAACTGGACTTCCAGATCCTCGATCCGGCCGGTGACGGCCTCGAGATGAGCGTGCTCCTCGTCGCCGCCAAGCGCGACCTCGTCGAAGCCAAGCGTCACCTCCTCGAAGACGCCGGCTCACCGCCGGCTGTCATCGACGTGGATGCGTTCGCGCTGCACAACGCCTTCGAGGCCAACCACCCCGACGCCATGAACGGCACCGTGGCGCTGCTCAACATCGGGAACGAAGCCACCAACCTCAACATCCTCGATGACGGCGTGCCGATCCTCACCCGCGACCTCAACGTCGGCACGCGGCGCTTCCGCGAGGATCTCCAGCGCGAGCACGGCATTCCCGGCGACGACGCCGAAGCCATGTTGCGCGGCTTCGATCGCACGATGGCACTCGACGGCGTGGTGGGCATCCGCGGCGAGGAGATCGCCATCGGCATGGAACGCGCGGCGACGTTTCTGGCCACGTCCTCACGCAGTTTCGGCCAGATCCGCGGCGTGTTTGCCTGCGGCGGTGGCGCCCGCGTCCCCGGCCTCCTGCCCTGGTTGTCCGAGCGCCTCCGCATGCCCGTGCAACTGGCGAACCCCCTGGCGCGCGTGAACGTGCGTGACGGCGCCATGGAGTTCCTCTCCACCGATGAAGTCGCGCCGCTCCTGATGCTCCCCGTGGGACTCGCTCTCCGCGTCGCCGCGTGAGGAACCCGACATGATGATCGAAGTCAATCTCCTGGCCGGCGCGAAGAAGGCCACGC
>CAZPON010000100.1:0-10186 GCA_964588045.1 uncultured Gemmatimonas sp.
CGACCAGTCGTTGAGGATGCACACGCCAAACAGGTGCTGCTCGGCATCCGCCAATGCAATGGACGTGCCCATGGCGTTGCCGGCACCGACGAATGCGCCGAGTTCGACTTCGTAGTCGAGTGAACGTGACGGGCCGACGCCGGGCGCCGCGTCATCCGGCGCCTTGCGTTGTCCCGCTGGCCGCCGAATCGGCGTGCCCGACACGACAATCGTCGAGGAGCGTCCGTGATAGCCGATCGGCACCCACTTGTAGTTGGGCAGCAGCGGATTGTCCGGCCGGAACATCGAGCCGACGTTGGTGGCGTGATGCACCGATGCGTAGAAATCGGTGTAGTCGCCGATCACCGCCGGCAGGAACAGCTCGGCGTCCCGCTGCTCGATGAGCGCGTGCATCGCGGTCTGTTGCGCGTGCACCGGCGATTGTCCGGACAGCAATGCGGACACGGCACGACGCAGCGCGCGCCTGGCGCCCGCACCGCGCGACATCAGCGTGTTGAGTGCCGGTGATGCACAGGCGCGAGCGGCGGCGCGCGTCTCGTCGTCGGTGTCGTCGAACAGGCCGGCCGCGAGACACGCCGCCACATCGAGAATGCGGTCGCCAATGGCGACGCCGACACGCGGCGCCTCCTGTGAACCGGTGCGACGGAACACGCCGAACGGCAGGTTCTGGATCGGAAAGTCCGTGTCCGGTGCATTGGCACTCGGCACCCAACTGCGCAGTGCCGGATCCGTCGTGGCATCGTGCACCGGATTCATATCCACGCCAGCGCGCGGAATTCGTCCACCGGTTCGGTGAATGAGCACGAGCCGAAGCTCACCAGCACCTGCTCGCGCACGCGTTGCAGCAGTTGTCGATCCAGCGAAACCGGATCCTGCGCACCATGCCATGTGATCCGATGCTCGGTGGCCGACAACGTCGCCGGATCCGTTTCCTCCAGCAGGCGCGCAGCAAGCGCGGCGTCTGCGCCGTCGGTCAACAGGGCGGCCGTGAGGAACACATTCAGGTATCCGTACATGGTGCCCGACGGCGCGTCCGGTGCGTACGTGAGTGGATAGATGCCGCGCACGGCATGATGCAGGCCCGCGGTCGCCTTGGCCGCAATCTCGTTGTCGAGACAGCCCTGCAGGAATGCGACCATCGATTCCGCCGACGGAAAGGCATCGGCGGTGACACCGCCCGTGCGCATCTTGGCGCGACGCCCGGTGCCCGCGACCTGCGGCAACAGCTCGCCCGCCAGGGCATACGGCACCTCGACGTACGTCGTGAGATCGCGGGGCACGATGGCGTCGACCGCCGTCAGTTCCTGCGCGCTGGCCACGCGCACTTCATAGGCGTCGACGAACGCGCCGCATTCCTCGAAGCACACGCGATGCCGCTCGTTGAAGGCGGCGATAGCCGTCATGTCCGCAGCCACATCCGGGCTGGCGGTGGCCGACAGGCGCCACGGGATCGCACCCGCATCACGCGGCAACAGCGGGTCGGCCAATCGCGAGAAGACCTCGAGCGCATCGGCGGGACAGACGAAGCGTCCCAGCATCCAGCCGGCGCCGCCGCCACGGTAGTGCGCGTAGTTGCGCACGGCGCCGGCCATCGCGAGTGCGGCCGGTGGAAACAGGCCGGCGTAGTCGACGATCCCCTCGAGCAGGACTCGTGTTGCGTGGTCGGTGACGGGCGGCAGTCGAACGGGCATGGCGACGCTCACATGCCCTCGAAATCGAGGGCAAGATCCAGGGCGGGTGCGGAATGAGTCAGGGCGCCGATCGAAATGCGATCGACACCGGTTTCAGCGATGCGACGGACGGTGGCGCTCGTGACGCCGCCGGATGCTTCGGTGATCGCGCGGTTCTTGCAGCGCGCGACGGCGTCGGCCAGCATGCCGAGCGACATGTTGTCCAGCAGAATGCTGTCGGCTCCCGCTGCCAGCGCGAGGTCAACCTGCGCCAGGGTGTCGCATTCCACCTGGATCGGCGTACCCGGCAGCGCCAGCGCGCGCGCACGCGCGACCGCCATGGCGATATCGCCGCCGATGGCCGCGAGGTGGTTGTCCTTGATCAGCACGCCGCTGCGCAAGTCCATGCGATGATTGACGCCACCGCCGGCACGCACGGCGTACTTCTGCAGCGATCGCCACCCCGGCAGCGTCTTGCGCGTGTCGAGGATCTGGGTCGACGTGCCCTTCACCAGCGCCACGAATGCCGCAGTCATCGTGGCGATGCCGGACAAATGCTGGAGGAAATTGAGCGCCACGCGTTCGGCCGACAGCATGCCGCGCGCGTTGCCCGTCAGGTGCAGCACCTGCGCGCCCGCCGCCACGCGCATGCCGTCCTCGGCACCAATGCGAATCGTGACGCCAGCGTCGAGCTGGCGGAACGCCTCGACGGCCAGTGCGGTTCCGGCAATGACGCCGTCCCGGCGCGCCACCAGCGTGCTGCGCACATGCCGTGAACTGACCACCGTGGCCAGCGTCGACACGTCGTTCTGCGCCTGGTCCTCCTCCAATGCCATCCGCACGCGCAGCCGGAGTTCGTCCGAACTCAGGGGAAAGGACAGCGCTGATGCCAGGGGCAACCGGATGGCTGGAATGTCCAGCGGCGTGATCGTGCGATGGCGCACCGCCTCGCGCGACCGGGGCGGCGTGGGGCGCAGTGGCGGATGATACTCACTCATTCACCGGGATCCTCGGGACCGAAGGGACTGGGCGTGCTGCCACCGCCGATCGCGACCATGCGCTCGATGGACGTGCGGGCGCGGGCGGCAATGTCATCCGGCACGGTGATGCGATGCTGCATGTACAGGAGCGCATCGCGCACCTTGGGAAGCGTCGTCACCTTCATGTACGCGCATTGCGCGCGGTCGTTGGCGGCGATGAAGCGCTTGGTGGGATTGGCGCGCCGCAGACGATGCAGGATGCCAGTTTCCGTGGCCACGATGAAGGTGTCGTTGTCCGACTTCGCGGGACGATTGATCATGCCCTCCGTGGAGAGGATGTGCACGTCGTCACCGCTGATCGCGCCGGCCGAGATCGCCTCGACCACGGGCGTGGCGCAGCCGCACTCCGGATGGATGAGGAACTCGGCGCCGGGGTGCTGTGCACGCGTGAGGTTGATGTGTTCGGGATCGATACCCGCATGCACATGACACTCGCCCAGCCAGACGTGGATGTTCGCACGCCCCGTGAGCCGACGCACGTGTGCGCCAAGAAACATGTCGGGAAGGAACAGGATCTCCTTGTCGGCGGGAATCGCATTCACGACTTCGACCGCGTTGCCCGAGGTGCAGCAATAGTCGCTCTCGGCCTTCACTTCCGCGGTCGTGTTGACGTAGGCCACCACGACGGCACCGGGATGCTCCGCCTTCCAGGCCCGCAACTGCTCCGCGTCGATCGTGCTGGCCAGCGAGCAGCCCGCCGCGAGATCCGGAAGCAACACGGTCTTGGCCGGCGACAGGATCGCGGCGGTCTCCGCCATGAAGTGCACCCCGCAGAACACGATCACGTCGGCACTCGTCCTGGCCGCCTCGCGCGAAAGCCCCAGCGAATCGCCCACGAAATCCGCGACATCCTGGATCTCGGGTCGCTCGTAGTTGTGCGCGAGAATGACGGCGTTGCGCGACGCGGCCAGCGCGCGAATCTCTTCGGCCAGGGCCGGATCGTAGTGGGCTTCGAGGATAGTCATCAGTCTTCAGTCTCAAGTCTTCTGTCTTCTGTCTTCTGTCTTCTGTCTACCACGTAATGTGTCGATCCTGCCACTTCCGCCGCGTCCTCGGAAAATCGCTGCGGTAGTGCCCTCCACGCGACTCCTTGCGCATGAGCGCCGCCTCTGCCACCAGCGTCGCCGTCGTGTGGAGGTTCCGTTCCTCGGTCGCGCCCGGCGGCAGCCGCTCGCCAATGGCGGCCAACTGCTCGACGCAACGTCGCAGCCCCGGCGCCGTGCGCGCAATCGAGGCGTAGTCCCACATCACCTGCCGGATCTCGTCGGCCGCCACCTGCGCCGCGCCGCGATCATCCAGGGCCGGCACGGCCCATTGCAACGCGTCCGGCTCCGCCAGCCCCTCGGGTGTTTCGATCACATCGCGGGCCACACGCTCGGCGAATACCAGCCCCTCGAGGAGCGAATTCGACGCCAGCCGGTTGGCGCCGTGCACACCGGTGCGCGCCAGTTCACCGACGGCATAGAGCCGGGACAGGCTCGACCGCCCCGCCAGGTCGGTGACGATGCCGCCCATCATGTAGTGCGCCGCCGGCGTGACCGGAATCGGCTCCTGCGAGGGATCGATGCCTCGAGCCCGACAGATCCGGAAGATCCCGGGGAATCGCTCGGCGAACTGCGCCCCCAGATTCGTGGCGTCGAGAAAGACCGTGCCATGCTCCTGCTGTTCGCGGAAGATCTCGCGGGCCACGACATCGCGCGGGGCCAGCTCGGCGAGACGATGCCGCCTGGGCATGAACCGCTGCCCACGGCCGTTCAGCAGGACCGCCCCTTCACCGCGTACCGCCTCGGAGATGAGGGCGAGCGGATTCTCCGCGGTATCGAGGGCCGTCGGGTGGAACTGCACGAACTCCATGTCGGCCAGTCGCACGCCGGCCCGATGCGCAATCGCGTACCCGTCGCCGGTCGCGACCTGCGGGTTGGTGGTGTGGCGATAGATCTGTCCGCATCCGCCGGTGGCGAGAATCGTGGCATCGGCCACGATCTCGACGGCCTGGCCGGCAAGGCTGGCCCGGACCCCCGCACAGCGCACCCCGTCGGCATCCTCCATGAGGAGCAGTTCCAGCACGCGGGCCGTCTCGTGCACGGCGATGTCGCTGGATTCCCGGACCTTGGCCACGAGCGTCCGGGCCACCTCGGCGCCGGTCTGGTCGCCTTGGGCGTGGACGATCCGGTGGCGCGAGTGGGCCGCCTCCTTGCCCAGCTTGAAGGCCCCGTTGGGGTCGAGGTCGAATCGGGCGCCGGCGGCCTGAAGCTCCCGTACCCGGGCGGGGCCTTCCTCCACCAGAACCTTCACGGCCTCGGTGTCGCACAGCGCCGCGCCGGCGGCGAGCGTATCCCTTCGGTGGAGCTCTGGTGAGTCACCGGCACCGAGCGCGGCCGCAATGCCGCCCTGTGCATAGGCAGTCGCCGAATCGAAGAGGGTCCGTTTGGTGAGCAGCGTCACAGTTCCATGGCCCGAGGCACGCCACGCTGTGTGGAGCCCGGCCACGCCACTTCCCACCACAAGGAACCGCGTGCGGATCCGCTCAGTCATAGTATTTTGAATCAAAGGACTCTGATGCGCCGATGCCAGTTGGCGGTCCCGCCCAGGTGCATTCTCTCTTTCCCTTCAGGAGTCGCAGTCATGCGTCTGTCGTTTGCGCGCCGTGCCGTGGCCGCTGGTCTGGTGGCCGGCCTTTCAATTGCGCCTGCCGGCGTTTCGGCACAGCCGGGCGGTGTCGCACCTTCGTGTCAGCTCGATGCCAACTCGCCCAAGGAGCTCGCGATGATGGAGCTTCCCATCCAGCGTGCCCGTGCCGCCACGTCACCGGAAGTCCGGCAGGCGGCGCTCCGGGATGTCATGAAGGAGCTCGACACGAAGCCGGAGCGGTTTGCGCGGAATCCGAACGGATACAATCTCCGGATCACGCAGGCGATCGGCATGTGGGCGCTGGAGCCCACGGGCTACACGCCGACGCGCGGCAGCATCGGCATGCTGACGAATCCCACGGAGACGATCGACCTGGTCGCCAGGCTCGACGAGGCGTACAAGGCGATCGTCGCGCTCGCGCCGGCGTGCGAGAGCGAGGTGGCGGGGCTTCGGCAGTCGGAAGTCTGGCTGGCGGTCACGCGGCGCGCGCTCGACGCGAGCAGCAACGGCCAGCTCGACACCGCGGAGCTGTACGCGAAGCGCTCGATGCTGCTGTCCAAGGAAAATCCGTATCCGTTCTACGTCCTGGCCAACGTCGCCAACCAGAAGAAGGATCGGGCCGGCGCCATCGAGAACTGGAAGCAGGTCATCACCGCGGCGGGAACCGATACCACGTATCGCGACCTCAAGAACAGCAGCCTGTACCTGCTGTCGGTGAACCAGCTCGAAGCCGCAGAGGCCGCGACCGGGGCACAGCAGCAGGCGCTCGCGAAGGAAGCCTCGGCGAACTTCAAGGCGTTGATGGCCGCGACGCCGGACAGCCCCGATGTGCCCAACATCATGCAGAGCTGGGCGGACGCCCTCAAGCTGGCGGGTGATTCAGCCTCGATCCCGACCATCTACGCCGACATGATTGCGCAGCCCGCCGGATACACCGACGTGGCGCTGACGATGGCCGGCGTGATCGCGACACGCATCAACAAGTCGGATGACGCGATCGCGCTCAACGAGGCCGCGATCGCCAGGAATCCGAACAACCGCGACGCGCTGCGCAACCTCGCCGCGACATACTACGGCAAGGACGAGTTCGACAAGATGTTCGATCCGTCGCGGAAGCTGGTGGCCATCGACCCCAACAACTACGACGCCTGGATGATGTTCGCGTACGCATCGCAGGGAATCGCCAAGGCGGTGAAGATGCCCGAAGTCAAGAAGGGCGTCACGCCGACGGCAGCGCAACGCACCGCGATGGACGCCGCGGCGGCCGACCGGAAGGCCTGGAACGACTCCACGATCAAGTACATGACCATCGCCGACAGCCTGCCGGTGAAGGTGGAAGTCGCCGGCTTTGCCCGCGGTGCGCAGGAAGTGTCGCTGACGCTGCAGTTCCAGCAGGCGGGAGCCGCCGACGGCACTTACGACGTCACGGTCGAGTTCCTCGACGCAAAGGGTGCGGTGGTCGGAACGGCCACGCAGCAGGTGGGACCGATCAAGAAGGATGAGACGAAGAGCATGGCATTCAAGGCCGCTGCGGCCAATGTCGCAGCCTATCGGTACAAGCCGCTCAAGTAGGTTGCGACGACCGTTCGCGCACGTCGCGACGCTCCTCGTCATCCTGCCGTTGTTCAGCGCGCGCGTTGGAGGCCAGTCCTCCGGCGCGCGCGCGTCGTATGAGCTGGGCGCCATGGGCATCGTCGCCGTCACCCACGCGTCGCCAGCCATGTTCGGCGAGGGCGCCACCGACGGTTACCTCACGCAGCCGAACGTGATGGCCAGCGCCCGTCGCGGTCCGTTCGCGTTCGCCGGCACCCTGAATTTCGAGGGGTACACGCTGCGCCGCGGCGAACTCAATGCGGGCATCTACGGCGAGGGATACGTGGACCGCCGGCATCCGCACACGCTCGTGCACGAAGTGATGCTGTCAGCGACGTCACCATCACTGAAGGGCGTGCGCGGATCGCTGGCCGCGGGCAAGGGTTTCACACCCTATGGCACCGACGATCCGATGGTGCGTCCGTTCGTGAAGTACCCGGTCAACCACCATCACGCGCAGGTCATCGAGCGCATACAGGTGGCTGGCGCGTTGCGGCTGGGCCATGCGGCGCGCGGCGGCACACTGGAGCACGGTTATTTCAACGGCGACGAGCCGGTGGATCCGTTCACGGCGCCGCAGTGGAGCCGGTTCGGTGATTCGCACGCCACGCGCGTCACCGTGATGCCAGCGGCCGGCATCGAGTTGCAGGCGAGTCGCGCGTTCGTGCGTTCGCCCGGCATCACGCAGGGTGGCGCGTACGATCACACGCAGACGAGTGCTTCGCTGCGCATCGATCGCCGGCGCAACGACAACACCGCGAGCGGCATGCACCACCACGCCATGCGCGCCGATTCCGCCGGCCACACGACGCGCGGCGACCGCCGGTACCTGCTGGTGGAGTTTGCGCGCACCGACGAAGGGTTCGGGTCGTCGCAGGTCTTCCGCTTCAACAGCGTGCTGGCCGAGGGCCTTGTCGAACATCGCGGATGGGGACTGGGGTTGCGCGCCGAGCGCACCGATCGCCCGGAGAACGAGCGCCTGCTCGATCCGTTCCGCATTGCCGCCGGTCACATCGACTTCCAGATCCTTGGCATCACGCAATGGACGGTCGGCACGGTGCACGTTGCCGCGCCGGCGATGTCGCCGCCGGGCCTGACGTTCGCGCGCCTGACGCCCATCGTCGAAATCGCACGCGCGCACCCGAAGGCGCTACGCACGCCCACGGTGTTCGTGCCCGCCGAGTTCTATGGCGCCAGCACACTCTGGTCGATGACACTGGGCGTGCGCATGCATTTTGGTGACATGCGTGCGCGCATGGGCCGCTACGGCGCACTGTCCGCCGGTCCGTGATGCAGATTCACGTCATGCGCACACCGGTCTGGCTCGTCGCCGCCACTGCCCTGGTGCTTGGCTGCGGCGGCGACAACGACGATACGCCGACGGAACCGGAGAAGCCGGTGGCACCAACCGAACCCGTGACGCTGACGTCACTGGGCCTCGGCGCTGTCCCCGATCGCTACACCGCCGAGCTCTGGGTGCGCGGCACCACGGCCTACACGACCACGTGGGGCACGCGTAGCGCCACCGGCCGCGGCAATGCCATCAAGATCTGGGATGTATCGGCCAACGTGCCTGTGCTGGTGGACTCCATCATCGTCGCGGATGCGGGCACGTTGGGTGACGTGCAAGTCTCCGATGACGGCACACTGCTGGTGGCCGCCATCGAGCCGAACCCGAACGGCGGCCTGGCCATCTACCGGCTGGACACCCCGCGCAGTGCTCGTTTGCTGGCGCGAACGAGCGGCGGGGAATTGCAGTCCGGTGTGCACACCGCCGAGATCGCGCGGGTGAACGGCGTGCTGTATGCGTTCTGCGCCATCGATCCTGGCAACGGCGTGGCGGCGCGACTGGTCATCGTCAGCCTCGCCGATCCCGCGCAGCCCGTGACGGTGGCGTCGCTGCAGATGGGGGCGCCCTTCATCCACGATGTCTTTGTGCGCGACGGACTGCTGTTCACGGCCGAATGGAACGACGGCGTCGGCATCTGGGACATCGGCGGCGGTGGGGTTGGCGGCTCGATCACAGCGCCGGCACGCATCTCGCGGCTCGCGACGGTGGGTGGCCAGGTGCACAACGTGTGGTGGTTTCACGACCCGGCCAACGGCAGCAAGCGATACCTGTTCGTGGGTGAGGAGGGACCCGGCGCGATCGGCTCGAGCTCGTCGGGTGACATCCATGTGGTCGACCTGACAGCGCTCCCGGTACAGGTTGAGGTGGCGCGCTACACGGTGCCAGGCGGAGGCGCGCACAACTTCAGCGTCGACGATAACAGCGGTCTCCTGTATGCCGCGTACTACAACGCCGGCGTCCGGGTGCTCGATGTGCGCGGCGATCTGGGAGGCTGCACCGCCGTGCAACGTCTGCCTGACGGCCGCTGCGACCTGAACCTCATGGGACGCGAGAAGGCCGTGTTCACGGGGACGGTGCCGCTCTACATCTGGGGCGTGCATTGGTCCGGCAGCGGCGTGTTCGCGAGCGACATGTTGAACGGGCTCTGGAGGATCACACCGGCCACCCGATAGCGGTTGAGCGCAGCCCCTTCCCTCCCTCTGGCCGGGGGGCGAACCTTCCGGGTCATGCGACGGACCCTCTTCCTGATCGGGGCGCTGCTTCTCGCCCATGTCGCGCTGCTCGCCATCACGCCATCGGGCGCGACCAAAGCCGACAACACTGAAGGCCTCGACGTCGGCATCGTGTTCGATGTCGGCGGTCGCGGCGACAAGTCGTTCAACGACGGCGCGTACCTGGGCGGCATGCGCGCCGCCCGGGAACTTGGCGCGCGTGTGCGGTACATCGAGCCGGGTGAAGGTTCCGACCGTGAGGCGGGCTTGCGCCTGCTGGCCGCCGAAGGGCCCGATCTCGTGATCGGCGTCGGCTTCATCTTCTCCGACGACGTCAACACGCTGGCGAAGGAATATCCGAACGTGCGGTTTGCCGACGTCGACTATGCGGTGTCCACCGACGCCGCCGGCAATCCGCTGCCAATGCCCGACAACCTCGTCGCACTCAAGTTCCGCGAAGAACAGGGTTCATTCCTCGTGGGCGCGCTGGCAGCACTCGTTGGCAAGAGCAGGAAAATCGGATTCATCGGCGGCATGGACATCGCACTCATCCACAAGTTCGAGGCCGGGTACAAAGCCGGCGTCGAGCATGTGTGTCCCGATTGCGAAGTGGTTGTCGCGTATGCGGGCGTGACACCCGAGGCCTTCCGCAATCCCGGGAAGGGCAAGGAAATGGCGCTCAGCCAGTAC
>CAZPON010000101.1:0-9943 GCA_964588045.1 uncultured Gemmatimonas sp.
CACCGACACCATGGTCGAGACGGCCGGCGTCCTCGCCGGCAGCATCACCGGCAAGACCATCGTGCTGACCGGCGCGATGGTCCCCTACGCGTTCGGCAGTTCCGACGGCCTGTTCAACCTGGGCAGTGCATTGTCGTTCGTGCAGACGCTCGAGCCGGGCGTGTACGTCGCCATGAACGGCCGCTGCTTTCCGTGGGACGCCGTGCGAAAAAACACAACCCTCGGCGTCTTCGAGTCGACCTAACGCAGGATCGCACTCCAGATCAGCGGCCACGTGGCATTGGTCTGCGCCCGGTACTGCGGACGGAAGCCATACAGCACCACGTGTCCCTGCCCCACCGCGACATCCACCAGGGCCGCCTTGCCGTTCAGGCGCGCGCCGCCCAGCAGCCAGCCGGAGAGCAGCGGGTCGCCGGCTGACTGGTAGCGGGCCACGGCAGTTGCCCGCGTCGCATCGGTGATGTCGAACGCCGGACTGTCCTCGAACCAGATGGCCGGCACCGGCGCGGTGAACGTGGCCGCCACCGGATGCGAGCGCTCGATCTCGACGTTCAGCAGCGATCCCGGTGCGTAGAAGTCGGTGCTGCGCACGTCGGCCAGCACGTTCCTCACCGGCAACGACAGGGTCTCGATGGCGTACTCGCTCGCGTCATTGAACGCCAGCAAGCTGCCGCCGGCATTCACGAATGCCCCGAGCGCCGCCGCACCCGCGTCACCAAGCCCGCCGCGCAGCGAATCCGGATACGGCGCGCCCAGGCCGCGGCGCAACTGATTCGCCGACTGGTCGGGCAGGATGATCACGTCGAACCGTGCGCGCAAACCGCCGGCCCGCATGTCCTTGTCGTGCACGGTGGTGAACGGAATGCGATTGGCGTCGAACACCCAGCGCGTCCAGCCTTCGTCCATCGACGGGCTGTAGCTCTGGTAGATCGCGATGCGCTTGCGACTGGTGCCGCTCAGGCCCGGCACATCGTACGCCGGCGCCGCCACCGGCCTGACCTTCGGGCCAAGCGCGATGCCGGGGCTGGTGAGTGGTTGCGCGTCCACACCGAACAGCAGCGGCAGCGTATGGGCGGTCACATCGTACGGTCGCTTGGGCGGTCCGCCGGGATACTCCTGCAGGTTCGGATATGCCTGTCGTTCCAGCAAGGCCTTGGCGTACGAACCGAACGGCTGCAACATCGGCACGAGATAGTTGCCGTCGGGAATGCTGTTGTACACCTCGACCTGTCCATGCTGCAGCGTCCACAGCAGTCGCGTGAGCGCCGCCGGATCGCGCTGCACCTTGGGAATCACGTACACCGTTGGCACCGCGCTCGTGGTCCACGGATGGTTCGCAGCCAGCGCACGCTCGCCGAGGGCGGCGTAACTCTCCAGCCACCCCAGCCGGTTGCGCGCGGCTTCCACCAGCATCGCCCACGTCGCGCTCACCTGATACGACACGATATCACCGATACCCCAACGGCCGCCCGGCCAGACTGCCGGATGGTTCCACGTCGACACACGCGCGTCGTAACCGCGAGCTGTGCCCAGTTGCGCGAACGGCACATCGACCGGTGTGGCCAGGCGCGCACTCGCCGTTTCGGTGAGGATGCGCGCGCCGCGATGATTGAGCGAGTACTGACGCGCCGGCGACCACTGGTCGTACGACGCGTTGGTCGACACGCCGGACTTGCCTTCGGCAATCATGCGCCACGCCATTGCCAGGCCGAGGGCGTTGGTGCTGGCGGTGAGCACGGGATCGATGTTCGGCTCGACTGGGTCCATGTACGGCGGGATGAAGATGCGTCCGGCGCCCCCGCCCTGCTGATGCACATCGTTGACGATCTGCGGCACCCACGGGGTGTACAGCGAGTCCACGGTGTACTGGGTTTCCTTCTGCGTGAACGCGTACCAGTCGCGGTTGTTGTCGTGTCCCGTGTAGTAGTGATAGAGCGCCGGCGGGCCGGTGCCCTCGGCCGGCGTGCCGAGCGTGCTGCGATACCAGTCGCCCACGATGTCCACGCCATCGGGATTCTGGCTGGGCACGAGCATGACGATCGTGTTCGCCAGCACTTCGCGCGCCTCAGGTGTGTCGGCGCGTGCCAGCCGCTCCGCGATCACCAGCGGGGTGAGAAAGCCGCCCACCTCCGTGGAGTGAATGCTCGACGTGATGAGGATGACGTTCTTGCCCCGCGCGATGAGCGACGCGCGTGTATTGGCCGCACGCTGGCGCGGATCCATCAGTTGCTGCTGAATGCGCTGGTACCTGGGCAGGTTCGCCAGGGTGGCCGGATCGCTGATGAAGGCGACAATGAAGGGACGGCCGAGTGTCGTCTTGCCCAGCGTGCGCACGGTCACGCGCGGACTCGCCTTGTCGAGTGCGGCGAAGTAGTCGGTGACCTGCTTCCAGCTCGGCAGCTTGCGGTCAGTGCCGGGCTCCCAGCCCAGGATGCTGGCCGGCGACGGGATGGCGGCGGCCTTGCCCTTCTGCGCCTGCGACAGCGCGGCAGCCGTCGGGATGGCAGCCTTGACCGGCGCCTGCGCCTGCGCAATCGCGCCGGCCGTCGTGAGGACCATCAGCGCCATCAGCGCGCGGAGATGCGATGTAACGATCATGCGACGTCCTTGTGTTGCGGGATCACGGAACCGGACGAGGGCCCCATGCCCTGCCGATGCCGGTGAGAAGCGCGGCGTACAGTTCGATGCCATCCCACAGGTTCTGCACGCGCAGGTTCTCGTCGGCGGCGTGCTGATTGTCATCGTAGTTGGCGATCGGCAGCGTGATCATCGGCGCACCGAGCACCTGCTGAAACAGGTAGGTCGGCCCACTGCCACCCATCGTCGGGTTCACCAGCGGCGTCTCCCTGGCGCCATCACCAAGCACGCTGATGAGCGCCTTGCCGAACGGACCGTCCATCGCGACACGCGTGGCGGGATATCCCCCGCCCCACTCGACCCGGGCCACCCTGCCGTGCGCGAGCTTCATGGCGTCGGTGACACTGTCGTTCGTAACAAAGTACCCCTGCGCGCGCATGTGTGTTTCCACCAGCCGGCGCACGCGCGCCGGATCCTGCGCCGGCACCAGTCGCAAGTCGAACGACGCATACGCCTCGCTGGCGATGGTGTTCGACCCGGCCTCGCGCACCCCTCCCACGCGAATGCCGCGCACGTTGAGCGCGGGCAACATGATGCGCTCGGCCAGCAATGCGTTGCCGGCTTCGGTGCGGCCAAGGCCCAGCGCCACGCGGAGGGTGGAGTCGTACGTCGGCAACTCGGCAATCGCAGCCCGCTCGGCCGGTGAAATCGGCGTCACGTCGTCGTAGTAGCCGGGCACCTTGATGCGTCCGTCGTCATCGCGCATGCTGGCAATGAGATTGGCGATCAGCGCGCCCGGATTCGGTGCCCAGTTTCCGTAGTGTCCGCTGTGCATCGCGCGAGACGGGCCGAACACGGTGAGTTCCATGCCGATCACGCCGCGCTGTCCGAACGACAACTGTTGCCGCCCGCTCTGATGCACCGGTCCATCGCAAAAGAGCCACCCTTCGCCGGTCAGCAGTGACTTGTACTTCGTGAGGATCTGCTCGAGATGCGCCGAACCCGCTTCCTCCTCGCCTTCGAGAAACACCTTGATGTTGACCGACGACGCGAGGCCCGACGCGCGCATGGCATCGAGCGCCGCGAGGATCGCCATGATCGACGACTTGTCGTCGCCGGACGACCGGCCGTAGAGGCGCGCCTCGCCGTCGACGCGACCGCTGCCCGTCGGAATGGGAATCACCTGGCCACCGGCCTTCACTTCGCCCGTGCGAAGCACCGGCTGCCAGGGCGGACTGGACCACTGTGTTGCATCGACCGGCTGGCCGTCGTAGTGCGCGTAGAGCACGAGCGTGCGTGTGGCACCGGGCGCCTGCAGCTCGGCGTACACGACCGGCGCAGCCCCCGGCACCGTGAGAAGCTGCCGGTTGGTGAAGCCGCGTGAGGCCAGCATGGCGAGCAGATGGTTCGCATTGCGCCAGATGCCCACCGAGTCGCTGGCCAGGTTGGGCAGCGACACCAGCTCGGCGAATTCGGTGAGAATCGCGCCCTCATGCTGCTGGCGATAGTCCCGCGCGGCACGACGCGCCGCCTCGCCCGTGACGGCTTGCGGCGGCTGTGCGCTCAGTTCGCGCGCGGCCACCACCGTCATCAACACGGCGGCGATCATCGTCTGCTGCATACTCCGGCACGCACCCATGCGCCAAGTACCGTGGGACTCAGGATGTGGAACGCCCTACATGCCGACCGGCTTGGGTGTCGGCACGAGAATCGTCGGCATGCTTCGGGTACGCAGCAGCGCGTTCAACCGTTCGAGTTCGGCGCCGAGCAGCGTGTCAATGCGCTGCAGCGAGCGGCGGAGCTCGTCACCCAGGATCGTGCGCACTTCCTCATGCTGGTCGGTGGGCTTGAAATCCCCCGACGCCATACCGTTCGCGAGATATCCCATCTTGCTCACCAGCCTCGAGCCGAAGCGCACGCCATCCTGTCCTTCACCCGTCTGACGCAGGTCAACCAGCGCCATCTCGGCGTCGGTGAGTTGCGTGCCGAAATCGCTGGCCGCCTTCCGGATGGCCGCGTCGTCGACCGTGCGGGCGACCGCGTCCAGTTGCACGCGCACCGATTCGACGCGACGCACGGCATCGGCGGCGGTGTTGAGGTGTACACGCAGCGCAAGCAACGCGGTGGTCTGGGCCGCGATGTCGCCCTCGGTGCCGCCGGAGTTCGGGTCCTTGCGCACCTCGACCTGCTGCGACTGCTCCGTCCCGCCAGCGCGCAGCGTCACCGTGTACGTGCCCGGCGGCGCGAGAATGCTCAGCTGACTCGTGCCCGGCGCGACACGTCCTTCCGGGCCGGGCACGATATGCGGCGCGTATATCGGGCTCGTCTGCAGCCGGAACTCGCTGCTCGGATCGTAGCGCAGGTCCCAGTGCACGCGATTGAGACCGGCCCGGTTGGTGCCGCGCATCGAGCGCACTACCGTGCCCTTGGCGTCGGCAATCGTCATGGTGACACCGCCGCTCACCGGCGCCTTCAGGTAGTACGTGAGCGAGGCCCCGTAGGCCGGGTTCTGCCCGACGGTAGGGTCGTCGTACGTGGTCGACGTGGGCGTGATGGGCCGGAACCGATACGCGGCGCGCGGCGCGAAGAAGCTCACCGGCTGTGCCAGCGCCGCCGTGGTGAGTTCCCGCAGCGGCGTGATGTCGTCCATGATCCAGAATCCGCGGCCGTAGGTCGAGATCACGAGATCGCTGAAGTGTTCCTGCACGACGATGCCGGAGACCGGCGCATGGGGCAGGTTGTTCTGCAGCGGCTGCCACGTGTCGCCGTCATCGAACGACACGAAGATCGAGTTCTCGGTGCCCAGGTAGAGCAGCCCGCGCCGAACGGGATCTTCGGCGATCACCTTGGCGTAGCTGAGCATGTTGCGGGGCAGTCCGCTGGTGATCGACTTCCACGTCCGGCCATAGTCGGTCGTGCGATACACGAACGGATCGCGGTTGTCTTCCTGATGGGCGTCCACCGTGAGGTACGTGGTGCCCGCCACGTGCCGCGAGGGCACCACACTGCGCAGCGAACCCCACACGGGCAGGTTCGGAATGTTCTTTGTCAGGTTGGTCCACGTCGCGCCATCGTCGCGCGTGAGCTGCAGCTGTCCGTCGTTCGTGCCGGCCCAGATCTCGCCCTTGGTCTTCGGTGACTCCTGCAATCCGTACACGACGCCCGAGTACTCGACGCCGATGTTGTCGGGCGTCAGGCCGCCCGAGCTTCCCTGCCTGCTCTTGTCGTTGAGCGTGAGATCGGGACTGATCACTTCCCAGCTCTGCCCGCCGTTGCGCGTGCGATGCACATGCTGGCTGCCCGTGTAGATCGTGTTGTGGTCGTGCGGGGAGATGTGCAGCGGCGCGTCCCACACGAAGCGGTACTTGTGATCGGCCGGCACGCCGTTGAGTTGCTGCGGCCACACTTCGACATTGCGGAACTGCCGGCGGTCCTGCTCGAATCGCACCACGATGCCGCCAACCATGCCCGATCCCGAGGCCGTCGACCAGATCAACTTCGAGTTGGTCGGGTCCGGAGTCGCCCAGCCGCTTTCACCACCGCCAACGGAATGCCACATGCCGCGCGGAATGATTCCGCTGTTGAGCGATGCCGCGCCGCCACCGCCGAAGACGCGACTGTTGCTTGGCCCGCGATACGACGGCTCGTCCTGCTTGTTGCCCAGCACATTGTACGGGATCTCGTTGTCCACCGTCACGTGATAGATCTGTGCGTTGGTGAGGCGCTGCCGAAACCACGTCTTGCCGCGGTTGTTCGAGATCGACAATCCCTGATCGTGCGCGACGATCATGCGCGCCCCATTGGTGGGGTCGATCCACATGTCGTGATGATCGCCGCCTGGCGCCTCGGCACGGGCGAACGTCGTGAGGTTGAGCCCACCGTCGATCGAGCGCGCGAACGATGCCGTGAGGAAGTACAACTCGTTCGGATTGTCCGGGCTGACGACGCTGCGCGAGTAGTAGTGCGCGCGACCCATGACATTGCGACTCTTGTTGATCAGCAACCAGTTCTCGCCGCCGTCATCCGAACGCCACAGTTGGCCGTTTTCCGTCGCCTCGCCGTTCCATGGCACACCATCGCCGGTCTCGATCAGCGCGAAGATGCGATCGGGATTCGACGGCGCGATCGCCAGCGCCACCTTGCCAACGGGCTTGGTTGGCAGCCCGCGCCCGGTCAGGCGCTTCCACGTGACGCCGCCGTCGCGGGACATGAACAGTCCGCTGCCGGGTCCGCCGCTCTCGCGCCCCCAGGTATGGATCTCGATCTGCCACATGCCGGCGAACAGCACGCGCGGGTTGCGCGGGTCCATCGCGAGATCCGAGCATCCGGTCTTCTCGTCGACGAACAACGTCTTCGTCCACGTGGCGCCGCCGTCGGTCGACCGGAACACACCGCGCTCGGGCTGCGGTCCATAGGCGGTGCCAAGGGCACACGCGAGCACGATGTCGGGGTTGGTGGGATGGACAATCATGCGCGCAACCCGGCCGGTCTTTTCGAGCCCCATCGCGGTCCATGTCTTTCCGGCGTCGAGCGACTTGAATACGCCCTGGCCGATCGAGATGTGACTGCGAATGTGCGCTTCCCCGGTTCCTGCGTACACGACGTTCGGATCGCTGGGCGCGATGGCGAGTGAGCCGATCGACTGCACGGGCTGGTCGTCGAAGATCGCGGCCCAGTTCACGCCGCCGTCGGTGGTCTTGTAGATGCCACCAGACGCGGCACCCACATAGTAGGTATGCGGGTCACCGGGAATGCCCACCGCCGATGTGAACCGATTGCCCTCCGGACCGATGTAGCGCCACGGGAGCGCGCTGTAGATCTCCGGCGCGATGGCCGTCGCACTTGCGGAGGTGTTGCGGGGCGGCGAGGACTGCGCGGATACGGCCTGGGGCGTCAGCAGGAGCGTGAAGGACGCGACGAGGCAGCGTGTGAAACCAGTTGAGCGAGGCATGCGGGAGTGCTCCGGCGGTTCGGGGACGCGATGTTCGACCACCAGAATGTGGCCCCCATCGCGGCCTCGGCGGAAGACTACCGCACCACCTGACGCGCCTTCATGTCGTACCGGTCGCCGGCCTGCAGCACAAAGTACGGCTTTTCGCCAACCGGCCGTGGATGCGTTGGGTCGTGAATGGCCACCTGCGCCTTGCCGATCACCTCGAACTGATCGCCGCGCACGACGATTGCCGTCGCTTCACTGAGTCCGATACCCAGCAGGTTCGGAAACCTGGCCATCACTTCCTGCAGGTCGTTCCAGCGATTGCGCGTGTTGATGTGCTGATCGATGGCCGACCGGCGCAGGAACCCGAACGCCTGCTGATGCTCGGGTTCCGGGGCCATCATGATTTGGGCGCCGGCAACCGCGCCGCGCACGAGGTACTCCCCCTGGATCGTTGCACCGGCCGAGCTGCCACCAATGACACCACCGCGGTCGAGGACCGCGTGGAATGCCCGGAACGTGCGCGTGTTCGCATACGAGTCCACGATGTTCCACTGCCGGCCGCCCACGAACCATACCGCCTTCGCATCATCGAGCATCGATGCGAACGCCTCGGTGTCGGCCACCTTCGGGTCATGCGTGTGCAACATGTGCACGTTCGTCAGGCCGTATTTCTTCCACGAGGCCAGTACCTGCGAGTCCGCGTAGACAATGGGCGTGCCATCGGGCCGCCGATTGCCTCCGGCAGTGGGCACCACCACGATCTTGGCCGACGGTCCGCCGGCCAGCGCGATGAACTGCTCGATGATGCCGGAGCTGTCCAGTTGGCCGCCGCCCACGATGACCAGCGTGCCGTTGCGGGGACCATACTCGGGAGCAGGCTGGGCGTGTGCACCACCGGCCACGAGCATGGCAGGAAGGACAAGGGACGCAGCCGCCTGCCAACGCCGCATGCGGCGCATGCGTTGGCGCGCGGAATCGTCGGATGCGAGGGAATTGGACATGCCGAAAACTGCACCCTCGACCCACCGCTCCGTCACCCTCTGCGGCGGATGCCTTGAGGCGCCGCGGACGCGGGCGCAGATTCACACGTGCGTCCCCCCGCCGGATTCCCGAGTCGCGAGATCGTCTGATGCCCGCTTTCCGCACCCTGCCTCGCCGAGTGATCCTGCTCGTCGGCGTTGCCCTCATCTGCGCCATGCCGTCGCTGCTTGCGGCGCAATCGCGAATCACTACGCCCAAGGAAGCGCTCGGCGCGAATTTCGGGGACGACTACTTCCTCGCGAACTACACGCAGATCTCGGGCTACTGGCGCACGCTCGAGAAGGAGTCCGATCGCATCAAGATCGTGGAGATCGGCAAGACCGCCGAGGGGCGCCCACACCTGATGGCCATCGTCACGTCGCCGGAGAACCACCGGAACCTGGCACGCCTCAAGGAGATCTCGTCCCGACTGGCGCACGCCGAAGGCCTCACCGACGACCAGGCGCGGGCGCTGGCCAGGGAGGGACGCACGGTCGTGTGGATCGATGGCGGCCTGCATGCCACCGAAACGCTCGGCGCGCAGCAACTCGGCGAGATGGTCTACCAGATGGCCAGCCGCACCGACGAGGAAACCATCCGGTTTCTCAACGACTGCGTGCTCCTGCTCGTGCATGCCAACCCCGACGGCAACGAACTCGTCGCCAACTGGTACATGCGCAACAGCGTGCCGACCGAGCGTTCGCTCGCCAACCTGCCCCGCCTCTACCAGAAGTACATCGGCCACGACAACAATCGCGATTTCTTCGGCAGCACGCAGGCGGAAACGGAGAACATGAATCGCGTCCTGTTCCGCGAGTGGTATCCGCAGCTGTTGTACAACCATCACCAGAGCGGCCCGGCCGGCACGGTCGTGTATTCACCGCCGCTGCGTGATCCGTACAACTTCAACCTGCATCCGGCGCTAATCCTCGGACTGCAGTCGCTTGGCGCGGCGATGCACACGCGGCTCGTGGTGGAAGACAAGCCGGGCGCGACCATGCGCTCCGGCGGTCCGTACGACGGCTGGTGGAACGGCGGCCTGCGCAACACGGCAACGTTCCACAACACGATTGCCGTGCTGACGGAGATGATCGGTAGCCCCACACCGATGCGCATCCCGTTCGTCGCCAACCGACAGGTACCCGGCGGAGATCTCGCCATGCCGATCGCGCCGCAAGCGTGGCACCTGCGGCAATCGGTCGACTACTCCATCTCGCTCAATCGCGCCGTGCTCGACTACGCGTCGCGCCTGCGCGAGAACACGCTCTACAACTTCTATTCGATGGGCAAGACGTCCATCGAACGCGGCAATCGCGATACGTGGACGGCCAATCCGCGGCGCATCTCCGAGGTGACCGGACAGCCGATCTTCACCTCCGGTGGCGCCGTCACGGCGGGTGGCGGTGG
>CAZPON010000102.1:0-9926 GCA_964588045.1 uncultured Gemmatimonas sp.
GGACCGACCACCGCCACGCGCATGGACAAGTTCACCGAGATGATGCTGGCCAGGACCGGCCTCATTGCCATGATCGGCAAGGCCGAGCGCGGACCGGTCGGCCTCGAGGCGCTTCGCAAGCACAAGGCCGCGTACCTGATGGCCGTCGGTGGCGCGGCGTACCTCGTGTCGAAAGCCATTCGTGCGTCACGCGTGGTGGCGTTCGCCGACCTCGGGATGGAAGCGATCTACGAGTTCGATGTCGCGGACATGCCGGTGACCGTGGCGGTGGATGCGGCTGGCAGCAACGTGCACGAGACCGGGCCGAAGGAGTGGCAGGAGAAGATCCGCGGCCTGCCGGTGCTGGCCAGCGTGTAGCAGAAGCCGCCGAAGAATCGCTGACGCCTCAGCCCGGCCGCGAACGCTGCGCGATGGCGTCGTCGACTTCACGTTGCGCGTCGGCCAGCCGGCTTACGTCGTCGCTGAGCAACCGCGCGGCGTCGATCAGCGTCGTGAGCGGCGCCAGGTTGTCCGAGCCGGCGTGCAGGCGCAGCAGGTCGAGGCGAAGTCGCTCCAGGGCTGCGACACTCTCCGAAAGATTCTTCGATGCCACCGAACGACGCCGCTCCAGCACATCGGCGTCGTTCGACCCGAGCGGTGCGAGCGCCGCCACCACGTCGAGTTCGGCGCGCGCTTCGGCCGCACGAGCCTCGAGTGCGGCGAGCGTCGCGGGTAATTCCTCCAGCCCGTCGCGAAACGCCGTTGGCAGCGCGGCGAACAACTCGCTGGCCGCAACGCTGAGCGCGGCCTCGGTGGGTCTGAACACTCCGCCACCCACGACGCGCGATTGTTCGGGAGCACCCAGGCGTTGCGCAATCCATTTCCCCACTCGGCTGTTCCAGAGGCGCTCGCGAATTCCCGACTGGAATGCGTCGCGAATCCTGGCGGGAATGAACTGCACGTCGAGTGCATTGCTCACCGCGCCCAGCAGCATCGTGCTCAGCACGGGTGCGAGCATGTACGCGAGGCCGCCCCGGTTTTCATGGAGCACGTCGTTGGCGACCAGCACGAAGGTGACGGCAAGCCACGTCGCCGATGCAATCGTGCCGAGTTGCAGGGCGCGAAGGGCGGTGCTCGGCTCGTTGGTGTAGGCCAGCGCCTCTGTTTCCTTCCGCTCGCGTTGTGCGACCTCGAGCGCCGAACGGAGATCGGCGAGGGTGTAGCCCGCGCGGAACTGACGGCGCGCCTGATTCAGGTGGAAGCCGACGATCGGCAGCAGTGGCAACGAGGCGACGGCGGCAAGCCACACGATGTCCACTGGTCCATCGGGCCGGTTGCCCGACACCCACACGAAGAAGTTCGCCGTCGTCAGGAAGCCGAAGAACCCGGACCACCCGAGGTAGGGAACGAGCAGCGGGTTTCGCGCGGCGAGCCACGCGCGCAACATCGGCGGCAGCGCGGGCCGCGCGTCCGGTGAAGGCGCAAGCGCCGCGGCCAGCGCCTCGCCGTCCATGAAGCGGCGTGACGGATCGCGCTGGAGACACTGGTCGATCACGGCCGCCAGCACCGATGGCAGGCCTGGCGCTGCGCGTGCCACGTCGGGTGCGGGTTCGGAGGCTTGTCGAATGATCAATGCCGGCAGGTTCGACGCCTCCAGGGGAAGCTTGCCGCTGACCGCGAGATACCCGACGACACCGAGCGCGTAGATGTCGCTGCGCCCGTCGAGCGGCTGGTTCGCGGCCTGCTCCGGACTCATGAAGTTCGCGGTGCCGACGATGATCCCCGGATCCGTCGTTGGACTCTGTTGCGCCACACTCTGCGCGATGCCGAAGTCGGTGACCAGCGCCCGGCCCGTGCCCGCTTCCAGCAGGATGTTGTCGGGCTTGATGTCGCGATGGACGATGCCGCGGCCGTGTGCGTAGGCGAGTGCCCACGCGACCTCGCGCAGCATGCGAGTCGCTGCGTCCGCGGGCAGCGGACCACGGGTGCGGAGTCGTTCACCAAGCGTCTCGCCTTCGACATAGCTCATGACGAAGAACACGAAGCCGCCGGCTTCGCCGACGCGATGGATCGGCACGATGTGCGGGTGTGAGAGTCCGGCGGCGGTGCGCGCCTCGCGCACAAAGCGCTCGCGCGACTCGGCCACCTGTGCGAGGTGTGACGGCAGCACCTTGATGGCGACGTCGCGGTCGAGCTGGACGTCGCGCGCGAGATACACGACGCCCATGCCGCCGCGCCCGAGTTCGCGCTGGAGGGAGTATTCGCCGGCGAGTGCCGCCTGGAGCTCGAGGAATTCGCCGGAGGGCTGCGTCATGCAGGAGTCATACGCCGTGGTGTCGCAAGAAGAGTTACAGGCATCGATGGAGCGCGAGTCGGTATCATGCCGCTTACTTTATACTACAAAGTACTTGACAAATTATCAAGCCAGCCTGGGGGCGATCCGTCGGTTACACGAGCGGATTGCGCACGTCGAGCGCTGGGAACCGGCTGAAGTCCCGGTCGGCGCTCAGCAAGACGGACACGCCGTGCGCCAGGCAGAGCGCCGCGACGCGGGCATCGTGCACGCGCGGACCCGCGATCCGTCCACTGATCAGCAACGGCTTCAGGCTCGGCCAATGTGCCTCCCGATCCTCGCTGAGTAACCCGAGCGTAGGCACCTCGAGCCACGCGTCGACCTGATCACACGCGGCGGCGAGGGGAGTCGGTGTGCGAAGAATGCGTGGATGGGTCACGATGGCCAGGAACTCGTGCACACACGGCCAGGGAATGGCCCACGGGGCCGGGCCGGCCGCCAGTTCCTCCAATGTTGCGCGGGCGGCTGAGTGGAAGGGCGCATCCTGTCGATGCGCGTGCACCAGCACGTTGGTATCGACCGCGATCACGGCGCCGGGTCGTCGTAGATGAGCGTGCGGACCTCCGACCAGTCGCCCAGCTCGACGCCGTCCACGAGCCCGTCCCCGCTGACGCTCGCATCGCGGAGCGCAAAGCGCGCCGGGGTGGTGCGATGCGCCTGCAGCACCGCGCGCAGCCCCTCCTCGATGAGGGCGCGCATGGTGCTCCCACGCCGGGTCGCCAGCCGTCGCGCGCTCTCGAAGAGGGCATCGGATATCTCGACCGTAGTCTTCATATGGGCTAACCATACTGAGCGGCGCGACGGTTGGCAATGCGAGAGGCGCCGACGTTCATGTGGCGCCTCCTTCAGCCAGCCGATCAGGTGCGTGACGCGGCGCCGGGTCAGCGTCGCCGAGTCGATCAGCCGATGGCGGGTGCAGCTTGGGCCGTCCCATCCATGTAACGCTGCGATTCCGCTTGCAGTACGCTGCGCTGAGTCAGGTCGCCGTCGACCTCTTGCGCACCCATAGCTCTATTCTACTCGGAAGCTTGCCCGCTCCCGCTCTTCGTAGCATACTTCCGAGCATATGGACCTCGTCGAGATCCTCACCCGCCCGGAAGGCAAGACTCTCGAATTCAAGCGCGACCTGTCCTCCACGGATGGCGTGCTCAAGACCTTGGTCGCCTTCGCCAACACGGCTGGCGGCACGCTGCTTGTGGGGGTCGAAGATCGCACGCGAAACGTGCGAGGCGTAGCACAGGCCCTCGATGTTGAGGAGCGCATCGCGAACATTGTGAGCGATTCCATTGCGCCGCGGCTGTTGCCGGAAATCGAGATCCTGCCGTGGCGCCGCACGCAGCTCATCGCCGTCCAGGTGCACCCGAGTGCCGGGCGCCCGCACTATCTCAAGCGCGAGGGCGCGGAGTCTGGCACCTACGTCCGTGTCGGCTCGACCAACCGCCGCGCCGACGCGGAGATGCTGCAGGAGCTCCGCCGCACCTCTCGCGGGGAGACCTATGACGAGCAGCCGATGGTCGACCTCGGCTCGGAAGCGCTCGACTTCCGAGCTGCTTCCGAGTCCTTCAAGCCAACCCGGACGCTCCGGAAACGCGACCTTGAGACACTGCGGCTCCTCACCACGCATCAGGGCCACACCGTCCCGACGGTCGGCGGCGTGCTGCTCTTCGGTCGGGAGCGCGAGCGCCACTTCCCGGATGCCTGGATCCAAGCGGGACGCTTCGCGGGCCACGACAAGGCCAAGATCTTGGATGGGGCTGAGTTTAGGGGGCTGCCAGTGGCCGCCATCGACGCCGCCATTGGGTTCATCGAGAAGCACTCTCTCCACGGCGCCGAGATCGGTAAGGTCCGTCGAACGGAACGATGGAACCTGCCCCCCGTCGCAGTACGAGAAGCCGTGATCAACGCGGTCGCGCACGCGGACTATGCGCAGCGCGGCGCTCCGATTCGTATCTCGATCTTCGACGACCGCTTGGAGATCGAGAACCCGGGTCTGCTCCCGTTCGGCCTCACGGTCGCAGACCTTCAGCATGGCATCTCCAAGCTCCGCAACCGAGTGATCGGGCGCGTCTTCCATGCACTGGGCCTCATCGAGCAGTGGGGAAGCGGCATTCAGCGCATGACCGCCGCATGCCGAGAGGCCGGGCTGCCAGACCCGCGGCTTGAGGAGATCTCGACGAGGTTCCGCGTGACCATCTTCACCACACAGGTCAACCGCCCCACCCTCGACGACATTGACCAGACCATTGTAGACGGGCTGTCAGACGGCGCGGGCAGATTGACGAGTGAGATCGCCTCCGTCATTGGCCTGACCTCCCGGGCCACGCGCACCCGACTCGCCCGCCTAGTGGGCAACGGGCTCGTTCGCGAAGTTGGGAGCGGGCCGCAGGACCCGAAGCGGCGCTATTTCCTAACGAAGTAACGCCAGTGCCGCGTGTTGAGCTCCCCAAGCGATCGTTCCTGCCGGTGCTGGCCTACGACGGCGCGAACATGACGCAGATTGATGCAGGCGGCATCCTCGATATCGCGATGGCCGGAACGTCGGCTACGTTGCTCGCGCGCAAGTGGGAATCGGCCATGTTGGTGAACGTCGACAACGACACCCTGCGCCGCATCCTCGACAACCCGGAGGCGATGGCCGCCGTGGAGCGCATCGAAGGCTGGCGCGCGCTCGGCGATAACATCATTGAGACCATCATCAATAAGAGCGACACGGTGAAGGGTCTGAAGGACAAGGCGAAGAAGAAGGACTTGTCCACCAAAGAGAAGAAGCAGCTCACGGACGAGGAGAAAGGATACAAGTCCAAGCGCAAGCTGGTTCAGGAAAAGCTCATCAAGTTCGCCACGCGCATTCCGGCGTTCATGTATCTCACCGGTTTCCGGGAGAACACGCTGCAGGATGTCATCACCAGGATTGAACCTGACTTGTTTCAGACCGTGACCGGTCTGACGGTTAAGGATTTCCACCTGCTGGTGCGGCTCAAGGTATTCAACACTGAGCACATGAATCAGGCCGTGTTCGCCTTTCGCCGCTACGAAGACGCCTCACTCCGTTACACAGGCATCGAGAGCCACCAGGGCCTGACCCACTACGGGCTGTACAACACCGTGGTGGCGAGAGAGTAGGGCCCGTTTCCGGTGCGATAGCTGGCTCCCGACGTCGTAAGCGCACTTATAGATTCGATATTCCCGAATACCGATTGTATAGCAATTTACTCCTCAGTAAGTAGTTCTGCCACATAAGGATGCGATATATCCGTATGTCGAATACTGGAGGAATCATGCGTCAAATACTGCTGCCCATCGATGTGTCGGTTTGTCTGAGCATCGCTCTACGGTTAGGTCAAACATTTGCCGCCCTTGCCGGTGAGTTGAGCATCAGCCCCAGCACTGCGCATCAGGCCGTCAAGCGCTTGATGTTGTCGGGCCTCGTTCGCAAAGCTGGAAGCGGCCTGGTAGTTGACATATCAGCACTGGAAGAGTTCCTGCTTCATGGTGTCCGCTACTCTTTCCCAGCCATCCGCACGAAGCGCCAACGTGGCGTGCCGACCGCACATGCTGCGCCCGTCCTCAGGAACGTCTTCGATAGCGACATCGATCCTCTGGTTTGGCCGTCGCCGATTGGAACCGTGGTCGGAACGGCGCTTCAGCCGCTCATCCCGTCAGCTGCGTTGCTCGCGAGCCGACATCCGGCGCTCTACGACGCGCTCGCGCTGGTGGACGCTATCCGCGTCGGCAACGCACGCGACCGCGAGGTGGCAGGGCAGATGCTGAGCAAGCAGCTAGACGTGTTGGCTGCATGAGCAACGCGGCGCCGCATCCTCATCGCGACAGTCCAGCCATAGCGCGAATGGCACGAGTTGCCGACGCACTCGGCGAGGAAATCGCCCCGACCCACGAAGGATGAGGATGCGGTGACGGCAGCCGGCACCTATGGAAATATTCACGACGCCTGGGTCATTGCGAATTCCGTCGAGACATCGCTCCCGCCGCAAATCCGGCACGCGAGCGCGGTTGGCTTGTTGCTGCTAAAGTGCACAGCGTACAGGGATCGCCGTTTCCTCCTCTTGACTTGTCAGAAAAACATATAGAGTTTTCTGACAGGAGGTAAACTATATGGCGTCGCAAGCCGTTGCAGACAGGATACTTAAAAGGATGATTGGTTCCAGGGGGTCTGTGTGGTCTGCCAAAGACCTATTGGACCTTGGAACGAGAGCGGCTGTCGATCAGGCATTGAGGAGGCTGAGCCTGGCAGGGAGAATCAGAAAGGTCGCGAGGGGGCTGTACGACCGTCCACGGTCAAGTGCTCTCGTAGGAGAGCGGGCTCCCATGGTGGAGGCAGTCGCAAAGGCTGCTGCGCGCGCGAGAGGTGCGCAAGTCCGTCCCACAGGGGCAGTAGCGGCAAACGCCCTCGGGCTATCAACTCAAGTACCGGCGCGCGCTGACTACATCACGGACGGACCTGCCCGCGACATACACGTAGGAGGGCGACATCTCAAACTGAGGCGCGTGTCGCCGAAGCGCCTGGCACTTCCTGCTGGTGCTGGCGCAGTCATCGAAGCACTGCGATACTTGGGACGCGATGCTGTGCAGAAGCTTAGCGACGCTGACATTCAGCGTGTATCACAGGCCCTGACTGATACCGATATACGAACATTGCGGAACGCGATGCACCATGCGCCGGATTGGATGGGCCCGACGATCAGCGACATCACAGCTGCATATATGGCAAAAGGTTCGCAGCACCAGCAGTGAACGAGTTCGCACGTCTCCCCGCCAGGGACCGGGCTGATGTCTTCGAGGAGACCTCAGCCCGGCATGGTATTGGCCGAGCAGTCATTGTAGAGAAGGACTTCTGGGTCTGCTGGACGTTGGCGCAGCTATACGGCCACTCTGGACCCTCCGACGCGAGAAGCCAGGAACCTGCGCTCCTATTCAAAGGCGGCACTTCGCTATCGAAGGCGTATGCCCTGATCGATCGATTCTCGGAGGATGTCGACCTGACCGTTGATCGAGGTCTGCTGATCGCCGATGAAGACAGCCCCGACGTTCAGGGGATCTCAAGGCGCGAACGCGAACGCCGCATCGAGGCTGTGGGAGGGAAATGCGAGAGTTACGTCAGGGAAACCATTGCCCCCTTCTTGCGAGGTCGTGAAATCGACTGGACAACCGATGATGTCGAGATTGACGGAGACGATTCAAATACACTGCTCGTAGCCTACCCCCGCGCGCTGGCGGATAGTTCGTATGGCGGTAGCGCATACACAAAGCCACGAATTCGATTGGAGTTCGGCGCACGCGGCGAGCTTTGGCCCGCGGAAAGGCGAGACATCACGTCATACGCGGCAGAACAATTTCCCTCCCTGTTCAGCGCACCCAGTACAACGGTCTGGGTGATGAGCCCACGACGAACGTTGTGGGAAAAGGCGACAATCCTCCACGCCATCGCGAGCAGCGGCAGAATAGGAGAGGGAGAAAGACTATCTCGACACTATTCTGACTTCGCGCGCTTGGCAAGTGCAGCGCTGGGCGACGACGCGATTGCCGACATCGAGCTTCTGCTGAATGTTGCCAGGCACAAGGCGACCTACTTCCACTCATCGAAGGCGCGGTACGACTTGGCCAAACCGGGAACGCTGCGCCTCCTTCCTTCGAAGGAACTCACCACACAGATGGAAGCCGACTACAAACGAATGCGGGAAATGTTCATCGCGGACCCGCCAACATTTGCGGAGATCATCGCAGACATTGCCAAAATCGAACAACGAATCAACAACGAGGGCATCTGATAACGGTGGAGGCGTCGAGAGTCGCGCTACCCGTGCAACGACGGTCGAAACGCGCGGCGCAGCAAGCGAGCGGGAATTCCATGGAGGTGACCAGCCACCGTTCGCTCCAGCTCGAGCTACCCTAACGCCCACTTGGCGTGCTCGCGCACGAGTCGCTCGTCGTGCTGCAACGCCGCTGTGAGCATCGGCACATCGTCAGCAGTGCCGACGTTTCCAAGCACCACGGTCGCATTGCGCGCCAAGCCGCGTCGCTTCGCGCGCTTCATTGCACTCCCCGTGAAGCGTGCACTGAACTGCGCCTGATCCATCGAGAGCAACTCGCGCGCCAGCACTGGTGCATCGCGTGAGTCCAGTCCGGGGCGCGCGGTGAACGCGGGCTCTCGCAGCGCACTCGCGAACGACACGTTCCACGGGCACACCTCCTGACACACGTCGCAGCCGAACAGATGTTCGCCCATCGCACTGCGCAACGCCTCGTCGATCGCACCCTTCAGCTCGATCGTGAGGTACGAAATGCACTTCGTCGCATCGAGCACCCGCGGTTCCACAAAGGCGGCAGTCGGACACGCATCGAGGCAGCGCGTGCACGTCCCGCAGCGGTCGGCCTCGAACGGCGCATCCGGTTCGAGATCCAGTTCAACGAACAGTGACGCGATGAAGAAGAACGAACCGATGCGCGGGCTGATGAGCATCGTGTTCTTGCCGAACCACCCGAGGCCCGCGCGCTGCGCCAGGTCGCGCTCGAGGATCGGTCCCGAATCGACGTACGGACGCGCGTTGATCGCGTGCCCGGTCTCGTGCTCCAGCCAGTGATGCAGCGCGCGCACACGTTCGCGCAGCACCTCGTGGTAGTCGTCACCGCGCGCGTAGCGCGCCACCGGGCCGCTGGGCTCACGTCCGCCGTACGACATGGCCAGCACGAGCGCATGCGTGGCACCCTCGTGCGGGCGACGCGCATCGCGCCGCAGTTCTGCGCCGGCGCCTTCGAGGTACGCCATTTCGCCGTGACGACCGGCGGCGATCCAGGCGTCGAAGTGCGCGCGTGTTGCGGGCTCGCCGAGCGTCGTGATGCCGGCCAGGTCGAAGCCCAGGCCGTACGCCTGCGCCTTGAGGCGGTCGGACAATTCGCGACGGTCCATCGCAGGTGCGATGCCGACTACGGTTGTCGGCCCACCCAGCGGGCAAACGCGATCACGTCCTCCGCCGGCGGAACCGCGGCCTCATCACCGTACGCCGTGTACATGCGCCAGCGCATGTACCCCTGCGCGGGCAGCGGCAGGAATGGAAACCGCCGATACCAGTGCCGGTGCCGGAACCGCCACGTCACGCGCAGCAGGTCGATGGCCAGCATCGGATTGACGAGCGCGCGCAGCGACAGCGCGGTGATGAGTCGGAGCCAGGTCACGCCGGAAATATAGCCGCCCGCCCGGATGTGGCGCGACGCACGGACTTCACTGCACATTTGCACGATGCAACTCGACGAATATCAACAGCTCGCCGCCCGCACACTCGGCCGCGACCGGACACACGAACAGCAGCTCGCGAACGCGGCACTTGGCCTCGCCGGCGAGGCGGGTGAAACTGCCGACATCATCAAGAAGCACCTGTTCCACGCCACGCCGCTCGATCAGGATGCGCTGGTGAAGGAGCTGGGTGATTGCCTGTGGTACATCGGCGCGTTCGCCACGGTGCTGGGGTTGTCACTCGACGACATTGCGCAGCGCAACGTGGAGAAGCTGCGCAAGCGGTATCCGGAGGGGTTTGATCCGGAGCGGAGTCGGAACAGGACTGAGTGAACTGCTTGAGGG
>CAZPON010000103.1:0-243 GCA_964588045.1 uncultured Gemmatimonas sp.
AGCGCATCAAGCGTCTCACCCTGGCCTGAGGAGCCGACTACCATGCCTCGCGTAAAATCCAACGTCGTCCGCCTCAAGCGGAAAAAGCAGGTTCTCAAGCACGCCAAGGGTGCCTTTGGTGGCCGGTCCAAGCTGTGGAAGGCCGCCAAGGAAACCGTCGAGCGCGGCTGGCGCTACGCCTATCGCGATCGCAAGAACAAGAAGCGCGACTTCCGGCGCCTGTGGATCATCCGTATCAATGCC
>CAZPON010000103.1:253-9000 GCA_964588045.1 uncultured Gemmatimonas sp.
CGATCGCAAGGTGCTGGCCGATCTCGCGGTGCGCGAACCGCAGGCATTCGCGGTGATTGCTGAACAGGTCCGCAAGGCCCTCGACGCGACGAAGAACGCCGCCTAGTTCGCGCGGTGCGCAGGTTCAATGTCGCAGGGCCGGCCGCCTTCGGGACGCCGGCCCTGCGCGTATCACCCCCCGTTCCACGGCCCTCCGACTTTCCCTGTGCAACTCTCCGAGTACCTCGCCCAGGCCGACGCGCTGGCGAACGACGTCCGCGCGCTGCTCGATGGTCTTGATCCTGCCACGCGGCTGGATGTTGCCAAGGGGCAACTCAACGCGCTGAAGGATGAGCGCTTCAATGCGCTCCAGGCCGCGCTGCGCACGCTCACGGCCGACGATCGTCGCGCCGCCGGCAGCGCGTTCAATGCGCTCCGCGGTGCGATCCAGGAAGCGCTCGACCAGTTCGCGGCGCGACAGGCCACGGGCAGTGGCGCATCAACGTTCGATCCCACCATGCCCGCCCGGCGCGGGTGGCAGGGCACGCTGCATCCGGTCACGCTCGTCATCGACGAGATCTGCGAGATCTTCCGCGAACTGGGCTTCACCATTGCGCTCGGTCCCGAGGCCGAGACGGAGTGGTACAACTTCGGCGCGCTCAACTTCCCGCCCGATCATCCGGCGATGGAATTGCACGACACGCTGTACCTCGGCGAGGGCACGCTGCTGCGCTCGCGCCGGGGCAGGTATATCGTCGCGATTTCTTCGATGCCACGCATGCACCGGCGTTCATGCAGTTGGAAGGCCTGGCCGTCGATGAAGGTATTTCGTTCGTCGACCTGAAAGCCACGCTGGCCGAGTTCGCGCGGCGCTTCTACGGTGCGTCGCGTCGCGTGCGCTTTGGGCCGTCGTACTTTCCGTTCGTCGAGCCCGGCGCGCAAATGGACGTCGAAGTGGACCTCAACGACGGCAAGGGTCTGCGGTGGGTCGAGATCCTCGGCTGCGGCATGGTCCATCCCAACGTGATCGACGCCGCGGGGCTCGACAGCGAGAAGTACACCGGCTGGGCCTTCGGCATGGGCCCGGCGCGTATTGCCATGTCGCGCTACGACATTCACGACATTCGCCTGCTGTACGATTCCGACGTGCGCTTCCTGGAGCAGTTCGCGCGATGATCGTTTCTCATGAGTGGCTCAGGCAGTTCGTTCCGCACACGCTGAGCGCCGGGCAGGTTGGCGAGTTGCTCAGCCGGCACTGCGTCACGCTGGATGCCATGGAGCGCCTTGGCGCCGAACTGTCGCCGTTCGTGGTGGCGCAGGTGGTGGAAGCTGCGCGGCATCCGAACTCCGATCATCTGTGGGTCACCAGGGTCGACGACGGCAGTGGTACGCTGCTGGACGTCGTGTGTGGTGCGCCGAACGTCGTGGCTGGCGCGAAGTATCCGTTCGCGCGCACGGGCACCGTGATGCCGGGCGGCCTCAGGATCGAGAAGCGCAAGATCCGCGGCGAAACGTCGAACGGCATGCTCTGCTCGCCGCGCGAACTTGATCTTGGCGACGAGCACGACGGCATCATGACGCTCACCACCGATGCCGCGCCGGGCACGCCGCTGCTCGATGTGCTCGACCTGGCCGACACGCGGCTGGTGCTCGATGTGCTGCCCAACCGTCCCGACCTGTTGTCGCACCGTGGCGTGGCGCGCGAAATCGCGGCCATCACTGGCGTCGACGTATCGGCCGCGCCGCGCGAGGACCTGCACGAAGCATCGGTCAAGTTCACCGAGACATCCGGGGCGCAGTCCGCGACGGCCGACGGTGTCTCGCTGCGCGTGGATGACGCGAACAGTTGCCCGATGTACATCGGCGTCGTGATCCGCGGCGTGCAGGTGGGACCGAGTCCGGCCTGGCTGGTGAAGCGACTCGACAGCATCGGGCATCGCAGCATCAGCAACGTGGTCGATGCCACCAACTATGTGCTGCACGGACTCGGACAGCCGGTGCACGCCTTCGATCTCGCGAAGCTGGCGCACGCGTCCATCGTGGTGCGCCCCACGCGCGCCGGTGAGTCCCTCGTCACGCTCGATGGCGTCACGCGCGAGCTGCCGGTGGGCACGACGGTGATTTGCGATGGCGAGCGTCCAACGGCACTGGCCGGCGTGATGGGCGGCCGGGATTCGGAAGTCACGTCGTCCACCACCGATGTGCTGCTGGAAGTCGCCGTGTTCGAGCCGCGCTTCGTGCGGCGTGTACGTCGTGCGCTGGGGCTGTCCACCGACGCCAGCTATCGCTTCGAGCGGGGCGTCGATGCGGGCGCACTGCGCGAGATTGCCATGATCGGCGCGGCGCTCATTGTGCAGGTGGCCGGTGGCACGGTGGGTGCCATGCTCGTCGTTGGTGAGGCGCCGGCACCACGCGCGCCGATTGCCCTGCGGGTCGCGCGCCTCGCGCGTGTGTTGGGCGCCGACGTGTCGGTGGCCGACATCACGCGGCATCTCGGGTCGCTGGGCTGCACGGTGGGCACCGCGAACGATGCGCTGGTGGTCACCGCGCCGTCGTGGCGGCATGACCTGCTGCTCGAAGTCGATCTCATCGAGGAAGTGGCGCGCCTGATTGGCTTCGATGCGCTGCCCGATGAACTGCGTCCCGCGCGGCCCGGCAACGCACCAGACCACCCGCTGCATCTGGCAGGGCGGCGGGTGCGTGATGTGCTGGTGGGCGTGGGACTCGCTGAAACGCGTCCCATGCCGTTCACGGCCACCGGAGACGCCGACACACCGCGCGTGCGCAACCCACTCGCGGAGGATGAGCCGTTCCTGCGCGCTTCACTGCTCGATACGCTTGCCCGACGCGCCGAGTACAACCTGTCGCGCATGCAGGGCAACATCCGGCTCTTCGAGATCGGCAACGCGTTCGTGGGCGCGAAGGCGCGCTTGCCGCTTGAGGAGATGCGTGCGGCTGCACTCGTCATGGGCATGCGTCGTCCGCCGCACTTTACGGAGCCGCATCCGCCGGCATACGACATCTGGGACGCGAAGGGGGTGGCCGAGCAGATGGTGGCCGCCGCATACCCCGGTGCGAAGCTGACCATGGTGTCCGGCGCGAATGACGTGGTGTGGACGCTTCAGGTCGAAGGCGTCGGGCACGTCGGGCAGGTCGTACGGGTGTCGCTCGACAAACCGGTGTGGGCCAGCGACGCGTTCGGTGTCGAGGTGACGCTGGGCGTCCTGGCGTCCGACGATGTCGCCGCCGGCGGCCAGCATGCGCACGCGCAGGTGGTGGAGCGCGCGCCGTCGGCATCGGCGGGCATCCGGGCGCGCGTGCTGCCGGTGACGCCGGCGGCCGAGTTCGACCTGGCGTTGGTGGTTCCGGATCGCCTCACGGCCGCGGCCGTCGAGTCGGCCCTGCGGTCGGCTGGCGGCGAGCTGCTGGAGCGCGTGGCACTGTTCGACGAATACCGGGGCAGTGGGGTGCCGGATGGTACCCGGAGTCTGGCCTGGCGATTGACGTTCCGGCATCCGGAGCGCACCCTGCGGGAGAAGGAAATCGAAGGCCGACGCGCGCGCCTGCTCGACTACCTCCACAAGGAACTGGGAATCAAGCCACGTGCGTCCTGACGTCGCGGCGTTTCGCGAGCTCGACACGCTCGTTCGCAACCTCACCGAGCAGTTGGCCGGCTATCGCCGGCGGGCGCTCGCCGGGGAGTCGCGTGCGCGCGAGCTGGAGCATCGCGTCGGTGAGCTCGAGGCGGCCCTCGCCGCGGCGAACGCCATGGCCAGCGTTACCGCGCCGGCGTCGGTCGAATTCGGATCGTCCGACTCGCCCGCGATGGGGTCGGAGCGCGAAGATCTGCGGGCCCGCCTGCAGGAGGCCCGTGAGCGCACCGCCCAGTTGGCCGATCGCGTGCGGTTTCTTCGCCAACAACTGATGCACGGGATCGAGCGATGATGGACCAGAAGACGGTGGTGCGCGTCAGGATCGTGGGCGAGGAGTACACGCTCCGCACCGAGGCGACCAGCGCGCATACCGAGGCCGTCGCCGAGCACGTGGACAAGACCATCCGGGCCATCATGGCGGGGGCCAGCGTCGAGACCTACAAGGCGGCGATTCTGGCCGCACTGCAGATCACCGATGAACTGTTCCGCGAACGCGCCGCCGCCGAGTCGCTCACCGGCGACCTGAAGAAGCTGGCGTCCGATATCCGGCCCCTGCTGCCTCCCACCAAGCGTGGTGAGGAGCCGTCCCCGGGCTGAGACGACGTGCCGCCGGCGCGGCGCCAGACTGTGACGGGAGCCCCCGCAGGTGGCCCGATGGCATGCAGGTTGCGGTGTGCCAAGCATTTCCGTACGTTCACGAGGCATGGCGCATCGCGGCGCCGGACTCGTGAGCAGGCGGCGGTTCGGGATGCGTTCGTGGGTCGAGTCATGCCTGAGGTGCATCGGACACTGAATCCGCGCTCTGCCGCGGTGGAGCATAGATCTCATGGGGGATTTTCCCGTAGCTGCGCTCGTTGGCGCGCTGGGACTGATCTCGGCGGTCGTCGCATTTGTGGTGGGACGGCGGACTGAGCGGAGCACCGAACGTGAGAACCAGCGTCGCACCAGGACGACGGCTGACGAAACCGCAGGGCGCATTCTCGAGGAAGCGCGACGGGAAGCCGAGACGGCGCGCAAGAGCGCCATCGTCGAGGGGAAGGAGGAGATCCTCGTCCTCCGGGAGGCCCTCGAGCGCGAAATGCGTGACCGGCGCGGCGACGTGGAGCGCGAGGAAAAGCGCGTCATGGAACGCGAGGGCCAGCTCGACCGGGCCCGCGAGTCGCTGGAAGGACGCGAAGGCGACCTGCAGCGCCGGCTGGGTGAAGTCGGCCAGCGCGACGCGCGCATTGCCGATCGCGAGCGGGCGCTCGAGGCGCTGATCGAGGAGGAGCGCCGCCGGCTCGAACAGTTGGCGGGCCTCAGCGCCGAACAGGCCAAGGCCGAGCTGATACGTCGTATGGAAGACGCCGCGATGGCCGACGCCGCCAACCGGCTGCGCGAGATTCGCGAGTCGTCGCGCCGGAACGCCGAGCGCGAAGCCAAGAAGATCGTGGCCCTGGCGGTGCAGCGCGTCGCGGCGGAAACGACGGCCGAAACCACGGTGTCGGCTGTTTCGCTGCCGAACGATGAGATGAAGGGGCGGATCATCGGGCGCGAGGGCCGCAACATTCGCGCGTTCGAGCTGGCCACCGGCGTCGATGTCATCATCGACGATACGCCCGACACGGTGGTCGTCTCGTGCTTCGATCCGGTGCGCCGCGAAACGGCGCGCCTGGCCCTCGAAAAGCTGGTGAGCGACGGGCGGATTCACCCGGGCCGCATCGAGGAAGTGGTGGCCAAGGCGCGCAAGGAAGTCGAGGTGACGATCATCGAGACCGGCGAACAGGCGGCCTACGAGGTGGGCATCGCAGGCCTGCATCCGGAGCTGATCAAGCTCATCGGCCGCATGCGCTGGCGCACCAGCTACGGCCAGAACATCCTGGCGCACTCGAAGGAAGTGGCCTGGCTCGCGGGCATGATGGCGGCCGAACTCGGGCTCGATGTCGTCCTTGCCAAGCGCGGCGCGCTGCTGCACGACGTGGGCAAGGTGCTCACTCACGAGCACGAGGGCACGCACGTGCAGTTGGGCGTCGAAGTCGCCACCAAGTACGGCGAGAATCCGCTGGTCGTGAATTGCATCGCCGCGCACCACGACGATGTGCCGCACGAAAGCGAAGTCTCGGTGCTCGTGCAGGCGGCCGATTCCATATCGGGCTCGCGGCCCGGCGCCCGTCGGGAGGCATTCGAGACGTACGTCAAGCGACTCGAGGGACTCGAGAAGATCGCGTCCAGCTATCGTGGCGTGGAGCGCGTGTTCGCCATTCAGGCCGGCCGCGAAGTGCGCGTCGTGGTGACGCCCGAGCAGGTCGATGACACGCGCATGACGGCGCTCTCCGAGGAGATCGCGCGTCGCATCGAATCCGAACTGCAGTATCCGGGACAGATCAAGGTGGTGGTCATTCGTGAAAGCCGGGCGGTGGACTTTGCGCGCTGAACTGATCGATGGCCGGGCCATCGCGGCCGTGATCCGCGCCGAAGTGGCGCACGATGTCGCGGCCCTCGCCACGCACGGTATCGTGCCGGGACTCACCGTCATCCTCGTTGGCGACGACGGTGCCAGCGCCACGTACGTGGGTGCCAAGGAGAAAGCGTCGCGTGAAGCGGGCATGGCCGGTCGCACCATCCGCCTGCCGGCCAGCACCACACAAGGCGAGTTGCTGGGACTGGTCGAGCACCTCAATACCGATCCGCTCGTGCACGGCATTCTCGTGCAGATGCCGCTGCCGAAGCATATGGATCCGGACACGGTGATCCGTCATATCGATCCGTCGAAGGACGTCGATGGCTTTCATCCGGTGAATGTCGGCAAGCTGATGATCGGTCACACCGATGGATTCGTGTCGTGCACGCCGGCCGGTGTCATCGAGCTGCTCGTGCGCAGCGGCGTGAAAACCAAGGGCGCCGACGCGGTGATTGTCGGGCGCAGCAACATCGTGGGCAAGCCCATGGCCGCGTTGCTGGTGCAGGGGCGGGCCGGCGGCGACGCCACCGTCACGATCTGCCACAGCCGCACGCGCGACCTGGCTGCGCACACGCGCCGTGCCGACATCCTGGTGGTGGCCGCCGGTCGTGCCGAGATGATCACCGGCGACATGATCAAGCCGGGCGCGGTGGTGATCGACGTGGGCATCAACCGCCTGCCCGATGCGACGCGTGCGAAGGGCACGCGCCTCGCCGGTGATGTGCATTTTGCGAGTGCGGCTGACGTCGCATCGAAGATCACACCGGTGCCCGGCGGCGTCGGCCCGATGACCATTGCCATGTTGCTTCGCAATACCGTGCGCGCCGCCGAACGCGTGCGCGACTTGCCTCCGGCCTGACGCCGTGGCGGCCTACCGCGCGGGCGCGTACGGACCGCCGCCGCCGGCAGAGCTGGCGGCACCCGGCAGTCAGCCGGAGTCGGCCATCGGCGTGCGCACGCTGACGTCTGCGGCCAAGGACCTCATGGAAGGCGCCTTCCCGCCGCTCTGGGTGCGCGGCGAAGTGAGTGACTTCAAGTCACATCGCAACGGGCACTGGTACTTCGCGCTGCGCGACGCCGACGCGCAGATCAAGTGCGTGGTGTGGAGCACCAACCAGCGGCGCATCCCGGCCATGCCCGAAGACGGCATGCAGGTGGTCGCGCTCGGCCAGATGACAGTGTGGCCCGGCCGTGGGGACCTGCAGTTCACCGTGCGCGCCATCGAGGCCGAGGGCGATGGCCTGTGGCGCAAGGCGTTGGAGAAGACACAGCGTCGTCTCGAGAAGGACGGCCTGCTCGATCCGGCGCGCAAGCGCGCGCTGCCGGCGTTTCCGCGATGCATCGCGGTCATCACCAGTCCTGACGGTGCGGCGTTGCATGATGTGGTCACGGTGGCGCGCAATCGCAGCGCCGACGTGCAGGTGGTGCTGGTGCCGGCCAAGGTGCAGGGAGAAGGCGCACCGGAATCGTTGCTGGCCGCACTCGCCCGCGTGAGCCGGTGGGGTGCGGCCGATCTCGTCATCATCGGACGCGGCGGCGGGGCGCGCGAAGACCTCTGGGCGTTCAACGACGAGCGCGTCGCGCGCGCACTGGCTGCCTGTCCCGTTCCCACCGTGTCCGCCGTCGGTCATGAAGTCGACATGACCATCTGCGATCTGGTCGCCGATATGCGCGCGGCGACGCCATCGGCCGCCGCCGAGCTCACCGTGCCATCGCGGCGGGACGTGATGGCGCGCGTCGATGCGCTCGGCAAGCGACTGGCCGCCGCTGCACGCCGCCGCGAGGACCGCGCGGTGGCGTCGCTGGGCCAGGTGCGGAAGCGCCTGTCGCTGGTGGCCGGACGGTTGGTCGAGCGTCGGCGGGCCCGCGTGGAAACGCTGGCGGGGCGCCTCCAGTCCCTCTCGCCACTGGCGACCCTGGGCCGCGGGTTTGCCGTGGCGCGCACGCCTGACGGCGCTACCTTGAGCAGTCGGGAACAGCTTCCGAACGGGACCGGGTTCGAGCTGTGGCTGCGCGACGGGATCGTCGAAGCCACGGCGAACGACCAGCGGCCGTTGCCGGAAGGCATGACTGTGAACGTCTCGCCGGAGTCGCCGTGACCTTCGAAAAGACACTGAATCGGCTCGAAGACATCGTGCGCGAACTCGAGCGCAGCGACCTCGATCTCGATCGCGCCCTGGCCCTGTTCGAGGAAGGCATCGGTCATCTGCGCACGGCGTCGCAGTCGCTGCAGCAGGTGGACGCGCGCGTGCAGCAGTTGGTGGAAGCCGCCGACGGTTCGTTCTCCGTCACCGAGTTGGGAGACTGACGCCAGCATGTCCGCCGGCACCATGTCCCCAGTGAGCGCTTACGCCGCCGACCGCGCGGCGATCCAGCGCGCACTCGATGCGTTCTGCGCCCGATGGCTGGGCGAGCTGGCGCCGCGCACCGCCGAGGCCATCCGCTATTCGCTGCTGGGCGAAGGCAAGCGCTTGCGCGCGGTGCTGTTGCTCGAGGCCTATCGCGCGTGCGGGGGTACGGGTGACGCATACGCGCTCGCGGCGTCGGTGGAAGTCGTGCATGCCTACTCGCTGGTGCACGACGACCTGCCGTGCATGGATGACGACGATGTGCGGCGTGGCCGGCCCACGGTGCATCGCGTGTACGGCGTGCCGGTGGCCACGGCGGCCGGCCTG
>CAZPON010000103.1:9010-9926 GCA_964588045.1 uncultured Gemmatimonas sp.
CGCTGGCCGCACGCAGCGCGTGGCATGCAGCGCGCGCGTTGGGATTGCCCGACGCCGAGGCGGGCGACATCGTCCGCGAGTTGATGGAAGCGTCCGGCGGGGGCGGCATGATTGGCGGACAGTTGCTCGACCTCGAGTCCGAGGGCGTGCATCTCACGGCCGACGCGCTGGAACGGGTGCACCGCCTCAAGACCGGCGCGCTCATTACGGCATCGGTCACGCTTGGCGCGCGTGCCGCGCGCTCCACGGACGCGCAGCGACTGGCGCTTGCGCGCTATGGCGCTGCGATTGGCCTGGCATTCCAGATTGCCGACGATGTTCTCGACATCACGGCGACGACCGATGAACTGGGCAAGACCGCCGGCCGCGACCTCGACCTGCACAAAAGCACCTATCCGGCCCTTCTCGGGGTAGATGGAGCAGTCGCGCGAGCGGTGGCGCTGGTCGACGACGGCTGCGCCGCACTGGCCGAGGAACAGCTCCTCACGCCGACCCTCGAGCAGCTCGCGCGCTTCATCGTCGAGCGGCGCTCGTGAGCGCGCGAAACGTCGGCGCGGATGTCTCCCGCACCGCAACATCTGAGCACGACATGTCGATACTCGAAGGCATCCAATCCCCGGCCGACCTCAAGGGCCTCTCCCGTGACGACCTGCGCGTGCTGGCGCAGGAGATGCGCGAGCGTCTCATCGATGTCTGCTCGCGCACGGGCGGCCATATCGGTGCCGGGCTGGGTGTCGTGGAGCTCACGATCGCGCTGCACGCCGTGTTCGACACGCCGCGCGATCAGCTCGTGTGGGACGTCGGCCATCAGGGTTACCCGCACAAGCTGCTCACGGGCCGCAACGCGCGCCTGGAAACGCTGCGCACGGAGGGCGGACTCTCCGGCTTTCTCAAGCGCTCGGAAAGCGAGTACGAC
>CAZPON010000104.1:0-9892 GCA_964588045.1 uncultured Gemmatimonas sp.
GTGACCCCGACCTGGAACAGGGCCCGCTTGACGTCGGCCAGTTTCTCGGGCCGGATGATCGCGATGATGAGCTTCATGTATCTTCGTAATCGGTTGTGGTGTCACGACTCCAACGTGTGGAGTCGCATCGGCAATTTCCGGTGCCACATTACAACACACATCGCTTCTGCACCACATCCAGGAATCACATGTCCAAGGGCACGATCGCCATCCTTGTCGGACCCGAGTATGAAGACCTCGAGGTCTGGTATCCCAAGTTGCGGCTCGAAGAAGCGGGCTATGACGCGCCGCTCGTTGGCATGGGCGAGCCGAAGTACTCCGGCAAGTGGGGCTATCCCGCCGCCGTCGACGTGTCGGTGCGCGATGTCGACGCCACCTCGCTGCGCGGTGTGCTCGCCCCGGGAGGCTGGGCGCCCGACAAGCTCCGGCGGGATCCCGCCGTGTTGCACCTGGTGCGCACGGTCAATGCGGCCGGCGGATTGGTCGCCACCATCTGCCACGGGCCATGGATCCTCATTTCGGCCGGCATCCTGCGCGGACGCACCCTCACGTCCACCGTGGGCATTCGCGACGATGTCGTCAATGCCGGTGCCACCTGGGTCGATGAGCCGGCCGTGATCGACGGCACGTTGGTGAGTGCGCGCGTGCCGAAGGACCTGCCGGCGTTCGCCCGCGCGATGCTCGCCGTGCTCGAGCCATCGTGACCATGTCGTCCGAGACCTTCACCGACGAATTTCCGCGGCCCGCCGGCAGCAGCCTGCATCTCGCAATCGATTTCAGCGCCCGCCTCGATCGCGCCAAATGGGACGCCGCGCTTCCCCTCGACGACTTCATCGCGCAGGCGTCGCACCATCGTGAACTCTGGCAATCCACCCGGCGCCTGGCCCCGCTCAGCGAAGCCCACGCGGATGCGGCCGCCGCGATCGTCGGGCCGCTGTCGGTTCTCGTGCTGCTGGAAGACTGGTGCGGCGACGCCATTCACACCGTGCCGGTGGTGCAGCGGCTCGTGGACGCCAACCCGTCGATCACGCTGCGGGTGCTGCGCCGGGACGAGCACGACGACATCATGGCCGCGCACCTCACCGGCATTGCGCGCGCCATCCCGGTCGTCATGGCCTACGACGCACGCGGCGTTGAACGCGGCTGGTGGGGCCCTCGCCCATCCCCGCTCGCCGCGTGGGTGAGACTCGAAGGCTTCGAGATGGAAAAGGAGACGCGGTACAAGGCCATTCGCACATGGTACGCGCGCGATCGCGGCGCGACGACGGCGTCGGAAGTGCTGCAACTGCTGCAGCACGCTGTCGCGGAGACGGGAGACTGAAGAGGGGAGACTGAAGACGTCCGTTGGTCCGGACGTCTCTTGTCTTCCGTCTTCAGTCTCCCGTCTTCAGAACACCGCTACTCGTAGCTCCTCCCCCTCCACGCCTTCGGCGTGCGGGCCGTGCTGATCGTCAGTCGAACCGCCGCCGGGATATCGGCCAGCCACGAGCACCAGAACGGCACGCCGCGCACCGCATAGCTGCCGCGCAACGCGGCCAGCACCATGAGGCGTAGCGAGAAGGCGACTGCGTTCAGCACCAGCAGGGCGTTCAGTAGTGTGGCCGATGAACGCGAGACGAACGCGGAAGGCGACTGGATTGCCAGCGCGCTGCAGGCCAGCAGGAGCGGCAGCGGCAATGCCTGCGTCATCCACACCAGCAGCACGTCCATCCAGCGCTGCCAGGGTGACGTGGCGTCCTTCAAGTCGAAGCTGCGGCCCCACTCGCGCCACATCTCGCGCAGCGAACCGTAGGAGCGCACGCGAATGATCGACGATCCGTCGAGGAATCCCACCCGCACGCCGCGCGCCGCAAGATGACGCGCCAGCGTCACGTCGTCACTGAACGACGCGCGCGCCGGCGCATAGCCGCCGTGCAACTCGAGCAGTGCGCGCCGGGCAAGGAAGCACTGGCCGTTGGCCAGCACGCGATCCGGCGATGGCCGGCTCGTACCCGACGCACCGCATCGGTACACGAGCGTCACCAGCATCGCCGGCTGCACAAAACGCTCACCCGCCGACTGGCCGTCGAAACGCGGCGAGAACGATGCGACGTCCAGCCCATCGCGCTCCGCGGCAGCTACCACCGCGCCCACCAGCCCCGGCGCAGGAATCGTGTCGGCGTCGATGCCAAGGATCCACTCGCCGCGCGCCTGCCGCAGCCCGGTCTCCAACGCCCACACCTTGCCGACCCAACCGTCCGGCAACGGATCATCCGTGATGAGGCGCACGCGCGCGTCGCGTGCGGCGGCCGCCTGCACCAGCGCGCGCGTGCCGTCGGAGGAACGGCTGTCAACGACCAGGATTTCGAGCAGCGGGTCCACCTGGGCCATCAATCCGTCGAGGCACGGCTGGATGCGCTCGGCTTCGTTGAGCGTGGCCACGATCACCGACACGGTCGTGTCCCGTCGCGGAGCGACGTCGGGCTGCACTGGGGGACGGCGAGTGCGCGCCGGCGCGAGACGCGCCAGCAGCAGGGACAGCATGACCACCTGCACCGCCAGGACCGCCATGCCCGCGGCGTACCAGCCGCTCATGAAAGCATCACCGTCATTCCGGGAGAAGTGCGTTGCGAACGGCCGATTGGCAACGGCCACGCCGGGTCTGCACCCTGTCTGGGCTGCAGCGCGTCCTGTAAGCTATGCTCCGATATGGCCGAACCGATTGCCTCCGCCGCGAGCCGGGCCGCTGGGATGCCGCCAATCCGCATCCTGCTGGCCGAGGACGATCGCCAACTGTGCAGCGCGATCGTGCGCGGCCTGCGTGAAGCCTCCTACACGGTCGAGCACGTCGGTAACGGCACGCAGGCACTCGCGATGGCCGAGTCACACCCGTTCGACGCCATCATCCTCGACATCCTGCTTCCCGGCATGAGTGGCCTGCAGGTCTGCCAGGCCCTGCGCGAGCGCGACAACCGCACACCGATCCTGATGCTGACCGCGCTCGACAGCGTCGAGCAGCGCATCGCGGGACTCGATGCCGGCGCGGACGACTATGTCACCAAGCCGTTCGACTTCGGCGAGTTGCTGGCGCGGTTGCGCGCCCTGTTGCGACGGCACCATGACAGCGCGACGGCGCCGGTGGTTGTGGGCGACCTCGTCATCGACACCCGCCGTCACGTCGTGCATCGCGGCGCGCGCGAGATCGCGCTCACGGCGAAGGAATTCGCGCTGCTGCTGTACCTCGCGCGACACGCCGGCACGGTGGTGGGCCGCGCGGACCTGATGGCGAACGTGTGGGAGGACACGCGCAACACGTACTCGAATATCATCGACGTCTACGCCAGCCGGTTGCGCCGCAAGATCGACGACGACCAGTCGCCGCCCATGTTCAGGACCGTGCGTGGTGCCGGCTTCCTGCTGGAGGCGCCGGCGGACAGCAAGCGACCCGCCGCATCCACCCGATCGTCCCGCACCGGCCGACGGGGTTGACGGTGCAACCGTGGCCGTCGTCGCTTCGGGCGCGACTCACGCTCTGGTACACCCTGCTGCTCGCCGTGCCCATCATCGCGTTTGCGCTGGTGTGCTACCTCGTGGTCGCGCAAACCCTCGAACGCCGTACTGACATCTTCATCAGGGACGCCCTGATGGCCGTGGCGCGCGAGATGCTCGCAGAACGACGCGCCCTGTCGTCCTTGCGCGAGTCCATGCAGCGCACGCTCGACGAAGTGCAATTCCGGGAGTTGCAGATCGCCATCCTGGACCACCAGGGCACGGTGATCGCCATGGAGACGCCTGACGCAGGCGAGGTGCTCGACGCCGAGGGCCTGCAACGACCGACGCCGGAAATCGAGCGGGAACTGCTGGCCAGACTGCGCGTGCACGATCTTGGTGCGCCACTGGCGGTGAGCGTGAACCGCCAGGGAGCCGAGTACCGGGTGATGGCCCGCCCGTTCGACGCCGAAGGAGAGCGGTACGTCCTCACCGGGACGTACGCCATGCGCGACATCGACGACGTGCTGCAACGACTGCGCGAGATGTTCCAGGTGGCCATCCCCGTGCTGCTGGTTGCGGCGGCGTTCGGGGGCAATGCGCTTGCACGGCGCAGCCTGGCGCCGGTGGCCGCCATGGCGCGCCATGCCGCCACGATCGGCGCCAGTAACCTTCACGAACGACTGCCGTCCTCGGGTGGTGACGAACTGGTGGAGCTGTCGCACGTCATCAACGGCCTGCTCGACCGCCTCGAGGACAGCTTCGACCGCCAGCGACGCTTCATCACCGACGCGTCACACGAGTTGCGCACCCCGACGGCGGTCGTGCGCACGGAGGCCGACGTCACGCTGTCGCGCCCCACGCGCAGCGAGAGCGAGTATCGCAGCTCGGTGGCCATCATCCGCGACGCGTCACAGCGCCTGACCCGCATCGTCGACGACCTGTTCCTGCTGTCGCGCGCAGACTCGGGACACCTCGTGTCGCGACGCGAGGAGCTTTACCTCGAGGAAGTCGTGCACAGTGCCACACGCGCCGTGCGCGCCGTTGCGCAGCAGAAGGACGTCGACGTCGAGTTGCGCACGGTGGTCGATGCCCCGTTCCTGGGCGATGCCGACCTGCTGGGACGACTCATGCTCAACCTGCTCGACAACGCCATCAAGTATTCGCCGTCCGGAACGGCCGTGACGGTCGGCATGGCGTTGGAGCCATCGGCCTTTGTCATCACGGTCATCGATGCCGGTCCGGGGATTCCCGAAGCCGATCGGGCACGCGTCTTCGAACGGTTCGTACGACTGGACGCGGCGCGGTCGCGCGTCGACGACACGGCCACGAGCGGTGCCGGCCTGGGCCTCGCGATCGCCCGCCGCATCGCCGAGTTGCATGGGGGGCGTATTGACATCGGGGAGTCGCGTCCGGGTCATACCGAATTCCGGGTCTGGCTGCCGCGCGTCGTCCGGGGGCGGTAACGGCCTGCATTGACCCGCCGTCAACGGTGCGGGATATTGCGGCGTTCATGAAGTATTCATGATTCGACGCGCGCGGCCGCGGCCCGTGCGACCCCTTCCTCCCCCCACATGTCTTCGACACGCCTTCGCGTCATCACCACCCTGCTCCTGCTGGCCACTCCTGCGCAGGTGCACGCGCAGGCCGGGATCGATTCACTGCGCGCCGATTCTGCCGCCCAGCGCCTCAACACCGTCGGCGTGAGCGCGTCGAGCAGTGCGGGCGTGATCGGCGGTGCTGCGGCGATCGTCGTCAAGCCGTCGGAGTTGCGCTCGTCGCCGGCACCGTTGCTCGACCAGGTGTTGCGGGAATCGCCGTTCGTGCTCGTCAGGCAGAACTCGCGCGGCGAGATGGAGATCTCCATTCGCGGATCGGATTCGCGTCAGGCCGCCGTGATCCTGGACGGCGTGCCGCTCACGCTCGGATGGGATCATCGCACCGATCCGTCCGTGTTGCCGGTCACCGGCAGCGAACGCATCGAGATCGTGCGCGGACTCGGCTCGCTGCTCAAGGGCCCCAATACGCTCGGCGGCTCGATCGAGATCACGCATGATCCGTTTGGCCAGCCGGCCTCTGGTCGCATGTGGGCCGGACTTGGCGTCGATCAATTCGGCTCGACGGTGACCACGCTCGGCTACGGTGGTCGCCTGGCCGAGTTTGGCGGTGGCGCCCTCTCGCTGCGTGCCGGTGGCGCGCACCGTCAGCGCGATGGCGTCGCGCTGCCCGACGACGCAACCGACCCCACCGCGCAGGACGGCTTGCGGACCGGCACGGACATGAAGGAGCTCGACGGATTCGCGTCGTTGCGCTGGAACGCGCGCAACGGAGCCTCGTTCGGGTTCATGTACTCGGCCTTCGATGCCGAGCGTGGCGTGCCGCCCGAGGAACACATCGCGTCGCCGCGGCTCTGGCGCTATCCGTATGTCCGTCGCCAGGTGGCCACCGTGTCGGGAAGCACGGGCACGTTCAAGACACCGCTCGGGCATGGTTCCTTCGAGGCGGGCCTCGGCCTCAACGACGGCAACCTCAAGATCGACGCCTACTCCGATCGCACGTACACGACCATCACCACGTCGGAACTCGGCGACGAAAAGACCACGACGGCGCGGGCAATGCTGACGCACTCGGTGGGAAGCGCAACGCTCCGCATTGGCTACACCGGCGCCGACATCAAGTACATCGAAACGCTGCCTCCAGCCGAGGCGGCCAACTATCGCCAGAAGCTCTCCAGCACCGGCGCAGAACTCGATGTGCCCGTTGGCGGCCGCACGGCACTGTCCGGCGGCATCGTGTTCGACGGGTCGACGACGCCCGAAACCGGAGGACGGACGCCCGCGCAGGAGCCGCTCGACAACACCGGCTGGCGATTCGGTGCGAAGCATGAGCTTACCGATCGCGTGCTGTTGCATGCGAGCGCCAGCCAGCGGTCGCGATTCCCTGCCCTGCGCGAGCTGTACTCCGGTGCACTCAATCGCTTCCGGCCCAACCCCGACTTGAAGCCGGAAACGCTGCTTGGCTTCGAGGGCGGATTCACCATCGAGCGCACGGTCGCCGGGTTCGCGCAGTCGAACCTGCAGTTGATCGGCTTCAAGCATCGCATGGACGACGCCGTCGTGCGCATCACGCTGTCGAACCCCACGCGATTCATGCGCGTGAACCGCGACCGCATCGAAAGCGCGGGCATCGAGTTCCTGGGCGGGTTCGTCTTCGGCGACAACCCGGACCGCGATGTCTCGCTCAATGGCGATGCGACGCTGCAGCGCATCACCATCTACGACGAGACGGACAACGATGCGCAGCGGCATGCGGAAAACAATCCCGAACAGCGCGCGCGCCTGGAACTCGGCGTGCCACTGCCCGTGAAGCTCCGCGCGATCGCCGCGGCACGCTACACCGGCACGCAGTACTGCCTGAACGCCGACACCGGAAACGAAGACCAGGTGAAGGCGGCCACCGTCGGCGACGTGATGGTTCAGCGCGACTTCAGCATGTCGAGCAGCGGCCCGTTTCGCATGCTGCGGGGGCTCATGGGCTTCAGCAACGTCGGGAACACGGCCGTGTACGACCAGTGCGGATTGACGCAGCCGGGGCGGACGTTCAGAGTGTCGATGTCAATCCGGTAGTCGGTTTTTGTTAGACGGGAGACGGGAGAAGCAAGACGGGAGACTCTCGCATGCAGAGTCTCCCGTTTGCATTCAGTTGCCGATGGCCTTGGGTTTCTCGCCCTGCAGCCAGTACGCGAACCATTGCCGGATCCGCCCCAAGCGATCCACCAGCAGCCACGGCTCGCCGGTGCGGCTCAGGTCATGGTTGGAGCGCGGGTAGCGGATCATCTCCACCGGCACGCCCTGCTTCTTGAGCGCCATGAACCAGATCTCGGCGCTCCCCATCGGCGTGCGGTGATCCTCCTCGCTCTGCACCAGCAGCATTGGCGTCTTCACCTTGTTGACATAGCGGATCGGCGAGAGCGAGTCGTACAGCTTCTGGTTGTCCCACGGCTTGCCATAGAACTCGAACTCGGTCAGCCCCTGCGCGTCGCTCGAACCATACCAGTAGGTCCAGTCGGTGATCGTGCGGTCGGTCTGGATGGCCTTGAAGCGCGTGGTACGCGTCGCCAGCCACGTGGTCATGAAGCCGCCGTACGAGCCGCCGGTAGCGCCCATCTTCGTGCTGTCCACATCCGGACGCGCCGCGACAATGTCCACCGCCTTCATGAGGTCCTGGTAGTCTTCGAGCCCCCAGCGACCGCGCGTGCTGTACGTGAACGCTGCACCATAGCCGCTCGATCCGCGCGGATTGGTGAACAGCACGAACATGCCCTGCGCGGCAAGGTTCTGGAATTCGTCGAACCAGCCCTCACCGTACGACGAGTGCGGTCCGCCGTGGATGTAAATGACCATCGGGTACTTCTTGCTCGCATCGTAGCCGTACGGCTTCATCAGCCAGCCTTCGATCTCGAGATTCCCGACGCTCCTGTAGGTGAAGCGCTCGGCGTCGCTCCACACCACGTCCTTGTTGAGCTCCGCATTGAAATCGGTGAGCTGGCGTTCGCCCGAGCCATCGCGGTTGGCGATGAACAGTTCCGTCGGCTTGCTGATCGAGGTGGCGACAAACGCCACCGTCTTGCCGGCAGCGTCGAACGACATGCCGCGCAGTTGCCGGCGTCCCTTCACGAGCTCTGTCGGCACCGTCTTCCCGCTCGTATCCGCCTGGAGGATCGCGGCGCGGCCGCCGATGTCCGCGGTCAGCATCAGGCTGCCGTCACCAAGCCACTCGATGCCCGACGGTTCGTACTGCCACGTGCCGATGAGGTTCTTCGGCACACCGCCATCGACGCTCACCGTGTAGATGCGCGCCGACTGCGTGCGCGCCGGACGCCCGATGAACGCCAGCGTCCTGCCGTCGGGCGACCATGTCAGTTGCGATTCCGCGCCCACCCATTCCGTGAGCTTGCGCGGCGTGCCGCCGGTTGCCGCGATCAGGTAGATGTCGGCGTCATTCCGGACCGCTTCGTCGCGCACCTTGTTGTACGGCAGTTTGGCCAGGGAATCGCGCTCGAGATCGATCACCGAATCGGGGCGCAGCTTCGCGTCGGCAACGAACGCAATCCACTTCCCGTCCGGAGACACCGTCGGCGAACCGTGTGAGTAGTTGCTGTTGGTGATCATCGTGCGCGCCGTGTCGCCCATGGGTTGCGTCCACAGCTGTTGCGGACTCCAGGTGCGCGGTGTGGCGCGACTCGGCACGAAGCCGACCGCATTGTTCTTGTACGCCATGTCCACGACATGACGGCCGTCGAACCGCGCCGGCTCGGCCGGGCGCGTGATGCCCTCGAGCGGCGGCTTCGCCATGGGTTGCATGCGTGCAAACGGATCGGCCGGGTTGGCACGCGGCGGATCCCGGCGTGCCGGACCGGTGAACACGGCGAACGCATGGTTGGACGGCATCGAGCCAACGGGATACCCGTCCACCTGAACGGCCTCGCCCGACGGTTCATCGAGACGAATCGCCCACGTGTTGCCGCGACCACCCGTGCGCTGCGACGTGAAGAACAGATACTTGCCGTCGTGCGACCAGCGCGGGTTGGAACTCTCCGTGCTCGGCGACGTCCAGCGCTGCGGCGCGCCACCCGCACTGTTCACCACCCAGATCTCGCTGTGGCGACGATTCTCGCCCTCGACGGCACGGGTGACCGTCATCGCCACGCGTTTGCCATCGGGTGACATGGCGGGCGCGCTCACGTTCGCCACCCGATACCAGTCGGCGAGCATCATGGCGCGCGGCCCCTTGGGCAGGGGCGTCACGGCCGGTGCGGCTTCAGCGGGCGCGCCGCCGCCGCCACCGCGACCGCCACCCCGCTGCGCAAACGCGGCGCCCGGAAGCGTGGTGCTCAGCGCGAGCAAGGCGAGGCCGCAGGTGCGGCGGGAACGGATCACAGACATGAGCAGATCTCTCGTGTACGGGGAGAGGGAGGGGGCGAAACAACCTTGCGTGAACTCCGAGCGGACCCTAGCATGACAATGCTCGCGGAGAAGCGCCGCGTCCAGATGTCCCACCCTTTCTCTCAGGAGGTGATCATTTGTCTAGTCACAGTTCCTGCGCCGGCTCGGCCTGGGCAAACGATCTCCTGATCGTCACCCGGTAACGGGTTCCGGTTCGGGCATCGTCTCGAGCCGGCGAGGACGTCCCTTCGGGGACATTCGCAGTCACATGCAGTTCGAGGGGCCGTCGCGTGCACATCGCGGCGGCCCTTCGTGCATTTTCTGGAGTGTCATTCCGCTCTACGGCTTGGCGATGGAGTCCAGCCGGCGGTCCGCTTCACGCACCACGCGATACACAAATTCCACGACGCCGCGGAAGAACGCCGGATCCACCTTGTCGGCGTCGTCGCCCGGCTTGTGGTAGTCCGCATGATCCTCCA
>CAZPON010000105.1:0-9843 GCA_964588045.1 uncultured Gemmatimonas sp.
CGGGCGGGCCGCAGTATCTGCGCAACCGGTACTACGACGCGGCCACGGGGCGGTTTACGCAGCTCGATCCGATCGGGCTGGCGGGTGGGATGAACCTGTACGGGTTTGCCGATGGGGATCCGGTGAACTTCTCGGATCGGATGGGACTGTGTCCCAACCCGATGGCGAAGGGACTCGGCAGTCTGCAGTGCGTATTGGAGGATATCGGCGCGAGCGCATCACGCCTCACAGCCCGTGCGGGCGCCGCGATTACCGCGCACACGCAACGGGTCATCGCTAGAACCGCAGACTGCTTGAATGACGCGATTTGCCTTGCCTCCATGAGCGTCGGAGGCATGAGTCGGGCGGGCGGAGGCTTTAACCCCTTCAAGGGTCGAAGCGCACAAGAGATCGACGAACTGCTGAGGGCGAAGGGCTTTGAAGCGCGTGGTCCCGATCCGATCGCTGGCCGCGGCGGATACGTGAACACACGTACCGGTCGCTCATATCACGTTGACGAGCAGAACCGTTTCGGCGAACGTTCTCATGTCGATATCAATCAACCGCATGGATATCGAGGTACGAAGCCAAAACGCAAGATGGACATGTGAGGACTGACAGCATGCTTAGCGTAGAACTTGGCGATGACTCCACTGTCGTAGAGATCCACTGCGATCGCGACGGCTTGGACATGCTGATACGTCAGCTGGAGTCGTTACGTAGAACGGGGACTCACGTTCACTTGAGAACGCCGAGTTGGGCGGGCTCGGAGCTCAGTGAGGTTAAACAAGGGAGATCGACGACGATCATTAATCACCTTGTCGTCGGCCTTCAGGGCGAAGAACCCCGGAAGTAGCCTCGCGAGTGCCCGACATCCGCAACTCTCAGCTGATCGCGGACAACTTCTATCCGTAACTGTTCAGGAGCGAGCTGACTGCATGTCAGGTTCGCTCCTGAATCGCCCCGGCTTTACAGGAGACTCCTTTTCGTGAGAAACTGGAGTCATGGTCAAACGAACACGGTATTCCCCAGAAGTGAATCGCCCCGGAATTCGAGGAGACTGTCGTCATCCGGTCCGCGCCACGGCCCGTCCCGATGAATCACTTCCGTTTTGAACAGCCCGATGATGGTCTCGGCCAGGGCGTTGTCGTACGAATCGCCGCGACTGCCGACCGACGGTTCGATGCCCGCCTCCGCGAGGCGCTCGCTGTACCGAATGGACAAGTATTGCCCGCCGCGGTCGCTGTGGTGGACGAGCGGTCCGTCGAGGGCCCGATCGTACAGCGCTTGTTCAAGGGCATCCAGGGCAAGGTCGCTACGCAGCGAGGTGCTGACCCGCCAGCCGACAATGCGGCGCGAGAACACATCGATCACGAACGCCACATACACGAAACCACGCCACGTCGCGACGTACGTGAAGCGCGCCGAGGATTTCGTCGGCGCTGCAGTAGCCACGATGACGAACGACCTGACCGGGAAGGAGGACCTTCTGTCGACGCTCGCCCGACAGTTGTCGTTCCCGCGCGATTTCGGCGGAAACTGGGATGCCTTGGAGGAGTGCCTCCAAGACCTGTTGCCGAACTACGGTCGCCCGGTGGTGCTGGTTCACGAAGGGATACCGAAGTTGCGGGAGCCTGAACTCGTGACCTATCTGGCGGTCCTGTCGAGAGTCATCCGCCACCGGGCACAGTCTGGCGACCCCTCGCTTCGCGTGCTGTTTCCAAAGACGCATCAGCAGCGGATCGTGCAGATGCTCGACCGACAGGAGGCGCCTGAGTAGTCATAGCGCGCTCAGGTTGAGCAGTTCTCGAACGCTGTCTGCCTCTCCGATACTCGGGCGTTCTCGCCAGCCGTCCACTACACCTTCCACAATCAGCACGCGCCTGACCAGATCCGTCAGGCGCGTTGCTTTCGCCTGATCCGCGGAAAGTTCGGATCGCTTCGCCGAGCAAGAGCCGATCGCTGTCAGTCGGCTGATCGGTGGCACGACACGATCCCGAATCCCCTGCACATGGCGCTCGAGGGCGGCGCGCAGACCGGGGAAGACGTGAACCTGTTCGGCATCATCGCGTATGCGCATGCCGAGGGAATCGATCAGCCGGTGGGCGTGGTGATCTTCGCGAATGCGCGGCTTGCGTGACACCCTTGGCCAGCCACGAGCATTCACATCGCACGCGCCGCTGATAGTCTTGAGCGCAGACGTGACCTCCTTTCGGTGGACTGCCGTGAATGATCCGCTCTCGTCGAAGGCCTCCCGCGAACACGCCAAGGAGCGTGCGCGCTTTCACACGGTCACCGATCGTGAGCTGGTGCTGGCACTGCGCCGGGATGAACCACTGGCCTGGGGCGAGTTCGCGACGCGCGCCAGCCACATTCTCGCGGCAACCGCCACCCGACTGCGATTCAGTGATGAGGAGCGAGCCGCCTGTGGCGAGGAACTGCTCGCCCGTCTTGCGGCACACCTCGGCGACCCGACATCCGCCATGCCTGAGCATCTGCCGGGATACATCGCCCAGGCGGCCGTCCGGTGTCGTCGCGAAACGATCCGGAACCGCGCGCGATCCGCATCGCTGCGGTATCGCGCGGCCCTTGCCGACGGCACGATCGATCTGCCGGAAGCAGGCCACGTGATCGCCAGCCTCCTGTCGGAACACACGCGGCGGGTTTCACGTGGCGAGCCGGACGTCTCACCGCCGGACGGACCGACGCTGGCTACGATCATCGCTGGACAACTGCTCCATGAGATGCGCGAGGTCGACGTGCAACTGATCGCGTGGCACGCCGCATCCGTTCCACACCGTTCGATTGGTGAATGGTTGGGCCTGTCTGCAGCGGCAGTGGCCAAACGCGTACAACGGGTTCAGCGTCGCGCTCGCTCGCGAGTACGGCAACTCGTTGCGCTTCTGCCGCCGCGCGAGCAAGATGCATGGCGTCGGCAATGGAGGCCGGAGCGACGCGCGGCCTCTCCTGACGCGTCAGCGGACGAACCCGCGTCTGATGAGCACCGACCATGAGAACCCACGTCCACCCCACGCGATGATGCGAAAACGGCGGGCCGGCAGCCTTGAAACACCGACCGACAGCGCGTCGAGCACCACCCGACATGCGCCGGCTGACTTCGATCACCTGTGGCGCGCCGTGACCGAGGCGCTGTCGCTCGATGCACGCAACCCCGCCTTGCGCGACCCGAGATTCCTGCGCTGGTTGGCCGAGCAGGCCGTCTCCGAGAGCAGCGACGCCCCTATAACAGACGAGGAGTGGATGGCGCGCGGGCGGGCACTACGCGATGCGGCGCGACGGTTCCTCGACCACACCACCGATTCCGGGACAAGTCCGTAGTTGTCAAACCAGTGAAAACCAACCTCCGACAATGCCTTCGCCGAGCCAGATGACCCAGTGGATGTTGCTCTTCGGCACGTTCTTGTTGGCCTCGGGCGCTCCGGCCGTCGCCGTGCAGGCCCAAACGTGCCTCGGCGGCCCGGACTTATCCCGCACCCCAAAAGTCCTGGCAACAAGCGCCGCCGGCACGGATCTCGGGCGCACCATGGTGGCCCGATACGGCGTCACGGGTGAACGCATCTTTGCGGCGGGGCAGGTGGGGGTGGGAGGGAACGCGTTCACAAATCTGCGGGCTCCGATCATCGGTGGTGATCTGGGATTGGTGGTGCCCATCGGTGCCGGCGGCACCACGCAGCTCTGCCCCGTGCTGCAAAGTCTGTATCAGCACGGCCCGAACCCCACCTCGGGATATACCGCGCGATCGGCTCGGTCGTCGCTCGGGCTTTCGCTGGGCCGAGCCATTGGGCTCTGGTCGTCCGTCGCGGTCGTGCCGTTCCTGCAGGGCAATCTCCTGCACCTGTACATGACCAACTCGACGCCCGCAACAGACGGCTTTCCGTCTGGTTTGGACATCCGGACGAGTAAGCTGTATGGCGAGGTCGGCGCCGGCTTCGGCCTGCGCGTCAATGACCTCCTCACCATCACACCGTCGTATCGCATTCCGGTCATGGCGGGCGACGCGAGTACCCAATACCACGTGACGAGCACGCGGCCCTCGAACTCGCGATTCGGCGTCTACCAGCAGCAGTATTCGCTCGCGGTGTCGTTCGGCTTCGGGCGATAGCGCGCACGTTTCAGCATTCGGTGGTGCGGCCATGCGGCGGACGTGCTTCAGGAAGTTGGAGAGGGCCTCACGAGGTGAAATGCCGTCTGCCTCTTGAACGCCCAACGCACCTTGCCGTCGGCGCCGATGATCACGTCTTCTTCCTGCGCCGAACGCACCAACTGGTTGTTCCACTCCGGGACAGCGGTCGTAGCCTGCAGCTCCACGGAGTACCACATGCCGGGAATGACGACGTGGTCACCGCGTCCCGGAACGCCGTCCTGATAGTCCCAGAGGCCGATCGGCGCGCCTGCCCCGTGTCCGTGCAAGCCGATCGGGTGCGAGTACAGCGTGCCATCAATGCCATCGGCCTTCATTCGCGCGAGTGCCGACTTGAGCACCGCGTTGCCCGTGCGGCCCGGCTTGAGCTCGTCCACCGTGATATCCTGCAGCTTGTTGGACATGAGCAGCGCACGCTTGAGCCCCGCCGGCGCATCGGTCTCGCCATCGCGCAGCACGTACCCCATGTGCTGGGTGTCGGTATTGAGTCCCATCACGCTGATGCCGAAGTCGCAATGCAGCACGTCGCCCTTCATGATCACGGGATTGGCGCCGAGGTCTGAAACGCCGGAGCGCTGCACGCTTACACTCGGCTGGAACCAGGTGCCGAGACCCAGGTCGTTGACGCGTTGACGCATCCACCACACCACATCCTCGGTGCGTGTGACACCCGGCGTGATGACGCGGCTCGAGAACGCTTCCTGGATGATGTCCCACGCGACGCGGTTGAGGTTGGTGAACTCCGCCTCTTCCTCGGGTTGACGCGACGCGATCAAGTCGACGGCCAGCGCTTCGGCAGGAACCACGCGTGAAGTCCACGGTGTGCCAAGCGCCTGAAACATCCCATCGCGTTCTCCCGCCGACAGGCCGTCCGCGAACGCGAATGTGCGTGAGCTGTTGATCGCGATTTTCTTCGGCTGCCGCTCCTCGATGACCTGCTTGAGGACATTCCATTGCTCATCGCCCCACAACTCCGCGGTGCGGTCGCTCGTGCGACTGCCGGCGGCCGGCGCGTCGACCGGCTTCGTGCTGCGCACCGCCTTGAACACATTGCCCTGCGACGTGCCACCAAGCGCCAGCTTCTCGATGCCGTCCGTCGGGCCCTTGTCGAAGAACACGTAGATCGACCGACGACGCGCCGCAAACGTGGTCGGTGACGTGATGGCGGTGAACAACGGATCTTCGTTGTACTCGCGCATGGGCACGACCCACATGTCCACGCCGGCGCGTCGCATGAGCGCGGGCAGCGTGCGCTCCATGCGCAGCTCGAGCCAGCGCTGCTGCTTGAACGCCTGCTCGCGCAGCGTGCCGAACGGCCGGAGCGTGTCGGCGGCGGGCGAGCCGGAGGTGCGCGCACCGGGGGTGGCGGGCACCACGACGGGCTGGGCGCCCGCGGCGGAAGCCGCAAGCAGCAGCCCGAGCGCGATGAGCGAAGTTCTGGTGGGGGGCATGCTACAAGATGGGAACTGCCTGAGGGGTGAGCAACCGAAAGGGTTGAGGGGTGAGCGGCCAGCCAGCGAGGGTAGTGTCCGCAGGCTGCACGGCGGTGCGCAGGCGCCGTGCTTGCCGACACGCAGTCTACCCTCGCTGGCTGGCCGCTCGCCCCTCAACCCTTCGGTTGCTCAACCCTTTCGGTTGCTCACCCCTCCGGTTGCTCACCCCTCAGGCTGTTCCCCGATCGCGTTCCCGTGCCTGTCCAGCGTGCGGCGTACCAACTGCACCGCGGCTGCCAGCACGACGGCGAAGAGGATCAGCACGATTCCCCGCTCCATGAGCGTCTGGCCGGCCATCGGCCACCAATCCGCCCACGTCGCGACGCGCGAACCGAATCGCTCGCGATGAAAGACAATGAGCAGTGAACTCACGCCAAGCTCGGCGGCGACTTCGATGACGATGAAGGCGAGCACCCGGGGCGGCCAGCGCCTGACGGGAAAATTGCCGAGGTGCCACGTGAGCATGCCGCACAGGAACAGCACCGCGACGGTGAGTCCGCCCACGAAGACCACCCATCCAGCGGAGGCTCCCGCGCCCAGCAGCAGCGCGCGATAGGCGCGCAGCACCAGTCCGGTGAGCCCCGCCGGTTCGAGCGTGCGCACGGCGAAGGCGCGCAGCGGGTGCAGCTGCTCCGCACCCCACTGCACCGTGTCCCTCGGGAAGTACCGGGTCATGTCGCAAGCTACCTGTGGACGGGTCGCGCGCCAGAGAATGCGCGCATCGGGCGGGAACGATACGTCACACCCTCCTGTCAAACGACGTCAGGGTGTGCCGACCGCGGTGAGCAGGAAGTCGAGGCTTTGGGCGACGTGCGTGCGCCAGTAGTCCCACGAATGCGCGCCCGGCCACTCGGCATACTGATGGGACACGCCGAGCCGGCGAAGCGTTTCGTGGAGGTCCCGGTTCTGGTTCACGTACGGGTCATCAACGCCGCAGTCGATCAGCAGCCGCGGCAACGGCACGCCTGGCTGGCGGCTCAGCGCCGCCGCGGCGAGCCGCGCCGGATCCCGCGCCACCCAGCCAATCGTGTCCCTGCCGAATGCCGGCCACAGTGAGCTCCACAGACCGCGCGAGGCGGTCTGGAGCTCGGCCGGCGTGGTGGCGTGACGCGCCGGCGTGGCGAAGGGAACGGGCCCGAGATACCGCGGCGAAAGAACCCCCGAATGACTCGCCGCCGCCGCAAAGACGCCTGTGTACGCCAACGCGAGCGAGACGGCGCCGTATCCGCCCATGCTGAGGCCGGCGATGCCCCTGTGCGCGCCGTCCGCCCGGGTGCGATAGTGCTGGTCGACATGCGTCACGACATCACGGGCGATGTAGTCGTCGTAGTGCGGCCACGGCACGCAGTACTCGTCGGCGCGTTCGGTGCGCGCGGTGTCGGCACGACACCGGGCGAGGTCCGGAAGCTGGTTCCAGGTGGTGTACCAACTGTCGTCGCCGTCGGGCATGACCACGATGGCTTCCGGTCGTCCGGCGGCAAACAGCGAGTCGAGCGTGCGATCGATGCGGCCCACGTCCACCCAGTTGCGCTCGTTGCCGTGCAGTCCGTGCAGGTAGATCAGCACCGGATACCGGCGCGACGATGACGCCGGATAGGACGGCGGCAGGTAGACCGTCAGCGCCTTGCGGGTGCCCAGTGACTGCGACCAGAAGGTGTCGGTGCGCACCGTGCCTCGCGGCGCCGTGCCCTGCGCCAGCGCGTCGTCGCCGAACCAGGCAGCGCCCAGCAGCGAAAGGACGAGCCACGATACGTCCCGGCGCACGGCGGGCAGGAACGTCACCGAATGATCGTCCCGATGCGTCCCCATCGGATGTCCGTGATGAACGGCAGAGGGCGTTCGCTCTCCTCGGCCCGGTACGAGTAGTACACGAAGATCGGGCGGCCGCGGACATTCGCGCGTGGCACGAAGCCCCAATAGCGCCCGTCCTTCGAGTTGTAGCGGTTGTCGCCCAGCATGAAGAGATAGTCGGCCGGCACGACCATCGGGCCCCAGTCATCGAGCACGGGCTGCGCCGGTGGCTCACCAACCGACGTGCCGTGCAGCTCGTGGGCCTTCTGCCACTGGAACAGCGGATGCGTGAACGTGCCGTCGCCGGTGGGATTCTCCGAGGCCGGGTAGCCCTGCTGCTGCGGCACGCCGTTCACATGCAGCACGCCGGCGCGCATCCAGATCGTGTCACCGGCAATCGCCACACAGCGCTTGACCAGCGTGGGATTGGGATCGTCGGGCTGGTCGACCTGGTCGGGTGACTTGAACACCACCACGTCACCGCGCTTCGGATCGGCATACCCGGGGAGATTGATGCTCGTGAACGGGACATGCGGTCCGTACGCGAGCTTGTTGACGAACAGCCAGTCGCCGATGAGCAGCGTGGGAATCATGCTCCCCGAGGGGATGCGGAAGGCCTCGATGAGGAACGTCCGGAAGAACAGGAAGAACGCCAGCGTGACGAGGATTGCCTTGACGTTCTCCCACCAGTGCGTGGGGGTTCCGGACTTGCCCGACGCTCCCGCGCGCATGGCGGCGACGGAACCGGAGGGCTTGGTTGCTGGCTTCTTCGAGGCCACAGGAGACGGGTCGACAGAGGTGGGGAGACAGCGAAGGGGCGCGCCCCGAACGGGACGCGCCCCTTCAACTTACGCCGGAACTGCTCCGACGGTTACGACAGGTGCTTCGACACCAGCTTGGTCATGTCGAACATGCTGACCGTACCCTTGCCACCGAAAACGGGCTTGAGCTTGTCGTCGGCGTTGATGTTGCGGCGGTTCTTGGCATCCTGCAGGCCGTTCTTCTTGATGTAGACCCACAGCTTCTTGACAACTTCGGTGCGCGGATACGGACCGGCGCCGATGACCGCCGCGAGCGCGGGCGAGATGGCAAGCGCCTTCATGAACGCGGCGTTCGGCTTGCGCTTGGCACCGGCCTTCTTGGCCGCCTTCTTCGGTGCGGCCTTCTTGGCGGCCTTCTTGGGGGCTGCCTTCTTCGCTGCCTTCTTGGGGGCCGCCTTCTTTGCTGCCTTCTTGGGGGCCGCCTTCTTTGCTGCCTTCTTCGCGGACTTCTTCGCTGGGGCCATGGGGTCTCCTGGAGTGTTGACCGGTAGAACGCGTCGTGCGGAACGATGCTCCGTGAGTCGCGCAAATACGCGGACGCGCTACGCGGACGCGCCACAAACTACAATCACCGTAGCGGGACGCAATAGGGAAACACCGCATTTTCCCTCTGAATTTCTTGCGATCTCCCTCTGACGCGCGGGCCGTTCTCCTCTGGCGCGTGCCGTTCGCCCTCGGAAACGCACCATGTGCGCAGCGAACAACCGTGATATTTCCCTCTGAAAATCACCGCCGGACGCTCCGCGCACCGACTCACGCCACGAGCGCGCGCAGTTGCTCGATGGTCTCCACGTCCCACGGATCGGGCGTGTCGTCCTCGTCGGCCACGTCGTAGCGCTGCTGAGGCGTCTCGAGAATCAGCGGCACGCCGGCCGCGCGGCGGTCGCGCAGCAGCCACCCGAACGGCGCCCCACCGATGAGTCCCGCGCCAACACGAGCATGCCGGTCACGATTCGAGCCCAGCGCGCCCTCGCTGTCGTTCAAGTGAAAGAAGGCGGGCCGCTCTCCGGTCGCCTGCTCGAACTCGTCCAGTATGGCCGTCAGCCGCTCGGGTGACTCGTTGATCGGATGACCCGACGCGAACAGGTGACACGTGTCGAGGCCGTATCCCGTGCGCGAGCGCAACGGCGCGGGGATCCCGCGCAGGATGGATGCGACCTCTTCCGCGGTGCGCCCGATGGTCGTGCCGGCGCCGGCCGTATTCTCGATGAGCAGCCGCGTCGATCCGTCGGGCACCGCCGCCAGGGCGCGTCGCATGGCTTCGATCACGCGGAGAATGCCACCCTCGCGATCCCCGTCGGTGGCCGCGCCCGGGTGAAAGCAGACGCCGCCCGCACCCAGCATCGTCGACCGCTCAAACTCCCTGGCCAGGCCGGCCGCCGCGCGCTCCCACTTTTCCGCCTCGGGCGTCGCGCAGTTGAGCACGTAGCCGGCGTGCACGATCACATGTTCGGGACGGATGTTCGCGACCTGAAGGGCTTCGCGAAACCGCGCGATGCGGTCGGGCTTCACGCCGACCTTGTCGTTGTAGTACTTCGGCACCGCACTGAAGATCTGGAGCGACTGCATACCGCCGCGTCCGGCGCGTCGCGCCGCC
>CAZPON010000106.1:0-6292 GCA_964588045.1 uncultured Gemmatimonas sp.
ACGCGGCCCCGGCCGCGGGCAACCGCGAGCGGTTCCTGCCCGGCATCGCGGTGCACGTGCAGCCGCCGCTGCTCCCGCTGCTGAGCGAGGAAGAGCGAATCTCACTCGATCTGTGGACGACCGGCATCCCGCTCGGCACCATCGGGACGGCACGTGGCGCAGGCAACGCCGCGATCAGCTCACGCACCTGTCCCCACCATCCGTCGAGACGTTGCACCACGTGGCCGCGCGCGTCGGTGACCATGATCACACTCACGTGCTCGATATCACCGGTGCGTTCATCGCGCCGCCGCTGCACCCGGAGCGCATCGAGCGCGCGCGACACGTCGTCGACGCTGCCCGACAGCACCCGATCCTGCGCATCCAGCTCCCAGGCCGACGCAATCATCGGCAAGTGCTCCGGCGTGTCGCGCCACGGATCGAGCGTGATGACCACCATCGGCACGTCCGTGCGGTTCGCCGCCACACGCGCGGCGCGCACGTCGTGCACCACCGCCGGACACACCGTCGCGCAGTGCCCGAAGGCGAACGTCAGGATCACCGGTTGCCCCGAAAAATCCGCGAGCGACGTGCGACGTCCCCGCTGGTCGACCAATACATGCGCACTGAGGTCCACATCCATCGCCACCAACACGCCGGGCCGCGTGGGCGGAAGCGGCTGATCCACGCCGGCCAGGAACGCCACGCGCTGGCCCGTCTTCACCAGTCCCACCGCCGTCGCGAGCCCGATCACCAGCAGCACCGGACGCCACCGACGATCGGCGCGCAACCGACGCAGGTCGTCCCGCAACGCCGTACCCCACACCGCCATCAGGACGCCAAGCATGCCGAGCGGCTCGCCGATGAGCACCACCCATCCGCCTGCATCGGGCAGGCCACCCGGCATCGATCCAAAGCAGACAGCGCGCGTGCGCGCCAGCCACTCCGGCTCCACCGCACCCGCCGGCCACAGGGCAAGCGCCCACCACGCTGCGGTGATCACGAGGATCGCCAGCAGCGTGAGCGACGGCAGCCCCGGCCGGACGGGCCGGTGATTCATCATCCGATCTTCCAGAGGAACGTGAGCAGCTTCCAGTTGGCGAAGTAGTACACGATGAACGACAACAGGAAGACGCCCACCAGCACCAGCGTGCCCGGCGTCGCGCCGGCGATGCCACGACTCGGGTCATGCAGTGCCTCGTTCAGCTCATCCACGTTCGCCGCATGCACCGGCGGATTGGTGAGTCCCTGCGGAACTCCGGGAATATCCGCGCCGCGCGGGAACTCGTGAATCGGCTTCCCGAAGAACACCGACACCACCGCGATCAGGATGAAGGCCATCGCACCCGTCACCGCGATAACACCACCGATGCCCATCATCGCGAGGAACATGTCGACCGCCGGATTGAACTGGACATCATACGGCGCCTGCGAGAACGAAATGTCCCAATGCCGGCGCGGAACGCCGAAGCTGCCCGCAAACGTCATCCCCATCACCAGCAGCAGCAGCCCGCCGGCAAACAGGTAGGGCTGGATCCTGGCCAGCGGCCAGAACGCCACCTTCCGGCGAAAGATCAGCGGCAGCAGGTAGTACGTCGCACCCATGAACGCGAGGGCCGTGCCGCTCACCACCGTCGAGTGGAAGTGCCCGGGAATGCGCATGGTGTTGTGGGCGATGATGTTGATCTGCTCGGTGCCCAGCGTGACACCGGTAATGCCGCCCACGAAGCCGAACACGATCACCGACAGCACCAGCGACGAGAACCCCGGATCTCCCCACGGCGCATGCCGGAGCCACCCGAACAGCCCGTCGGTGAACCCGCGCAACCGCATGCCCAGCTCCATACCGGCCGGAATGGTGAACCCGTGCACCATCGACGCCAGCACCGCCATGTACATGAAGTACGACGTGTTCACGATCTTCCACGCCGGACTGAATCCCGGATCCACCAGCAAGTGGTGCGCCGACGCCATGGAGATGAACATGATGTACAACACGAACGCCGACCGGCTCACTTTTTCGTTCAGTACCACGGCGCCGATCGTGAGCCCGCCCAGCATGTACCACACGGCCACCATCGCCGCCACGTTGATCTGCTGCGACGAGTGACCCAACGCCCACCAGATGAGCCGGTAGAACTGCGGGTCGACCGCAGGGATCACGCCAATCGACCAGAGAAACGTCGGCACGTAGATGATCGCGCCGTTCACCAGCGTGATCACCGCGATGATCGCGGCCGTCACCGCACCGTACACCACCAGCGGCACCGAGCCCTCGTACGTTTTCTCGCGCTTGGCAATCACCAGCGTGGCGAAGAACTGGCAGGTCACCAGCAACGCGCCCACGGCGAAGAAAATCACGCCCAGGTAGAAGAGCGGATGCGCCTTGAGCGGCGGATATGACGTGAACAGCACGTCGGCGCGGCCCGTCCACTGCGCCCATTCCACGATGAGCGTGCCCAGCAGCATCAGGCCGAAGTTGAACCAGCCGAACCGGGGCGCGGCCGGCCGCGCGTTCAGCAGCACCGTGCTGGCAAACCACAGCACCGCCATCTCGAAATAGATGATGAAGAAGATCAGCATGTTCATGCCGTGCACGCCCAGAAGGCGGTAGTACCACACCGCCGGCAGGAGATGCACGGCTTGCCAGCGCGTCAGCACCAGCAGCAACGCCGCGATCGCGCCGATCAGCAGCGACACGATGGCGACCACCGCGTTCGCGCGGACAAGCTGCTCCGCGGCGCGGTAAATCGTCCGTCCGGTAACCGGGCACGAGCGCGAGACGGAAGCGACAGCCGCACTCATGGCTCACCTCCCGACGTCACGCGCGCGGAGGCGTTGTCGGCCACCGGCTGGCCACTTTCATCGACGACGATCACCCGGCCCACCATGGTGTGGTGCCCGATGCCGCAGAACTCGTTGCAGATGATGCGGAAGTCGCCGGCCGAGGTCGGCGTGACCCGCAACGCGTAGTCGTAGCCCGGCACGATCTGGAAGTTCACGTTCACCGGGAACAGGGAAAACCCGTGGTTCACGTCCAGTGACGAGAGATGCAGCGTGTATTCCTTGCCGCGCTCGAGTTGCAGGATAGGATACCATTGGTAGGTGAGGCCGACGAGATAGATGTCGGAGCCCGCCGGTGCCTGCACGATCGGCACGCCGCGGTCCTCGCCGACCTTGTATTGCTGGGCGAACGCGATCGTGCGGGCGTAGAATGCCCTCGGCTCCACCTTGCGGCGCACGCCCGCGGGATTCTGTCCGCCGCGGAAGTGCCACAACGGCATCATGGCGAACAGCACCATGCACCAGGCGAAGGCGATCGCAACCCACACCTTCTCGGCCCGGTGAGCGGGTCTCCACCAGATCCCGGGAACCGGCTCGAGGCCGGTGTGAACCTTGGTCAGCATGCTGTCCTCTCAGGGAAGGGTGGCCTGTGCCATGGTGAAGATCTCCCAGGTGCCCCAGCCGGTGTAGATGACGAACATGATCACCATGCCGATGGCGAGGAGGAGGAACACGTTGTCGTACAGGCGCTGTCCAAGCGGTGGGCGTTCGTCAGGATCGGTGGGCGGCGGGGGCGTTCTGTCCATGCGACTCCTCCCTGTCAATCGTGGATGGATCGGGCCAGTACAGCGGGAACAGGTCCTACTTCAGCAGGTCAGCGATCGTCGTGTCACCGAAGAACGCCTCGACCTCGTCGGTCAACGCCGACCAACGGTCATGCACGATGCAGGGACGCACCGCACTGCACGTCGCGCGTCCCAGCAGGCACCGACGCTTGCCGGGCGGCTGGAACGGCCGGACGACGCGCACGAGCGTGAGCCGGTGTGGGGGCTCGACAAGCTTGAAGCCACCGTTGCGTCCGCGCACCGAGCGCAGCACGCCGGCGCGGGTCAGGGCGTGCATCGTCTTCGACAGATAGTTGCGCGGACACTCGAGGGCAGCCGCGATATCGTCCACACGTACCGGATCCTCACTCCCATGCTCGGCCACAAAAACGACGGCACGCAGGGCGTTCTGGGCGGTAGTGTTCAGCACGAGCATGTGGGTCCGGAACGGGAATACTCGCTAACATCATGAGCATGGTGTATTTTCTCGCCAACGTCAATATGCAATTTCTCGAACCGCCGCTCCGCCGACTCCTGGCCGCCATCGAGGCCGCCTTTACCAGACTGCTGGGATGGAAGTGGAATCCCATGCATCAGGCCGGCACGGTGGCCGTGCTCATGCTGGTGGTGCTGCTCGCCACCGGCCTGTATCTCGTGTTCGTCTATCGCGTCGGCTCGCCGGCGGCGTCGGTCGCCCGCATCGCCGCCGATCCGTGGCTGGGCGCATGGATGCGCACGCTCCATCGATACGCGACCGATGTATTCGTGATTGCCGCCGCGGTACACGCGATGCGCATCTTCGCCCAGGCGCGCAGTTGGGGGCCGCGCACAACCGCATGGTTGTCCGGGCTTTTCCTGTTCGGCGCCGGCATGGTGCTGGCCTGCACCGGGTTCGTGATGGCCTGGGATACGTTCGGCGAACGCCTCGCGCGCGAGGGCGGCCGGTTGCTGGACGTGCTGCCGATTTTCTCCGAGCCACTCAGCCGCATCTTCGCCGGCGACGGCCCGGTGCCGAGTGCGTTCTTCTTCGTCAATCTGTTCATTCACATTGCGCTGCCACTGGGGCTGGGCGTGGGCCTGTGGCTGCATGTTTCGCGGCTGGCGCGCCCGGTACTGCTGCCACCCAAGGTGCTGGCATGGAGCATGGTGGGCGCGCTCACCATCGCTGCGATCCTGATTCCGGCGCCGCTCGGTCCCGCGGCGGACCCGCTTCGGCTGGCCACCGAGACGCCCATCGACCTGGTCGTCGCGTGGTGGTTGCCACTGTCGGAGCGTCTGTCGCCGACGGTTGCGTGGAGTGTCGGCGTCGTGGGTGTCGTGCTCGCGATGCTCGTGCCGCGCTTCACGCGCCGTCCGCGCGAGGCGCAGTGGGCGCCCAGCGTCGTCGACCCGCGCCTGTGCACCGGCTGCAACCAGTGTCCGCAGGACTGTCCGTGGGAGGCCATCACCATGGTCGCACGCGACGACGATCGCCCGACGTTGGTGGCGCGCGTCGATCCGTCGCTGTGCGTGAGCTGTGGCATCTGCGCCGGTTCGTGCGCACCGATGGGCGTCGGTCCGATGGGCCGCACCGGTCGCGACCAGTTGTCGGCATTGCGCACCGACACCTTTCGCGCGTTGGCGGCGACGCACCCGGAACCGATCGTGGCTGTCGCGTGCACACACGCACCGGCGAGCCATCGCCAGGCACTGGCCGCGGCCGGCGCGCATGTGCACGACGTGGCGTGCGTGGGCAACCTGCACTCGTCCGTCGTGGAACTCCTCATTCGCAACGGCTCGCCGGGCGTGATCGTGTTTGGCTGCCCGCCGCGCGATTGCATCGGGCGTGAAGGACCCAAGTGGCTGCACGAACGATTCTTCAATGATCGGGAGGCCGAGCTGCAACCGCGGGTCGATCGTCATCGCGTGCGCACGGCCACCATGGCCACCGGCGACCTCGCGGGTACGATGAACGCCTGGCGGCAATTCGAACGCGATGTGGCCGCGCTCGCGCGCGTGACACCCGAAGGCGACGTCGAGGTCGAGGTCATCTGCGATCCGGTGCCCATGGAGGTCTCGTCGTGAAGCCCGCTCGCCTGTTCACCGCCGGTGCCACCGTCGCGGCCTCACTGGCCCTGCTGGCCTGGGCGTCGGCGGTGCCCATCCCGCTGCACGCGCCGGACTCGGCGCGACTCCGCCTGTCCATGAGCGCCCGGCCGGAGCGCATCGAGGTGTGCCGGACGCTGTCCGAAGAGGAGCTTGCCAACGTCCCGGAACACATGCGACAGCGCGTGTCGTGCGATGGGACGTTCGCCACCTACGCCCTCGACATCGAAGTCGATGGACGGGCGATCGGCACGTCCGTGGTGCGCGGTGGCGGGCTGCGGCACGACCGTCCGTTGCACCTGCTGCGTGATTTTGCCGTCCCGCCCGGACAACACCGCCTCCGCGTCGTGCTCACGCGACGCGAGACACCGAACGGCGATACACTCGCGCCATCCGGCGCCGTGGGCGCTGAGGTCGATACCGGACTCTATGCCGGCCGCGCGCAGCGTGAGGCGAATGAGCGCTCACGTCGCGCCGGTGCCGCCATGCCCGCCAGCCTGGTACTCGACACGCTGGTGACGCTCGCACCGCAGCGGGTGGCCCTCGTGACCTTCAACAGCGAGCACCGCATCCTCGAGCTGCGCGCGGAGCCGCCGGAAAGGTAGGCGACGAACTGCCTG
>CAZPON010000106.1:6392-9840 GCA_964588045.1 uncultured Gemmatimonas sp.
GAGCCATCCGCGCTTGTCCGCGTCATCCGCGTCAGGCAGTTCGCGGATCAAGACGGCCCTGTTCGGCGCTCGCGACGAACCTCACCCGTTGCCCCGCACGACCGCCTCCACGATTCGCTGTTCCTGGAAGTACTGCTCGGCCAGGCGCTGGATATCGTCCGCACGCACGGCCGCGATGTGCGCGCTGAGCGCGCGCCGCTCCTCGAGGCCGCTGCCGAACAGCCAGGCATCGACCATCTCGCCCAGCACGGTCCCGCCGGCTTGCTGGCCGATGGCGTGCGTGCCGATGATGTACTGACGCGCGCGCTCGATCTCCTCGGTGCCGGGCGCGCGCTCCCGCAGTTTCGCGAACTCGCGCAGCAGCCCCTCGCGCGCCTCGTCCTCGCGCGAGGGAGAGGTGGCGATGTACGCCACGAACATGCCGCCTGCACGCCGTTCGACGGGAAACGCCGACACGGTATACGCCAGCGATTGCTTGTCGCGCAGTTGCTCGAAGAATCGTCCGCCCAATCCGCTGGCCACCGACGACAGCACGCGCGCGGCAAAGCGGTCGGGATCGGTCCGCGAAGGGCCGGGAAAGAGCAGCGCCAGCGCCGTCTGCTGCTTGTCGCGCTGGTCATCCGCGCGCACGGACGCCATCGGCCGCGGCGTGGCCGCTGGCGTCCGTGCGCGCGGATGACCAGCGGCCACGCCGCGGCCGATGGCTTCGCATCGTCACGGAACGACAGCGCCGAAAATTCGCGGGCCAGCATCGCGAAGGTCGCGTCCGCATCGACATCACCGACCACCGCAATCACGGTCGCGCCGCACAGGACGTGCCCGGTGTGGAACGCGCGCACGGCCGCCGTGTCGATCACATCGAGTGACTCGGGCGTGCCGATCACGGTGCGCGCGTACGGATGGACACCATACGCCGCCGCCGTGGCGAGACGAATGGGCCACCGGTACATGTCGTCGCGCAGTCGCGTCACCTCGGCGATCGCCAGCGAACGCTCCGTATCGACGCCGTCATCCGGGAATGTCGGAAACTGCGTGACATCGGCGAGCAACGCCGCCGCAGCAGGCAGGTGGCGCAATGGCACCGACATGGACCATCCGAGGCTCTCGAGCGCGGCGGCCACGCCGATGCTCGCGCCGAGTTCCTCGGCCGCTTCGGCGATGCGGGCGCCGGAGCGCGTGGTGGTGCCCTTGAGCATCGCGTGCGCCGTCAATCGCGCGAGCCCTTCCCTGCCCGCTGGTTCCACCGCGCTGCCGCCGCGCTGGAACACGCCGATGTTCGCCAGTGGTGCGCCCGGACGTGTCTGGATGAGCACCGTGACGCCCGACGCCAGCGTGTAAACGTGCGTGCCGTCGACCATCCGCGCCGCCGGCAACACCACCGGGTGTGCAGCGATCGAGGCAACCACAGGCGCATCGATGGGGGTAGGCACCTCGGGCGACGGCACCACGCTGCTGCCGAGTCGCTCGACGTCGCGCAGCCGCGCGCGCAACGCGTCGGCATCGACCGCGAGCGGCCGGCCATCGGTGGGACGATAACTCACCACCGACGCCGCATCGGGATCGAGATGTGTCTGAGCCGCCTGCTGCAGGTCGTGCGCCGACAGCGACAGCAGGCGGTCGTAGTACGTCGCCGCCCGATCGAGCCCGCCGTCCGCTTCCCACATGGCGAGGTAGGTGGCCTGGCCATCCATCGTTTCGAGCCGTCGCAACCAGCGCGCTTCGAGAATGCGCTGCGCACGCGCCACCTCGCTGGCGCGAAAACCATCGAGCCGTGCCGACTGCACCTCGCGCCACACGTGTTGCGCCGCCATGGGCGCGTGCTCGCCAGGTCCTTCGGCATGCACCACGAACACGCCGACGTCGCCGGCCGCGTAGTGCCATGCCGACACCGACGACGCCAACTGTCGGTCACGCACCGCGCGATACAACCGCGACGCGCGGCCGGTACCCAGTGCGACACCCGCCAGGTCGAGCGCCGGGGCATCGGCGTGCGCAAGGCACGGCGCACGCCACCCGAACACCAACTGCTGCTGCGCGATATCGCCGGCCCACTCGCGCGTGCGAAAGCCGGGTGGCGTCACTTCCACCGGTCCGGGCTCACGCGGTACCGGCGTATTGTCCAACTGGCCATGCCGTGCCCGCACTTCGCGTCGCACCGCATCGGGATCCACATCGCCGACGATCGACAGAATCGTGTTGGACGGCTGGTACCACGACCGATAGAATCGCAGCAGGTCGTGCTGCCCGAGCGCGCGCAGGCCGTCCTCCTCGCCGATGCGCCACCGGCGGATGCGATGGCGGTCGTGCAGCACGGCATACAGCGTTTCGATGGCGACGCTGCTCGGCGTGTCGCGCTTGCGCCTGGCTTCCTGGACAATGACCTCCAGTTCGCGCGACAACTCGCCCGCATCGATGACCGATCGCGCGTACGCGTCGAACTGGATCTCCAGCCCCTGCACGAACGACGCCGACGGCAGCACCGTGTAGTAGGTGGTGTGGTCGTAAATCGTGTGCGCGTTGAGATAGCCGCCCAGCAGCTTCGTTTCGCGCGCCATCGCGCCGACACCGCGCGTGGGCGTACCCTTGAAGAACATGTGCTCGAGCACGTGCGCGATGCCGCCGACCTCGTCGGATTCGTCGAAGTAGCCCGCCTTCACGTGCGTGACGACGGCCACCACCGGCGCCGAGACATCGCGACGCACGAGCAGGGTGAGGCCGTTGGGGAGCACCTCGCGTTCCGTTTCGCGATGAAGCGCCAGGGCATCGCGTGCGCTGGCTGCCCTCACGGTGGCGGGATCGGCGCGGGCCCGGGGGGCATCATCGGCGGCGGTCCGCTCACGCATGGCGTCCATTCGCCGGGACCGGCGCGATCCACCCAGCGTCGTGCCTCGTCGACACGGCCCAGTCGGAACAACGTGCAGCCGAGGAATCCCTGCGCAAGACGGTCCGTCGGCGTGAGCTCGAGGGCACGCACGTAGAAGCGCCGGGCAAGCTCCGGCTGACCGTCGGCGAGCAGCGCCGAACCCAGTTCGCGCAGTGCCGTGGAGTTGGCCGGGTCGATGCGCACCGCTGCCTCGAGAAAACGCCGTGCGCGCGGCAGGTCGTTCTCTTCGCGCGCCATGCGTCCGAGAAACACCAATGGACGCGCATCGTCGGCATCGGCTTGCGCTGCGCGCGCGAACGCCATGCGCGCCACTTCGCGGGAACCGCGTTGATACGCTGCCACACCCTCGCGGTAGTCGCGGCCCTGCCGGCTCGCCACCGCATACCACACGCCCGCGGCGACGACAATCAGCAACGCCACGCCCCCGAGCAGCGCGGCCGACGACGTGTACCATTTCCGTCGCACCGGCGCAGCCTCTTCCCACGCCTCGGCGGCACTCTGTGCCGCGGCCGGCGTGACACCCGGCGTGACACCCGGCGTGACACCCGGCGTGACACCCGGCGT
>CAZPON010000107.1:0-2577 GCA_964588045.1 uncultured Gemmatimonas sp.
TGGCGTGGTACGAGCCCGAGTACGGCGGCGTGCACAACGTGTGGGTGGCCGGCGACACGCTGTACATGGGCGCCTACAACGCCGGCTTCCGTGTGTTCGACATCTCCGGTGAACTGCGCGGCGACCTGCGCGCGCAGGGTCGCGAGATCGGCCATCTCAACACCGCCGACATGGATGGCAAGATGAAGAACTCGGCCATGACATGGGGCGTGGTCGTGAACCCGAAGGACGGCCTCGCGTACGTGAACGACAACAACAACGGCCTCTGGATCATCAGGATCGAGCCCAGGCCCACCGCGAAGATCGTTCCCTGACCATGTTGCGTCTTGTCCGGCGCCAGGCCGCGCGCGTCGCACGCTTGGCCGCTGTCGCGCTGGCATGCGTCGCGGCGCCGATGGCGTTGTCTGCGCAACGTTCGGGACCGGCCGGACCAGCGCGCGACTACCTGGTGCTCGTTGCCAGTGAAGCGGTGGACAAGGTCGCCCTTGTCCGGTTTGGCCCGTCCGTCGCGCGCGTCGAGCGTGAGAAGTATGTCGGATGGTCCAGCATGGAAGTCGCCGGTCCGCATGGCGTGGCCGTGTCGCCTGATGGGGCGCACTATTTCGTGACCACCGCCCACGGCACACCGTTCGGCAAGCTCACGAAATTCAACGCGCACACCGACGCCATCGAAGGCAGCGTCATGCTGGGCAACTTCCCGGCCACGGCGCAGGTCACGCCCGACGGGTCACTGGTGTTCGTCGTGAACTTCAACCTGTACGGCGACATGGAGACGAGCGATGTCTCCGTCGTCTCGGCGGCCGGGATGGTGGAGATCGCGCGCATCACCACCTGCACCATGCCGCACGGCTCGCGCATCAGCAGCGACGGCAGCAGGCACTACTCCGCCTGCATGATGGATGAGGAGCTGGTGGAGATCGATACGCGCACGCTGTCGGTGACCCGCCATTTCTTCCTGACGAAGGGGAAGGAGATGGGCATGTCCGGATCGCCCCCGGTGCGCGGTGCCACGGCGCACGCCGGACACGATATGGGTGGCCACGGTATGGAGCCACCCAAGCCGGGCGATGTTTCATGCTCGCCCACCTGGGCACAACCGTCGCGCGACGGCACGCGGGTCTGGGTGGCATGCAACAAGTCCAGCGAGATCGTGGAGATCGACACGAAGTCCTGGTCGCTCGTGCGCCGGCTTCCGGCAGGGCCCGGTGTGTACAACCTGGCCGTCACCAACGATGGCAGGCATCTCATCGCCACCAACAAGCGTGATGCCTCGATGTCCGTGTTCGATGCCACGAGTGGCAAGGAGCTTGCGCGCATTGCCACCACGCGCAAGGTCGTACATGGCATCGCCATTTCCGACGACGATCGCTACGCGTTCATTTCCGTCGAAGGCATTGGCTCCGAGCCCGGCACGGTCGATGTCATCGATCTGTGGTTGCTCAGGAAGGTCGCCAGCATCGACGTGGGCCAGCAGGCTGGCGGCATCGACTTCCTGAAGTCGGAGCCCGCGCGGCGGTGAACTCCACCGCGGCCTCCTCGAAACGTCTCGGACTCGCGCTGATCGGTTGCGGGGAGGTGACGGGGGCCAAGCACTTGCCGGCATTGCGTCGCGTCCCGAAAGTCCAAGTACTGGTAGTCGCCGATCCGGATCGCGAAAAGCGCGAGCGGCTTGGCGACCGCTTTCACGTGCCGCATCGCGTCGCGGACCTGAACGAGGCGCTCGCCATTTCCGGCGTCGACGCGGTCGGCGTGGCGACGCCGCCAGGCGTGCATCCCGATGTCGCGTGTCGTGCCATTGAAGCGGGCAAGCATGTGTGGATCGACAAACCGCTCGCGCTCAACGCCGCCGCCTGTCAGCAGATTGTCGACGCGGCGGGGCGCAGCACGTCGGTGGTGATGACGGGCTTTCACATGCGCTATCACCGCCTGATTGCCGAAGCCCGCGCGATCATACGCGATGGCCGGCTTGGCGTCATCGAATCCATCCGCTCCACATGGAACAGTCCGCGCGTGGATGACGGACTGCCCGAGTGGCGTTGGAACCGGGAGTCCGGCGGCGGGGCGCTGGTCGAGATTGGCGTGCATCACTACGACCTGTGGCGCTATCTGCTGGACGCCGAGGTGGAGGAGGTCTATGCCACGGCAATCGACGGGTCGCGCCATGATGAAAGCGCAGTGGTATCCGCGCGCCTGTCGAACGGTGCGCTGGCGAGCGCGATGCTCAGCGAGCGCACCAGTCATCAGATCGAGATCGAGATCGCGGGCAGCAGCGGCCGTCTTCGGGTGGACTGCCTGCGCTTCGAAGGGCTCGAGTGGCTGCCGGTGAAGACGCCACCAGGAAGTCCGCGCGCGCGAATGGCGCGGTATGCGCAGTTCGCGCGCACGCTGCCGGTGGGACTGCGCTCGATGGCGCGCGGCGGCGAGTACCTCGACTCCTATCGCATTGCCTGGGAACAGTTCGCACACGCGTCGCTGGGCCGCGCCGCGCCAACGTGTACGGTGCTCGATGGACTCCGGGCCACCGAAATCGTGGTCGCCGCACTCGCATCGCGTGTCGAAGGACGGGCTGCGGCCGCC
>CAZPON010000107.1:2587-9806 GCA_964588045.1 uncultured Gemmatimonas sp.
TGAACGCGTGGGACTACGTCGTCGTCGGCGCGGGAACGGCGGGTTGCGTGCTGGCCGCACGCCTCACCGAAACACCGGGCGTTCGTGTGCTGCTGCTCGAAGCGGGCAACGCATATCCGCGGCTGCGGCTCGGTGTGCCGCTCCCCGGCATGCGGTCCCGCGCCTCGCATGCATGGCACTACCTCACGGAGCCGCAGCGACACCTGAACGATCGGCGCATCTCCTTGCCGATGGGCAAGGTCATCGGCGGCAGCTCGGCGGTGAACGCCATGATGTACGTGCGCGGCGCGGCCGACGTGTACGACGCGTGGGCCAAAGCCGGCAATGCAGGATGGTCGTACGCCGAGCTGTTGCCGTACTTCGTGAAGTCCGAGCGGCGGGAGTCGGGCGCGTCCGATCATCACGGCACCGATGGGCCGATGCACGTGTCCGATCCGCGCTACCGCGCACCGTTTTCCACCGCATTTGTCGCCGCCTGCACGGAACTCGGCATTCCTGAATGCGCGGACTTCAACGGCCCCGACCCGGATGGTGCGGGTTTCTTTCAGGTGACGCAACGCCACGGAGAGCGGGAGACCACTGGTCGCGCGTATCTCGAGCCAGCCCTTGCCCGCGACAACCTGTGCGTCATCACGCGCGCGCCGGCCACTCGCCTGCTGTTCGACGGACTGCGCGTCGTGGGTGTGGAGTATTTCCACGAAGGAGTGCACAAGCGCGCACTCGCCGCACGCGAGGTGTTGCTGGCGGCCGGGAGCATCGCCTCACCGCAGCTGCTGATGCTTTCGGGCATCGGGCCTGCTGAACACCTGTGCGCCGTCGGCGTGGACGTCATACACGATCTCCCCGGCGTGGGATCGGCGCTGCAGGACCACCTGCGCATGCCGGTCGTCTTTCGGAGCCGCCAAACTTCGCCGGGGCACTGGTCGAGATGGATTCCGGGCGGCGTGCAATATCTGTTGAGCCGCCGCGGTGTCATGGCCTCCAACTGCTGTGAGTCTGGTGCATTCGTGCGCTCGTCGCCTGACGTGAGTGCGCCCGATCTCCAGCTTGTCACGCACTTCCAGTCAACGCACGATCGCACCTGCGTGGACATCGAAGTCTGCCTCTCGCGTGCGGAAAGCCGCGGAACCCTTCGGCTGCGAACAGCCAATCCGCTCGATACACCGCGCATCGATCCCAACTATCTCTCCGCAGCGCAGGATGCCGACGTGCTCCATCGCGGCCACGCACTCGTGCGCCGGCTCGCGCACACGCGCGCGCTGCAGGAGTTCGGGTTGGGCGACGAGGTCCTGCCCGGCACACATGCCACGTCAGGTGACGCGATCGTTGCACAGTTCCGCGTCGCCGCCGAAACCTGCTTTCATCCGGCTGGTACGTGCGCCATGGGAGACGGCGCCGACGCCGTCGTTGATTCCGAGCTCAAGGTGCGCGGACTCGATGGCCTGCGCGTGATCGATGCGTCGATCATGCCCCTGCTGGTGTCGGGCAACACCCTGGCCGCCACCGTCATGATCGCCGAGAAAGGCGCCGCAATGGTGACGTCTTCGCGGTAGGGAGTTTGCCTTGGCACCGGCCCCGCCGTAAGCTCAACCCATGCCTACCCGCCGATCCTTCATGCAGGACGCCGTGCTCCTGGGCGCCGCATCGCTGGCCGCTGGCACCCCGGCCATGGCCGCTTCCGCCAACACCGCGCCCGAACGCAGCGTTGCCCCGCTCCAGCCGCCGGCCGGCTCACCGCAGCAGGTCGCCCGCGACGAGGCATTCTGGAAGCAGGTGGCTGCACGCTATCAGGTGAAGGATGGCGTGACGAACATGGAGGCCGGTTACTTCGGCATGATGGCGCTGCCCGTGCTCGAGGCGTACAAGAAGAACATCGACCGCGCCAACCGCGACAGCTCGTACTTTGCGCGCCGGGAATTCCCCGCCGTGTCGCAGGCCGCGCGCGTGCGGGTGGCCGAGTTCATCCAGTGCCAACCCACCGAAATCACCTTCTCGCGCAACGCCACTGAGGCGCTGCAGGCGTTGATCGGGCAGTACAATAAGCTGTCGGCTGGCGACACCATCATGTACGCCGATCTCGACTACAACGCCATGCAGTACGCCATGAATGCGCTGTCGGCGCGGACCGGGGCGAAGCTGGTGACGTTCGACATCCCCGAGCCCGCGTCACACGACGCGATTCTCGCGGCGTACACGAAAGCGCTCGACGCCAACCCGAAAACGAAGTTGCTGCTGCTCACGCACTGCAACAACAAGACCGGCCTGCTGCTTCCCGTGAAGGAGATCGTGGCCATCGCGCGTCCGCGTGGCATCGATGTCGTGGTCGACGCCGCGCACTCGTTCGGGCAGGTGCCGCTCACCATGGCGCAACTGGACGGCGACTTCGTGGGGCTCAACCTGCACAAGTGGATCGGTGCACCGGTGGGCGCCGGCGTCATGTACATCCGCCAGGACAAGCTCGCGTCCATCGATCGCGCGCACGGCGACCCGGGTTCGCTGGATACCATCGACAGCCGACTGCACACCGGCACCAGCAACTTCGCGACGATTCTCACCGTTCCGGACGCACTCGATTTCCAGGCCACCATCGGTATCGAGAACAAGGCCGCGCGCCTGCGCTTCCTGCGCGACCGGTGGGTGACCGCGGTGCGCGGCACCAGGGGCGTGGACATCCTCACGCCCGACGATCCAACACTCGTGGGCGCCATCACCGGGTTCCGGTTGCACGGTCGCGGTACGCGCGAGGCCAATCAGGCCATCACCAGGGCGCTGCTCGACGAGTACGGGATTTTCACGTTCTACCGCACCGGCCTCGCCAGGGGCGACTGTGTTCGCGTGACGCCGGCCTTGTACAACAGTGTGGCCGATGCGGACAAGCTTGCAGGGGCCATCAAGACCATCGCCGCACGGAGTTAGCGCTTCGCGAGCGCGGCGGCGATCGCCTGCTCCACGATCGGCCCCATCACCGCGTAGCCCGCTGCATTCGGATGCACGCCATCGGGGGCCAGTTCCCTGGGCAGCCCCTGGCGTGCATCGGCCATCGCGCCGTGAAAGTCCGCATACTCGGCCCCATGCGATTGCGCGTACGCGCGAATCCAGGTATTGAGCGTCACGATCTTCGGCGCCGGCTCGAGTCCCGGCTTCCACGGATAGTCGAACACCGGCAGCACCGAACACAGCACCACGCGAATGCCGTTCGCCTGCGCCAGCTCGGACATCGACGCGATGTTGTCCTGGATCATCTCCAACGTCGACGGACCCGTGTTCCCCGCGATGTCATTGGTGCCGGCAAGGATCACCACCACGCGCGGCGCGAGCGCGATGACGTCCTGACGGAAACGCACCAGCATCTGCGGGGTCGTCTGTCCGCTGATACCGCGCCCGATGTACGGCTTGCCGGCGAACTGCGTGGCGAACGCCGGCGCCCACCCCTGCGTGATGGAGTTGCCCATGAACACCACGCGTTGCTCGCCGACCGCCGGCGGCGGCAGCTCAGCGTTGGCCTTGGCGTACCGGCCGAGCGCGGCCCAATCCTGCGGCGCCGCCTGCGCATGAACAGCGGGGCCTGCAAGCAGGGCAAGGAAAGCAGCGCATCGGATCAACCGCACGCGCGGTGATGTCGGAAAGACCTCACGACTGTCCGCACTGTCCCGCTCCGACAGGTCGATATACAGCGAATCCGTGTCCGGATAGTAGTTGAGTTTCATGACATGAATCGGTCGACTACTCCAGGCTCGGCTCCCACGGCTCCGCCTCACGCGGACGCAGGTGATGATCGCGCATCATCATCCGCACGCACGTATTCCAGCGAAGGATCGCCTCGTCGTTTCCTGCGGTGCCAAGCTGCTCCGCCTTCGCGTACCACGTCATGGCCTTCTCCAGCCAGTCGTAGGCCATCTCGGCCGCTTGCGGCCCGCCGCGTTGCAGCACCGCCTTGGCCCACCGCTCGCCGATGACGCCATTGTAGTACGCGTTCTTGTACGGATCGGTCAGGCGCGCCACCGCTTCACGCGCGCGCGCGCGATCCTCGCCGTGCACCGCCGAGAACTGGTCGGTGATGGCCAGCACGTGCATCACCAGCGCCTCGACGTTGTCGGGCTCCACCGCCAGCACGTCGAGACAGATGCTTTCGGCGGCCACCGAATCGTTCAACACGCGATACCGATGGGCCTTCTGCAGCGCCGCCGTGACGCCTTCGCGCGTGATGGGCTTGATGGCCGGAATCGTCCACGTCGTCATGTCCTTTTCCCCCGGAGTAGTCGCACGAACTTCACGAACGGATCGTAAAATTCGTCCACCACACGTTCCTTGAGCGGAATGATTGCGTTGTCGGTGATCTTGATGTGCTCGGGACACACCGCCGTGCAGCACTTGGTGATGTTGCAATACCCGATGGCGTGCTCCTCCTTGAGATCGCGCAGCCGATCCTCGGTGTCAAGCGGATGCATCTCCAGCGCCGCCGCGTACACCAGGTGGCGCGGCCCGATGAACTCGTCATGCTTGTGATGGTCGCGCAGGACGTGGCAGACGTCCTGGCACAGGAAGCACTCGATGCACTTCCGGAACTCCTGCACCCGGTCCACGTCCACCTGGTCCATGCGCCAGGTGCCATCGGGAGCATCCGGCGCGCGCGGCTTGAACTTCTTGATACGCTTCTTCACCTCGAAGTTCCACGACACGTCGGTCACCAGGTCGCGCACATGCGGAAATGCGCGCATGGGCTCAACCGTGACCGGTTCGTTGGCCGGCAGCTCGTCCATGCGCGTCATGCACATAAGCTTGGGATGGCCGTTGATCTCGGCCGAGCAGGAACCGCACTTGCCGGCCTTGCAGTTCCAGCGGATGGCCAGGTCGTTGGCGTTCTCCGCCTGGATCTGGTGCATGGCGTCCAGCACCACCATGCCTTCGGTGATGTCGGTGGAGTAGTCGGTGAACGCGCCCTGGCCGCGCTCGCCGCGCCAGACTTTGAAGGTCGTGGTCGCCATTAGGATCTCTGCTCCTCGATGATGGCCGTGAGCTCATCCGGCATGGGCGGAATGTCGCGCCGCTCGAGCTCCATCTCGCCCGCACTCCCCTTCCGCAATACGATGTTGAACTTCGCGCAGGCTGCGTCCTTGTCCGGATAATCGTCGCGGAAGTGACCACCGCGGCTCTCCTTGCGTTCGAGCGCCGCGCGTGTGATCGCCTCGGACACCGTCATGAGGTGATGCAGGTCGAGCGCCGTGTGCCACCCCGGATTGTATTCGCGGTTGCCGTGCACGCCCACTGCGCGTGACCGCTCACGGAGCGCCGCCACGCCATCGAGCGCCTGGCGCATCTCACGCTCTTCGCGCACGATGCCCACCAGCTTCTGCATCATGCCCTGCAGCTCGTGCTGGATCGCATACGGCGCTTCGGGACTGCCCGCGCGCCCGAATGGTGCGAGGGCACTCGCCACCGCGTCATCAGCATCGCTTTCCGTCATGCGCGTGGCGCCATGCGTGGTCGCGAACTCCGCCGCGTACTCGCCGGCACGCTTGCCGAACACCAGCAGGTCCGACAGCGAGTTGCCGCCCAGCCGGTTGGCGCCATGCAGTCCTGCCGCGCACTCGCCGGCGGCGAACAGCCCCGGCACGTTCGACATCTGCGTGTCACCATCCACGCAGATGCCGCCCATGATGTAGTGCGTGGTCGGGCCCACCTCCATCGGTACTTCGGTGATATCGATGTTGGCGAGCTGCATGAACTGGTGATACATCGACGGCAGCTTCTTGCGGATGTGCTCCGCACCCTTCGGGATGCGCGACTTGATCCACGCGATATCCAGGAACACACCACCGTGCGGACTGCCGCGTCCTTCGCGCACCTCGCGCTGGATGCAGCGCGCCACGTGGTCGCGCGTCAGCAACTCGGGAGGACGGCGCGCGTTCTTGTCGCCTTGCGTGTAACGCCAGCCTTCTTCCTCGGTATCCGCCGTCTGGCTCTTGTAGTTGTCCGGAATGTCGTCGAACATGAAACGCTTGCCATCCTTGTTGCGCAGCACGCCGCCCTCGCCGCGCACACCTTCCGTCACCAGGATGCCCTTCACACTCGGCGGCCACACCATGCCCGTGGGATGGAATTGCACGAACTCCATGTCCACCAGCTCGGCGCCCGCATCATAGGCCAGTGAATGTCCGTCGCCGGTGTATTCCCAGCTGTTGCTCGTGATATCGAACGCGCGCCCGATGCCGCCGGTGGCCAGCACCACCGCGCCACTCGAGAACAGCTTGAAGCGTCCACGCTCGCGATCGTAGGCCATCGCGCCGGCTACGCGGTCACCGTCCTTGAGCAGTTGGACGACCGTGACCTCCATATGCACATCGATGCCAAGATGGATCGCATGGTCCTGCAACGTGCGAATCATCTCGAGACCCGTGCGATCGCCCACGTGCGCGAGTCGCGGATACCGGTGCCCGCCGAAGTTGCGCTGCAGGATGCGGCCGTCGCTCGTGCGGTCGAACACTGCGCCCCATGCTTCCAGTTCGCGCACACGATCGGGCGCCTCGCGCGCATGCAACTCGGCCATGCGCCAGTTGTTCATGTACTGGCCGCCGCGCATCGTGTCGGCGAAGTGCACGCGCCAACTGTCGCGATCGTCGACGTTGGCCATCGCGGCGGCGACCCCGCCCTCGGCCATCACCGTGTGCGCCTTGCCCAGCAGTGACTTGCACACCAGGCCCACGCGCGCCCCCGATGCGGCAGCGGCGATGGCGGCGCGCAATCCGGCCCCGCCCGCGCCAATCACCAGCACATCGTGTTCGATCCGCTCGTACTCCGCCATCAGAGAATCCTCAGGTCAATGATGACGCCTGATGCGCAGAGGCGGATGTACACGTCCGTCAGCGCGACGGAGAAGAGGCTGCACCACGCCCAGTTCATGTGGCCGCGGTTGCACGCGCTCGAGCAGTCGTAGACGAGCTTGCGAGCCGGCGATTGCGACAGGCGATCGAGCATGCCCCCCACCACGTGGCGCATGGAGTGGCAGCCGATCGTGTAGCCCGACAGCAAGACCACATCCACCAGCATCACGATCGTGCCGACGCCAATCCCGAACTGTGTCCCGCCGCGGCCGTTGTCGAACCAGAACGCGAGGTACGCGTCGTGCCACAGGAACACCAGCAGGATGAACGACAGCAGCAGTCCGTAGCGGTGCACGTTCTGCATGATGAGCGGGAAGGAATTCTCGCCCAGGTACGAC
>CAZPON010000108.1:0-208 GCA_964588045.1 uncultured Gemmatimonas sp.
ATCCTCGGAAATGCAATGACTTCGCGGATGTGCTCGATGCCGCAGATCCAGGCGATCGTGCGCTCGAGGCCGAGTCCGAAGCCCGAGTGCGTGAACGTGCCGTACTTGCGCAGGTCGAGATACCAACCGTAGGCCTCGACCGGCAGTCCCTCGTGCATGAGGCGGGCGAGGATCTTGTCGTAGTCGTCCTCACGCTGCGAGCCGCCGA
>CAZPON010000108.1:218-9736 GCA_964588045.1 uncultured Gemmatimonas sp.
TGATCTCGCCACGCCCTTCCGGCGCGAGCAGGTCGGCGCAGCGCACCGTGCGCGGATCGGCCGGATTCTCCTTCATGTAGAACGCCTTGGCTTCCTTCGGGTAGTTCACGACGAACACCGGGCGCTGGTAGTGATCGACGATGAGCGCTTCATCGGGCGCACCGAGGTCATCGCCCCAGGTGATGTCGCTGCCCTTCGCCTGCGCCATCGTGACCGCGTCGCCGTAGTCGAGCCGCACGAACGGCTGCGACACGCAATCGAGCTTGCTGGTGTCGCGCTCGAGAACCTTGAGTTCTTCCTTCCGCCGCTCGAGCACGCGTTCGACGAGGTAGCGCACGAACTCTTCCTGCAGGTCCATGTTGTCGTCCTGGTCGTACCACGCCATCTCCGGCTCGATCATCCAGAACTCGGTGAGATGACGGCGCGTCTTCGACTTTTCGGCGCGGAAGGTGGGCCCGAACGTGTAGATGCGGCCGAGCGCGGCGGCGAGTGCCTCGCCGTAGAGCTGTCCGGTCTGCGCCAGGTACGCCGTGCCTTCCTCGAAGTACTCGGTGCTGAACAGGCCGGCCCGCTCGCCGATCGCGGCGGTGAGGATCGGCGTGTCGCAGCGAATGAAGTCGCGTGCGTAGAAGAAGTCGTGCACCGCCTGCTCGAGCTCGTGACGCACGCGCATGATCGCGACCTGTCGCGGGCTGCGCAGCCAGAACGTGCGGTGATCGAGCAGGAAGTCGATGCCGTGTTCCTTCGGCTGGATCGGATAGTCGGTGGGGCTCGCACCGATCAGCGTGAGCGACTGCACGCCCATCTCGAATCCGCCCGGGGCGCGCGCGTCGGCGCGCACCTCACCGGTGAGCTCCAGCGACGATTCGTGTGTCAGCGTCGAGAAGGCCTCCCACGACGCCTCGGGCACCTCGGTCTTGACGAGCACGGCCTGCAGAATGCCGGTCCCGTCTCGTGCGACGACAAACGCGACCTTGCCCTTGGAGCGCAGGTGGGTGACCCAGGCGCGCACGGTGACGACGTGACCCACGTGCGTTCCGAGGTCGGCGATACGGACAGAGGATGAATTCATGGGATGTCGCGAGACGGAAGGTGGCGGAGGAGGCAAGGTAGGGGTCGTGGGCGGGGAGTTCAACGGTGCTTTGTATTACAAAGTGCTTCCTGATGGGCCGGCGATCACGTAGACTGTCGGGATGTCCTCGATGCCGTCCCTCAACACCCGTGCCGAAGCCGACCTGGCCTTCGTGCGTGACGTGCTCACCCGCAGCCAGCATTTCAGCGCCATCCCCGGCCTGGGCGGCGTGCTGATGGGAGCCAGCGCACTGCTGGCGGCCGGTGCAGCGAGTGTGCAGCCGACGCGCGATCGCTGGTTGTGGGTCTGGCTCGCCGACGCCGTACTGGCCATCGTCATCGGCGCGTACACCATGGTGCGGAAAGCGCGCCGTTCGGGGCTCCCGCTGTCCGGGTCGCCGGCGCGACGCTTCGCGCTGGGACTCATGCCGCCGATTCTCGTGGGCGCGATGCTCACCATCGGTGCGCGACAGGCCAACGCCTGGGACCTGATCCCCGCCATCTGGCTGTGCTGCTACGGCGTGGGCGTCCTCGGCGCCGGCGCGGTCTCGACCGTCCCCGTGGTGCGCATCCTCGGTACCAGTTTCATCGTGCTGGGCGCACTGGCCCTTGCCACGCCCTCGGCGTGGTCCACGGCGTGGCTCGCCCTGGGCTTCGGCGTTGCCCATCTCATCAGCGGCGTGATCGTCATGCGCCGTCACGGAGGCTGACATGGCCGCCAATCCAAAGCGAAAGACCGTCGACACCAAGCCCGATGTCATGCCCCGCCGGCCGCTCGAGGCCATCGCGGGTGACGCGGCCGGCGCCGTCCCGACCCTCGACGCGGTCATTCACGAACGCGCGCGACTGGCGATCGTGACGGCGCTGGCCGGCGGCGACGCGCGTTCCCATACCGAGCTGCGCGAGCTGCTGCAGCTCACCGACGGCAATCTCAGTGTGCACGCGCGGAAGCTCGAAGATGCAGGCTACGTGCAGTGCCTCAAGGAGTTCGCGGGGCGTACGCCGCGCACGACCTACAAGCTCACCGCTGCCGGGCGGCGCGCGTTCGATCGATATCTGGCACACCTCGAGGCGTTGATCACGGCCATGAAAAAGCGATAAAGCCCCATTGCGAACATGACCATAAATGACCGCGTTCCGTACACAGGAGGGGGCGAGCCGCTCACCGTTCGGGAGCCCACGCGCACTTGGGGTACGACGAGCATGCCCGATCCGCTCAGCCATCCAGTGGACAGCCTTGCCGCGTTGCTCGAAGAGCGGACAGGCGTCACGATGATCAAAGGAGAGGCGGACTACCCTACACGGAACAGCTCCAGTGCCCGCGCGTAGCCGGCGCTGAGTGATTGGCGCAACGGCACGTTTGCGGGATCGGTGAGCTCCGGGTCGGCTCGCAGCAAACGTTCGGCGATCGTGCGGGCGCGCTCGTTGAGGGCCTCGTCGCGCACCGGGTCGGCAATGCGAAAAGCCGGCAAGCCATGCTGGCGCGCGCCGAACAGGTCACCCATGCCGCGCAGCACGAGGTCGGCCCTGGCGATCGCGAAACCGTCGTCGGTGGACACGAACATGCCGAGTCGCTCGGCGGCGTCGGCACCCACATCGCCCAGCAGGATGCAGTAGGACTGCTCAGCGCCGCGCCCTACGCGACCGCGCAGTTGGTGCAACTGCGAAAGCCCGAAGCGCTCCGGATGCTCGACGATCATGACGGTGGCGTTGGCGACGTCGATGCCGACTTCGATGACGGTCGTCGCGACCAGCACGTCGATCTCGCCGTCACGGAAGCGCCGCATGGTGTCGTCGCGCTCGTCGGCGGGCAGGCGCCCGTGCAGCAGTGCCACGCGACGCTGCGCGAACGGCCCGTTGGCAAGTTCCTCGTACATCACGCTCGCCGCCTTGAGGTCGATCTTCTCCGACGTCTCGATGAGCGGATAGACGATGTACACCTGGCGTCCGGCGTCGAGTTCGTGACTGGCGAACTCCATCACCTTGCTGCGTGCCGACTCGCGCCGGTGCACCGTCGTCACCGGCTGTCGTCCCGGCGGCCGCTCGTCCAGTACGCTCATATCGAGATCACCGTGCAACGTGAGGGCCAGCGAGCGCGGAATGGGGGTGGCGCTCATGAGCAGCACGTCGGGCGCACTGCCCTTCCCGCCCAGCGCCGCGCGTTGTTCCACGCCAAAGCGATGCTGCTCGTCGATCACGGCGAGCCCAAGGTCGCCGAACTCCACACCCTGCTGCACGAGCGCGTGCGTACCGATGGCCAGCACGGGCTCGTGCGACGACAGCCGCGTGAGCGCGACCCGCCGTTCCTTCGCACCGAGCCCGCCGGTGAGCAACACCGGCGAGATGCCAAGTGGCGCGAGGAGTGCGCCGCAGGTGCGCGCATGCTGTTCGGCCAGCAACTCGGTGGGCGCCATGAGCGCCACCTGCCGGTCGTTCTCCATGGCGAGCAGCGCGGCGAACAACGCCACCACTGTCTTGCCGCTGCCCACGTCGCCTTGCAGCAACCGGTGCATGCGACGCGGGCTTTCCATGTCGGCGACAATCTCCCGGATGGCGCGCACCTGCGCCCCCGTGAGCGTGAACGGCAACGCCGCCCGCAAGCGCGACGTGAGCTCGCGCTTGTTGACGAACGCCGTGCCGGGCCGCGACGTACGCGCGATGTGATTCGCGCGACGATGCAGGATCTGCACGTACAGCAATTCCTCGAACGCCAGGCGCGACCGGCCCGCGAGGGCTTCGGCCACGGACACCGGCCGATGCACCATGCGCATGGCCTCGCGCAACGGCGGCACATCGGCTTCGCGCAGCATGTCCGCCGGCAGCACGTCGTGCACGAGCGGCAGCAGCGTGTCGAGATGCTGCTGCACGAGCGCGCGCAGCACGCGCACCGACAGGCCCTCGGTGCTCGGATAGACGGCCAGCACGCGCCCCTCGCCGGTGCCCTCCTCTTCCGGTCCGAGGTTGATGAACTCGCGCGGATGCAGTTGCCGGCCGTGATAGAACCGCACGGTGCCCGTGCACAGCAGCCAGTCGCCCTTGTCGATGCTGCGCTCGAGGAACGGCTGCCCTGGCCACGCAATCTCGAGCATGCCGCTGTCGTCCTGGATGACCGCCTGGAAAACGCGCAGTCCCTTGCGTGTCGGCAGCACGCCCTTGGCGATGACCTTGCCCAACACGGTGACGTCGGCACCGATGCCGGCTCGCGCCACGCGCGTCACCGTTGTCGCGTCTTCGTAGCGATGCGGCACGTGACGCAGCAAGTCGCCAGCCACGACAATGCCGAGTCGTTGCAGCATGGCCGCCCGCGCGGGGCCAACGCCCTTGAGGTACGTGACCGGTGTGTCGAGCGTCAGGCGCGGTGCGGGCCGGGCCGGCGGCCGCCGTCGTGGATCACGATCGCCCGGGCCAGGAGAGCCCGACGAGGGCGAGCCCGGACCGCGCGCACCCGGCGTCACGCGCCGACCAGCTCCCGCGCATACTCGGCGGCATCGAACGGTGCGAGATCCCCGACCTGTTCGCCGAGTCCAACGAACTTCACGGGCACATCGAGGGCCGAGTGTACGGCTACGACAATGCCACCCTTGGCGGTGCCGTCGAGCTTGGTGATCACCAGCCCGGTCACCGGCACGGCGGCGGAAAACGTCCTGGCCTGCGCCAGCGCGTTCTGGCCGATCGTGCCGTCGAGCACGAGCAGGACTTCATGCGGGGCGCCGGGCAGTCGCTTGGTGATCACGCGATGAATCTTGCGCAGCTCCGTCATCAGATCGTCACTGGTGTGCAATCTTCCGGCCGTGTCGACAATCACAATATCGCAGCCCCGATTGACACCGGCGTCGACGGCGTCGAACGCCACGGACGCGGGATCGGAGCCCGGGGTACCACCCACAAAGTCCGCGCCGGCGCGCTGTGCCCATACACGGAGCTGGTCGATGGCGCCGGCACGAAACGTATCCGCCGCACCAACGAGCACCGAGCGACCTTCCGCCGCGAGTTGTGCCGACAGCTTGCCGATGAACGTGGTCTTGCCGGCGCCATTCACGCCGATGACGAGCAGCACGGTCGGGCCGGAATCGGCGCTTCGCAACGCCGGATCGGCGTTGCCCGAGCGCAACGCGGCTTCGATGCCATTGGCGAGCGCATCGCGGAACTCCGCTTCGGTCTTCACGTCACCGCGCTTGGCGAGCCGCTCGACGTCGGAGACGAGGGCGAGCGAGGTGGTCACGCCGAAGTCCGATTCGATCAGCAGCGCTTCGAGCGCTTCGAGCGAGCCCTGGTCGACGCCGCCGCGCAACAACACGCTGATGTCGGTGCGCACGACGTCCTTGACGCGCTGCCAGAGGGAGCGCCTGGGGACGTCGGTATTCTTGCGGAAAAGGCGGGACATGGGGGGTGAGACGAAAGACGGGAGACGAGAGACGGGAGACGGGAGACTGAAGTCCGAGTACGGAGTATGGGGTCGTGAGTTCGGCGTCTGGAGTACTCCTTACGCCATACCCCCAACTCCATACTACCTGAGGCCAACGGCCCGGCGCACGATCCACTCCGTGCAAAGCAGCAGCAGCGCGGCGACGAACGGCCACCAGTAGTCCGACAGGCGCGGGGCGTCGGTCGACAGTGTACCGCGCGAGAGTGCGCCGTCGTGCACCGTGGCCGCCCGCGGGATCCACTCGCGCGATGCATTCACGACCAGCACCGACGAGCCGCCGGTCGTGCGCACATCGTACACACCGGGCGTCGGCGCGAAGCTGTTCGCCTCGACGGCGCCGTTGGCGAACCGAATGCGGACCGTATCGCCGGGGTTCGTTGCGCTCGCTGGCGTCGCCTGGAACGGCGTGGTGCGACGCGTGACGACCGCGACCACCAGCGAATCCGAACCGCCGCGACGCCAGCGCGCGGCATCGCCGGCCCGCATCCAGGCGGCCACCGGACGCGCTGCACGCAGGTCGCCGCGTCCCACGGCAAGCCAGTCGAAGATCGTACCCCACAACGCGGTGAACACTTCGGCACTCCGGCCGCCGCGCAGCGACCAGCCCGCGTATCCGGAGCCGGAAATCACGAGCGAGCGCATGCTATCGTCCTCACGCGCCACAATTGCCGGCACGGCGACGCCGCGCTTGCCGAGCTTGGCCGAGAGCACGGTGATCGAGCCACGCGGCAATCCCGCCAGCGTGAGCGGCGGCAGGCTGTCCCACGGCAGGCCGGCGAGTGCTGCCGACAGCGGCGATGGCGGCGCGTCGGACGCGTACCACTCGACGGGCCGCGACACTTCGCCCGCTCGTGGCAGCGCCGTCGGCGGCGCGGGCGACCAGAGCGCGCGCGCACCACGCATGACACCCGCGCCCTTGGGCGCCCACGTCGTATCGCCGTGCACGATGAGCAATCCGGCTGCGGCCGCGCGTGCGCGCACCTGCTCCTCGCTGATCGGCGCCAGCGTGCCTTCCTCGCGCCATACGCCGGGCGCCAGGCGCCGATACGCACGCGTCGGCAGCGCCAGCGCGCCACGCAGCACGACCAGCACCTCGCGCACGTCGAGGTCCGGTGCCGTGGACACGAACACGGCCGGCGGACGATCGCTGATCTCGATGGCCGCCGTCAGCGAGTCGTTGCGTGGCTCGGCGTCACCCGGAATGTCGAGACGCGCCTGCAGGATGGCCGTGCGCGCACCGCGCGGCAGCGTGAGCGGCAGCGTCACGCGCGTGGTGGCGAACGCGGCGAGTGTGGGCACGACCACCCGCCCCGCATCTACGCCATCGAGTGTCAGTCGCAGCACACCCTCGGTGCCGCCCACCGCACCCGACGCAAGCAGCGCCGAGATCTGCAGCGTATCCCCGGCGCTTGCCGACGCCGGCACGGAAAGATCGGCCAACGCGACATCGCGTCGCTCGTTGCGCGCGGGCACCTGCACGCGGGAGCCCGGAGGTGCATCGGCGAGCGCCTCGGCGTCCTCGGCCTCGCCATCGGTCACGAGCCAGAGCGGACGTCCCAGCGCCGCAGCGCGGTCGACGGCCGGCCGGATACGTGACGCGGCGTCGTCGGGCATGAGACGTCCGATGTCGGACGCACCGGTTTCGCGCAGCGAGTCGCCCACGAGAACCACCATGCCGTCGGTACCCGCCGCCCGCGCCGCCGTTTGCCACTCCGTACGCAGCGCGCGCACCGTTGCCGAGTCGTCGCCACCCGCCCGTCGCCAACTGGCCGACGCGTCGATGGCCACCAGCGGCAAGGCGGGGCTGGGGGGCGCGGCGGGCGCACCAAGCAACAGCGCCGCCACCAGCAACACGGCGGCGAATCGCACGACGGCCAGCAACAGCACGCGCCCGCGCTGACCCGCCGTCGCCGAACGCGAGTAGGCGAGCCACGCCACGAGCAGACCAAGGGCAATCGCGACCGACCAGCGAATCACCGTGACCTCAGCGAACGTTCAGCGAGCACACGGGACGCGATCAGCCGCATCGGCCGGACGAGCCGATTCAGCCAGCACACTGACACGGCGGGAACTAGTCGTCGCCCACAAGGCGCGCGGCGTCTCCACGCGCGCCAGCACTGCCACCCTGCGCAACGAACGAACCGCTGGCCATCTCGCTCTCGAGACGGGCGAACAGCAGGGCCTTGAGCGCCGAGAACGCCGAGCGATCGACGGCGGCGAGCGGCTCGTCACCGCCCGCGTTGCGCAGGGCAATGGCGGGATTGCGCTGCACACCGCCCACGAGCACCTCGAAGTGCAGGTGTGGCGCCGTCGCGAGACCGGTGGCACCGACGAATCCGATCGTGCTGGCCACGCTGACACTGGCACCGCGACGCATACCCGACGCGAACCGGTCGAGGTGGCCGTAGCGCGTCACGAATCCATTGCGGTGACGGATCTCCACCACCCGTCCGTATCCGCCCTTCCATCCGGCGAACTGCACCACGCCGTCACCGATCGCGCGAACGGGCGTGCCACGGTTTGCGGCGTAGTCGATGCCTTCGTGCGCGCGCGTGACGCCAAGAATGGGATGGCGACGCAGCCCGAAGTTGCTGGAGATGCGACGGAATTCGAGCGGCGCACGCAGGAAGCCGGAGCGCATCGCCTTGCCGTCGCCGTCGAAATACGGTCCCGGCGACTGGCTGCCGGCAAAACGCACGGTCTCGACGGCGCGCCCTGCAACCGTGAGGCGCGCGGCGAGCACGTTGCCATGACGCACCGCACCGTTGGGCGCCGTCTGCCGTTCGATCAGGAACCGCACGCTGTCACCCTTCTGCAACTCGCGGCTCAGGTCCACGCGATGTTCGAGGATGGAGGCCAGTGCGTACGCGACTTCGTTGCGAGTGCCAGCGGGAAATGCACCGGCGCCGCGCGCAATGGCGTCGACGAGTGTGCTCTGCACGACACCGGCAACCGCCACCGTGTCGATCGTCCAGGGGAGGCGTTCGTCGGACTGCGTCCAGACCGCTGACGCTGAGCGGCTGAGGCGCAGGAGCCGGTCGATGCCCAACTGCAGCACGATTTCCGACGGCCCCGAGTCGGGACTGGTGCGCGTGGTGATCGTGGTGCCGGCGCGGATGCGACGCGCGTCGAGGCTCGATGCCGATTGCAGTGCGCGCGTCGCTTCGTCACGCGTGAGGCCGGCACGCTCGAGCACCGTCAACAGCAGTTCACCGCTTCGCACGGTGTCGGTGCGCGTCAACCAGCGCGGGGCGGCGGAAGCGCGCGACCCCGCATCGAGTACACTCGCTGCGGGGCGTTCACGAACGGGACGTCCGAGGGAGATCGCCGCTGCTCCGACCGCACCACATACTGCGGCCACGAACAGTCTGCGCGGCGTCCGATTCAATCCATCTGTCTCCGTATGAACGTCGGGATCTCCATGTCATCGAGCTCGCTGCTGGACGACGGGGAGGCCGACGGAGGGGGTACGCGGGGCGGTCGTGGTTGGGCGCCTTCCCAAGCAGGACGCGCGGGAGGTCCCGCAGGTCTCGGAACTTGGCGCTCGCGACTCGGGAACGGAAGGACCGAGGGCGTCTTTCCTGCGGCCGCCTGGCCGGCGTCGGCGTTGGGGCTGGCAAAGCTCCCGGTGGTGCCTGTGCGCGACGTCTGGGAGCCGCCATGGGAGCCATGGGCTCCGTGCCCATGCCCGTGGCCGTACGGCTGGGACGAGCCGCGTCCGAGCCCGCCCTGCAGATCCCGGTCGAATCCGGTCGCAATGACCGTAACCCGGATCTCGCCCATCATGGCCGGCTCGTGCACCGCGCCGAAAATGATCTCGGCGTCGTCGCCCACCGCGTCGTGGACGATATCGTTGATCAGGTGGACTTCGCCCAGCGTGAGGTCCTCACCGCCGGTGATGTTGACCAGGACGCCCGTTGCGCCCGAGATGGACACGTTGTCGAGCAGCGGCGACGCGATGGCCTGCTGGGCCGCCTCGGCGGCGCGGTTGTCGCCGCGTCCGACACCGGTGCCCATGAGC
>CAZPON010000109.1:0-9603 GCA_964588045.1 uncultured Gemmatimonas sp.
TCGTGTCGGCTGATTCCGCATCGTGCTGGTTTGACACCGTAACCTCTGAGCATTTGGGGAGTGAATAATGACTCGGGGCCAGAGCTACGCTCGTAACCATATTGAGACAGGCCCCGCGTTTACATATGCGCCCTGACGGATGGTTGTCAACGAAGCGAATCGTTGTCAACGTTTCACAGGACTGCTGCGAGGAACTTCGTGACGCGGTCCGCATTTCCGATGAAGATCCTCCCCTTTACGTGCGCTGGAGCAATGCGATGACAGCTAGTGCAGAAGCACCCCATGCACGATACGAACGCCTGCTGGCCGCCGCGCAGGCGCTGCCGCCCTTGCCAACCGCAGTCGCCCACCCCTGTGATGACGTTTCCTTGAGTTCCACGATTGAGGCCGCCAGGCTTGGCCTCATCGAGCCGATTCTCGTGGGACCAGCCGCGAAGCTGCGCGCCGTCGCCGCGTCCGCCGGCGTCGACCTGACCGGCATCACCATTGTCGACAGCGAACACAGTGTCGACTCGGCCGCCAAGGCCGTCGCGCTTGTGCGGGAAGGCAAGGCGCAGGCCCTCATGAAGGGCAGCCTGCACACGGATGAAGTCATGAGCGCCGTGGTGGCGCGCGAAACCGGCCTCCGCACGGCCCGCCGCGTCAGTCACTGCTTCGTGATGGACGTGCCGGGCTATCCCACACCGCTCATCATCACCGACGCGGCGGTGAACATCGCGCCGACACTCGACGACAAGGTGGACATCGTCCAGAACGCCATCGAGCTCGCGCACGCCATCGGATTCGACGAGGTGCGCGTGGCCATCCTGAGTGCGATGGAAACCATCAACTCCAAGGTGTTGTCGACGCTCGAAGCGGCCGCGTTGTGCAAGATGGCCGACCGTGGCCAGATCACCGGCGCCCTGCTCGATGGCCCCCTCGCGCTCGACAACGCCATCAGCGCCGAAGCCGCCGCGATCAAGCGTATCGTGTCGCCGGTGGCCGGGCGCGCCAACGTGCTGATCGTTCCCGACCTCGAGGCAGGTAACATGTTGGCAAAAAGTCTGACGTTCCTCGCTGGTGCCGACTCCGCCGGCATCGTGCTGGGCGCGCGCGTGCCGGTGATCCTCACCAGTCGCGCCGACACCCCCTTGGCGCGACGGGCCTCCTGCGCCGTAGCATCACTGCTGGCGGCCGCACGCCGCGCCGAGCAGGTGAAGCAGCTCGAGGCGGCGGCCAGGTGACGGGGCCCGCGAACGCACCGATCCTGGGTGTGCTCAACGCCGGTTCTTCGAGCATCAAGTTCTGCGTGCGCAGCGCGGCACCCGGTCTCCCGCTGATGTTTCACGGCGCGGTCGAGGCCATCGGCGTCGCCCCGCGCATCGAACTCACGGATGCCGGCGGTGTGACACTGCACGAAGCGACGTTCGACGCCGCGGGCTTCGACCACGCCGCCGGCACGCAGCAGATCGTCGTGGCCGTCGAGTCGCAACTCGGCAAGGGCGCGATCACCGCCGTCGGCCATCGCGTCGTGCATGGCGGCACGCGGTACGCGGCGCCCCAGCGCGTCGACGCGGCGCTCATCGCCAATCTCGAATCGCTCGTGCCGCTGGCGCCGCTGCACCAGCCGCACAACCTGGCCCCGATCAAGGCCATCATGGCGGTCTCGCCGCACCGGCTGCAGGTGGCATGCTTCGACACCGCGTTCCATGCGAACCAGCCCATGATTGCACGTCGCTTCGCACTGCCGCGCGTCCTCACTGACGATGGCGTGCTGCGCTACGGCTTTCACGGGCTGTCCTACGAGTACGTCAGCCGGCGCCTGGCCGACGTCGCACCGGAGCTTGCCCGGGGACGCGTGGTGGTTGCGCACCTCGGCAACGGGGCCAGCCTCTGCGCATTGCGCGACGGCAAGAGCGTCGCCACGACGATGGGCTTCACGGCCGTCGAAGGCCTCATGATGGGCACGCGCTGTGGTGCCATCGATCCGGGTGTCCTTGTCTACCTGATGGACCAGCACCAGATGGGTGCGCGCGAACTCGAGGACCTGATCTACAAGCGCAGCGGACTGCTGGGTGTTTCGGGCATTTCATCGGACGTGCGCACGCTGCGCAGCTCTGCGGAGCCCGCCGCCGCCGAGGCCATTCACCTGTTCGCCTATCGCGTCGTGCGCGAGATCGGCTCCATGGCTGCCGCGCTCGGTGGACTGGACGGACTGGTCTTCACCGCCGGCATCGGCGAGAACGATGCCCTGATGCGCGAGGAGATCGTGGCCGGATGTGGCTGGCTCGGCCTCGAACTGGACCCCGTGCGCAATGCCGCCGACAACCCCGGGCGCATCAGTCGCGACGGGTCGCGCAACGAAGTGTGGGTGGTGCCAACCGACGAAGAACTGATGATCGCCGAGCACATGGTGGACGTGCTCGGGCTGTGAGGTCTCGCGAACGTTCATGAAGCTCTACATCCTGCGACATGGCGACGCGGGCGAACACGGCGATCCGCGATACGCCAACGACGGCGACCGGCCGCTCACCGCGAAGGGAATCCGTCGCACCGAAGCGCTCGTGCAGGCCCTTCGTCGTCTCGACATCACGTTCGATGTGATCCTTTCCAGTCCGTTGGTGCGCGCACACGAAACGGCAGCGATTGTCGAGCGGGGGCTGCACCCAGGGATGCGATTGGTACTCACCGACCATCTCGCACCCGGTGGTGATTTTGCGCAGTTGGTGCAGGAGGTGAACGCCATGCGTCCCGCGCGGAGCAGCATCCTGCTGGTGGGCCACGAGCCCGACCTGAGCGGCATCATTTCGCTGCTCTGCACCGGTGGCCCGCGCCTCGCGCTCACGCTCAAGAAGGGCGGCCTGTGCCGCATGGACGTTGCGTCGCTGCGCGCGGGATTCTGCGCAAGCCTCGAGTGGCTGATAACGCCGGGAGTGATCGACGAGGGGAACACGCCCTGATCACACCGGGCGAGACGCGCCTGCGCGACCTACGCTCCCCGCACTTCCAGGCCCAGCGCCTCCACGATCATCACGGCCTGTTCGACGTTCACGATGGTGCCGCGCAGCGACACGGATTCCGGCTCGATGCCGGCCAGTTCGCTCCCGCGCAGGTCGCATTCGTTCAGTACGGCGCCGGTCAGCCACGCAGCGGTGAGGTCGCACTCGCGCAGCACGCCGCCGATGCACTGCGCACCGGTGAGGTCGGCTTCACGCAGGCGCACGCCTTCGAAGCTCGCCTTGCTCAAGACCGCGCCGGCCATCCCCACGTGTGCCCAGTTACCGCCGCTCACGCGCATCAGGTCGAAGGTGCACCGGTCGAACGTGCTCCCCAGCAGCTTGCACTCGGTGAACGACGTCTCGAAAAACGAGCAGTTGGCGAACGTGCAGTTCACGAACGCGCCATCGCGATGCACCGAGCAGTTGAACTGCACGCGTCGGAACGTGCACTCGTTGAACACCATGCCCTGCAGCGTCGCCTCGGTCAGGTCCATGTCCGTGAACAGCACGTGCTCGTGCTTCTCGTCGGTGAGCGTCCTGCCCTCCCAGTCCGCGCCCGCCACCGTTCGATGGATGTCGGCGGCATGTCGGCGCTCAGTCATGCGTCAGCTCCGTCATTCGTCTTACGCGCACCGTTTCAATAACGGGCGAGATACCGCTCCAGCTCCCACGCGGTCACCTGCTGGTTGTACGCACTCCACTCGGCGCGCTTGGCTGTCAGGAACTGCTGCGCACAGTGCTCGCCCAGTGCAGCGGTCAGCACATCGTCGCGCTCGAGTTCATCGCACGCCTCGTTGAGGTCGTGCGGCAGGTCGTCCACGCGCAGGCGGCGACGCTCGCGGTAGGACATCTCCCAGATGTTCGTGTTGACCGGCTCGCGCCAGTCCGCTTCGGTCGCGAGCCCGTCGAGGCCCGCGGCCAGCATCACTGTCAACGCCAGGTACGGATTCGCGCTCGGATCCGGCGTGCGCAGCTCGAGACGCGTGCCGGCGCCGCGCCGCTCGGGCACACGGATCATCGGCGAGCGGTTGCGCATGCTCCACGCCACGTTCACCGGCGCCTCGAACCCCGGCACGAGGCGCTTGTACGAATTCACCAGCGGATTCGTCACCGCACACATCGCCCGCGCATGCTTGAGCAGCCCGCCGATGTAGTGCAGCGCCACCTTCGACAGCTCCCACTCGCGCTGCGGATCCCAGAAGGCATTCTGGCCGCCGTGGAACAGCGACTGGTGTGTGTGCATGCCGCTGCCATTCTGCCCGAACACCGGCTTCGGCATGAAGGACGCAATCAGCCCGAACTGACGCGCCACCTGCTTCACGACGAAACGGAACGTGGCGATGTTGTCGGCCGTGCGCAGGGCGTCCGCGTACCGGAGGTCGATCTCGTGCTGTCCATGCGCCACTTCGTGGTGCGCAGCCTCCACCTCGAAACCCAGTTGCTCCAGGGCGTCCACAATGGCGCGACGCGCGTCCTCGCCCAGATCCATGGGCGCAAGGTCGAAATAGCTGCCGACATCGTGCGTGTCGGTGGCCGGCTGGCCATCGGCGGTCGGCTTGAACAGGAAGAACTCCGCTTCCATGCCGGCGTTCATCACGAACCCCTGCGCGGCGGCGGCGGCCACCTGTCGCTTCAGCACGCTGCGTGGATCGCCCGCAAATGGCGTCCCGTCCGGCATCGTCACGTCGCAGATGACGCGCGCCACGCGCGCCGACGGATCGCCCCACGGGAAGATCTGGAACGTGGCAAGGTCGGGCACCAACAGCATGTCCGACTCCTCGACGCGCACGAACCCCTCGATGCTCGACCCGTCGAACATGATGTCGCCATGCAGCGCCTTCCTGAATTGCGACGACGGAATCTCGACGTTCTTGATGATGCCGAGGATGTCCGTGAACTGCAGGCGGAGGAAGCGCACCTGTTGCGCTTCGGCGAGCTCGAGGACGTCGCTCGCCGTGACGCCGGTCAGGTCGGAGGGTACGAGGGATCGGCTGGGAGCGGGCACGGACACGGGGGCTGGGAGTGAACTGCCGAATTGTAGCCGTCGTGGCGACACCCTGCCCATCGGCAGCTCGACTCGACGCGCCCGATGACAGCCGTCACCGGTACCTCGCGGGCTGCGCTCACCGATAGTATTCGCGTTCCATGACTACTCCAATCGACAGCGGGGATGCGTCCCTGCCTTCGCGCGGTGGGTACTGCGCGGCCTGCGGTGCGGGCCTCGTCGTCGGCGCACACTTCTGCCACCGTTGCGGCACACCGTTCGGACAGGGCGATCCGCTGGAGCACGTCACGCGGCCCGTCCCAAAGCCATCGATGCCCGTTCTCGTGCCGTGGGCGCTCGCAGCACTGTCACTGGTGGTCATCGTCGCCGTACTGGCCGGTCGCGAAGGAGGGGCAGGGTCATCCCGCACCACCGACCGTGCGCCCGACGGAACGACTGGCCCGCCGGCAGCGGCACCCTTCGCGACCGGCGCGGGCGGCGCTCCGCCTGATATCGGCAGTATGACCCCGTCCGAGCGGGCCGCCCGACTGTACGTGCGAGTGATGGAGTACGCCGAGGCGGGCCAGGTCGACTCGGTGGCCACCTTCGCACCGATGGTGCTGGCCGCTCACCAGATGATCGAGCAACCGACCGTCGATGAGCGCTATCACTTCGGTCGCGTGGCCGAGGTGGTGGGATCCGAAGCCATCACCAAAGCGCAGGCCGATACGATCCTCCAGGCCAATCCTCGCTCCCTGCTCGGACTCCTTCTCGCCGCCCGAGCCGCCCGGAGCGCCGGTGACGAAACGTCCGCCAGGGCATTCGACCGGACGCTGCTCTCCCTCGCCGAGGCCGAGTTGGCCACACGCAACGCCGACTATGAGAACCATCGCGCCGAGATCGATCGTGCCGTCGCAGAAGCGCGTCGTCCGGACTAGGTCTTTCGGCACCGCCGAGACACACATTGACCGCCGCTTGATTTTCACGCTTGACGCGGGCGTCGTCTCCATGTACTAGGTGTAGCCGTAAGGGGATCTTCATCGGCGTTTGCCGGTAGGTGATCGAAATCAGCCGCACGTACCCCGGGATTTCCCGATGGCACGGGCGACATCGCAATCCGCGGCGCGCTTGCTGTGGAATCGAGGTCTATACCAGTGGAGGAGGCAGTCATGCCGCGTGGCGACGAGAATTCTGACGAGCTGCAGTTCATCGACGAGCGAATGGACGAACTCGGCGGGTACGGTGGCTCGTCGTACGACGACGACGAGGAAGACGACGGCTATGGCCTGCCGTCGGACGACAGCGACAGCCTGTGGGACAGCGCCGATGACGATGACGACGATGACGATGACGACGAAGAGGACGACAGCTTCGAAGACGACGTGATCGACGACGAGGATGATGAGGACGACATGTTCGGGCGCCCGATCGTGCGCCGTGGACCCGGCCGTCCTCCCAAGAATCCAGGCGCGCCGAGACCGGCACCGAAGCCAAAGGCGCCGCCGGCTCCCAAGGCGGAAGCTCCTGCGCCGCCACCGCCACCACCACCGCCGGTCGTGAAGGCGGCGGCGCCCGTTGCCCCAGCCAAGCCAGCCGCAGCGGCAAAGCCGGCGGCTGCGGCCAAGCCAGCCGCACCAGCGAAGAAGTCGGCGCCTGCGAAGGCGGCCGCTCCGGCAAAGAAGGCCGCGGCGCCAAAGAAAGCAGCGCCAGCAAAGAAAGCGGCACCAAAGAAGGCCGCCGCCAGGAAGCCTGTTGCCAAGAAGTCGGCTCCAAAGAAGGCGGCAGGCAAGAAGCCTGTTGCCAGAAAGGCGGCAGGCAAGAAGCCCGTGGCCAGGAAGCCTGCAGGCAAGAAGCCCGCTCCCAGGAAGCCCGCTCCCAGGAAGGCCGCGAAAAAGAAGGGCGGTCGGCGGTAGGGCGAGGGAATCGCGACCAACCAACGGGGGCGCGGATCACCGCGCCCCCGTTTGCGTTGGGTCAATCGCGACTTGGCTGCTCGTAGTTGTTCGGTGCTAAACCACTTTACCGTCGCTGCTCGCCGCGGAACTCACTATGCCCGTATATTCTGCCTCCCATGGCTGAATCCCCTGTCCCACTGCTGCGCGCGCACGCGCGCCACGCCCCATGGAATGCTCGTGGGCTGGCCGCGCATGCTGCCGCGCTCGTGGATGCCGCGGGGATGAAGCCCACCAACGCCTCGGCGCGCGCCATGCCCAGCGCACGCGCCGTGCGGTTCTATGTCGCCAATGGGCTGCTGGACCGGCCGGAGGGGGCCGGCACCGCGGCGACCTATGGCTATCGACACCTGCTGCAGCTGCTGGCCATCAAGATCCGCCAGCGCGAAGGCCAGACGCTCGATGCCATCCGCCAGGAAATGCGTGAGGTCACCGGCGATGCCCTCGAGCGGCGCGTGGCCCAGTCGCTCGCGCCGGCGTTGTCGCTGCAGATGGATCCGATCGTCCCGCGTGAGGGAGGCGTGGCCACCTTTCGCCGTCTCACCATTGCCGACGGCGTCGAGATCCATGTGCGCGACGATTCGCCCGCAGCGCGCGATGACGTACTGGTTACCTTGCGCGATGCGTTGCGCAACGCGCTCGGCCGCTTCGATCTCGGCAGCTGAGCGCGCGCGCCTCGCGCGCCGACACCGCCGCGTGGCGTCGGTTGTCACGATCCCCTTGTCCACGCTGCATTCATGACGTTTCGAGTCCTGGTCACCGACGACGTCGATCCGGAAGGCGTCGCCCTGCTCACTGCCGAATCGCAGTTGCAGGTCGACGAGGTGCCGACCTTGCCGCGCGACGAGTTGCTGCGGCGCATTCCCGACTACGATGCGATCGTCGGCCGCAGCGCCACGCGTATCACCGCCGAGTTGCTGCAGAACGCGACGCGGCTCAAGGTCGTCGGTCGCGCCGGCGTCGGTGTCGACAATATCGCGCTCGATGTCGCGACATCGCTCGGCGTCGCCATCATCAATGCGCCGGCCGGCAACACCGTCGCCGTCGCCGAGCTGTTCTTCGGCGTGGTGATCGGGCTGTTGCGCCAGTTGCGGCACGCGGCACGCATCATGGCCGATGGCGGCTGGGATCGGTCGGCGTTCATGGGACGCGAACTCAAGGGCAAGACGCTCGGGATCGTCGGGCTCGGGCGCATCGGCGGCGAGATTGCATCGCGCGCGCACGCCTTCGGCATGCACGTCGTGGCCTACGATCCGTACGTCGCCGACGAGCGCTTCACCACGCTGCGCGTGCGTCGGGCCCAGTCGCTGGATGCGCTGCTGGCCGAGACGAACATTCTCACGGTGCACGTGCCGCTCACCGCCGAAACGCGCGGCATGATCGGCAAGCGCGAACTGGGCCGCCTGCCGTCGCGGTCGGTCGTCGTCAACCTGGCGCGCGGCGGCATCGTCGATGAAGCCGCGCTGGTTGCTGCGCTCGAGGCCGACCAGTTGCGCGGCGCCGCCCTGGATGTGTTCGACGCCGAGCCGCTGGCGCCCGATTCCCCGCTGCGCCGCGCGCCGCATCTCGTGCTCACGCCGCATCTCGGCGCCAACACCGTCGAGGCCCAGCGCAATGTCTCGCGCGATGTCTGCCTGGCCGTGCGCGACGCGCTGCTGCTCAATGACCTGTCGCGCTCCATCAACGTGGCCGGCGGCAGCGCCGGCTGGGGCGAACTGCAGTCGGCGATGCTCGTTGCCCGGCGCGCGGCCGCCGTCGCGCGCGCGGTCCTTGCCGACCAGGGCATGCGAGCCGTGCGGCGGGTATCGTTGCGCGTCGGTCCCGACCTCGCCCATGGCGCGGGCGCCTTGCTCGCCGCCGCGGCCGCCGGCGTGCTGGAAGGCGTCATCGAAACCGATCGCCTCAACCTCATCAACGCGCGCAGCCTCGCCGAAGCGCGAGGACTCGAGCTGTCCGTTGGCGAATCCAGCGAGCTTGGGCATCAGCGTGCCATCGAAGTCGCATTGTCCGGCGGCATGCAGCAACTGGCTGTGACGGGTGTCGCCGCCGAGGGAAGCTCGCCGCGTCTGACGCGCATCGGATCCTTTCACGTGGACGTCAATCCGAAGCAGACGCTGCTCATCCTCACCAACCAGGATGTACCCGGCGTCATCGGCCGCGTCGGCACGCTGCTTGGCGAACGCAGGGTGAACATCGCCGAGTACCATCAGGCGCGACTCGCACAGGGCGGCGATGCGCTCGCCGCGATCTCGGTCGATGGCGAAGTCGACGAGGCCACGCGACAGGCGTTGCTCGGGTTGCCCGACGTGGTGTCGGCCAGCATCGTGCATTTTCGCACCGAATAGCACCGGAGCGATGCGCATGTGTGCGGACGTGCGTGCCTCATGACCGACATCGCGGAGCGCGTCTCGCGCGACCCCGACGTGCGCCGCGCGTACGCGCGGGATGCGTCGGGGCTCGAGATGGTGCCGGATGCGGTGGCCCGGCCAGCCGGGGCGCAGGAGGTCGTGGAGCTGCTGCGCGAGGCGTCGGCCTCACGCACGCCGGTGACGCCCGCTGGCGCGCAGTCCAGCACGACGGCGGCGTCCATTGTCGATCACGGCACGCTGCTCTCGCTGCGGCGGCTCGATCGCCTGCTCGATCTCGATCGTGCGTCGCGGACCATCCGCGTCGAAGCTGGCGTGCTGGT
>CAZPON010000110.1:0-9579 GCA_964588045.1 uncultured Gemmatimonas sp.
TTCCGAAGGGCCCCGCGCCACCGGTGCGGGGCCCTTCGGAACACTCTGGCAAGCTAGCCAGCAAGTCTCCTAAGTCAAGGAGAACCGGACCATCTGACCGAACATTTCACGAAAGCGCTACATTTGCTTCCTGCTCATGACCACACCTGCCCTCGACCCGCGCATCCTGCCGTCGGTTGACGCCGTTCGCGCCGCCGCCGTACATGTGCGCCGCATCATGCCGCCAAGCCGGCTTCAACGCGCCGATGCGCTGTCGGCGTCGCTGGGCGTCGATGTGTTCTTCAAGCTCGAGCTCGAGAACCCGACCGGCTCGTTCAAGGTGCGCGGCGCGTACAATGTGCTGGCGGGCATGACAGCCGAGGAGCGCGCACGTGGCGTCGTGGCGTCAAGCGCCGGGAATCACGGCCTTGGCGTGGCCTTCGCCGCCAACGCCTTCGGCGTTCCGGCCATGTTGTATGTGCCAGCCAATGCGCCGCAGGTGAAGAAGGACGGCATCCGTGCACTTGGCGCCACCGTCAACGACGAGGCACCCGACTACGACGCCGCGATGGTCCTTGCCAAGGCACATGCCGAACAGCACGACATCCGCTTCATCAATCCGTGCCTGGGCGTCGACTTGCTGGCGGGACAGGGCACCGTAGCGCTCGAGCTGCTCGAGCAGGCACCGGACATGCGCACCGTGGTGATCTGCACCGGTGGCGGCGGACTGCTTGGCGGCATGGGCGCGGTGCTGCGTGTCCTTGCGCCCGCCGTGCGCATTGTGGGCGTCCAGAGCACCGAGACCGCGGCGATGACACGAAGTGTCGCGGCCGGTCGCGTGATCGAGATTCCGCACACGCCGACGCTGGCCGATGGGCTTGCCGGTCAGATCGACGACGACGCGCTGTACATCGGACAAACGTGTGCCGACGAGCTCGTCCTCGTCACCGAAGACCTGCTCGGCGAAACGATTGCCTGGCTGTCACGTGCCGGCGGGCTGACCGTCGAAGGGGCGGGTGCAGTCACGGTGGCCGCGCTTCGACACGGGCTCATCGATTCACTCGAGGGCCCCGTTGTGGCGATGGTGAGCGGGCGCAACATCGACCATGCGCGACACAAGGCGTTGCTTGCGCGCCATCCCGCATAGTCGGCCTGTTCTCAGCTCCAGTTCGCCACCCCGCAAAGCACAACGGCCACCTTTTTCAGGTGACCGTTACACTGCTGGCACTTCAACCTCGTGCGGCCGGCTCGCTGCTGTCAGTGCAGCGGCGACACTTCGTCGCGCGTGTCATCCGGGCGCGTGCGATCGAGCGGACGACGATCATCGACGACCCCGTCACGGGTCAGCGAAATCGACACTTCACGTTCGGGCGCGCGTTGGCGCGCCAGACGCGCGGCGGCACTGCGCGATTCCCCGCCTTCGCGGCCAATAGCGGCCATATGATCACGGTCCCGAGAGACAGTCACCCCGCCCTTTCGACCCGCTTCCCGCGCTTCACCTGCCGACCACTCATGGGCAGTGCCCTTTTCGTGGGCTGCCCGACCACCCTTGCTGGCAATCTCGCGCTGGCGCGCGGGATCCATAGACGCGAATCCGCGTCGGCTCTTTCCGGCCATACGCCCCCCGGCTTTCCGGACGTTCATAAAGACTCGTGTCGAGACGATCGCGAGATTTTGCCACCGTTTCGCGCCCGGCACAACACGCACTCAGCCGAATTCCCCTGCAAGCCTTGGACCGCAGGCTTGCGGGCAGCCGGTGCTCGTCACCTCGAGGCTACTCCCTGCAAACATCGCGCCGACCCGAAACCCGTCGCTGCCTATATTCCCGTCATGCCCTTGCTCGTGCGATTCCTCGGTACGGCCGCCTCCCGACCCACAGTCGAGCGCGGCGTCAGTTCCCTCGCCATCATTCGGGAAGGGGAGACAATCCTCGTCGACTGTGGCGAGGGAACGCAGCGTCAAATGATGCGCTACGGCGTCTCGTTTGCATTCGAGGACATCTTCTTCACGCACGTGCACGCCGACCACTTTCTGGGACTGACCGGGCTGATCCGCACGCTCCATTTGCAGGGGCGAACGGAACCACTGCGTCTGTGGGGACCGCCGAACTCGGGAAAAACGTTGCGAGCATGCATCAGCCTGGGTGGCGAGCGCACCACTTTCCCGGTCACTGTTACCGAGCTGGAACCAGGCTCATCAGTGAAGCGGGATGAGTTTCGTATCGAGACCTTTCCGGTCGATCACAACCAGGCTGCGTGTATCGGAATTGCCTTGGTGGAGGACGAACGCCTGGGCCGATTCAACCCGGAACTCGCACGCGCGATGGGAATCCCCGAAGGGCCGATGTGGGGCCGCATTCACAAGGGGGAGTCCATCACGCTGGAAGACGGACGCGTGATCGAACCGCACGAACTGGTTGGAGGGAAGCGTCGCGGACGCCGCATCGTGATCAGCGGCGACACCCGACCGTGCGCCGGCACCATTGCTGCCGCGCAGGACGCGGACCTGCTCGTGCACGAAGCCACGTTCGCCGAGGAAGAAGCGGCGCGCGCGTTCGAAACCGGACACAGCACGGCGCGCGAAGCCGCTGAAGTGGCGCGCATGGCGGGTGCACGCCGACTGGTGCTCACGCACATCTCGGCGCGCTACTCGAACGACACGAAAGAGCTCGAGCGCGAAGCGAAAGCCGTGTTTCCACGTACGTCGGTGGCGCGTGACGGGGCCGAGATCGAACTCAAGCTGACGGAAGAGCGCGCAGGCGCGCCGGCCTGATTCACTCCTTCAACTGCTTCAGTCTCCGCAGCGCGGGCACGCGCCACGCCACCGTTGCCGCCACGCACAACGTGGCAATCCCGCCCACGACGACGCTGGCCACGGCGCCCCACCAGCGCGCCGTCAGCCCCGATTCGAACGCGCCGATCTCGTTCGACGACCCGATGAAGATCTGATTGACCGACGACACGCGCCCCAGCAGCGCTTCCGGCGTGCGCGACTGCAGCATGACACTGCGAATCACCACGCTCACCATGTCGAACGAGCCGGCGCACACCAGCAAAGCCACCGACAGCGGCATCGACGTGCTGAGCCCGACGCAATGGTCATGATGCCGAACCCGGTGACCGCAATCAGCAGGTTGCGACCGGTGTGCGCGAACGGCGGCCACCGGGTGAGAACCATGCTCGCCGTGACGGCGCCGACTGCAGGCGCAGCACGCAGCACACCGAGTGCCGCAGGGCCGGCGTGAAGGATCTCGGCGGCAAACACCGGCAGCAGGGCGGTGGCACCACTGAACAGCACCGAGAACAGGTCGAGCGTGAGCGCACTGAGCAGGATCGAGTCGCTGAACACGAACTTCACGCCGCTCTTGATCGACTCCAGGATGGGCTCACCGGTGTCGACGCGCAGCGGTGAACGATGGCGTACGAACAGCATCACGAAGGCGCCGAACGTCACCAGCCCCGCGTCCACCGCGTAGCCGAGCGATGTGCCACCGATGGCGTAGAGCGTGCCACCCAGCGCGGGGCCGAGCACTGCGGCGAATTGCCAGCTTCCACTGCGCCACGTGATGGAGTTGGCCAGCACATGACGCGGAACCAGCTCGGTACTCAGCGCCTGGCGCGCCGGCGTGAGGAACGCGCGCGCCACGCCACTCACCACGATGACGGCATAGATCCAGTGCACGCGCACCGACGGCAGCAGCGATCGTCCCAGCGGTGTCGGATGCGCCAGCACCCAGAGCATCACGGAGCACACGACCAGCACCATCATCCCCGCCAACGCAATGCGCCGCCGGTCGTGGGAATCGGCCACATGACCGGCGTACAGCGACATGCTGATGGCCGGCAGGGCCTCGGCCAGGCCCACGAGCCCCAGCGCGAGCGGATCGCGCGTGAGGTCATAGACCTGCCATCCGACGACGGTGCCCTGGATCTGGAGCCCGAGCGTCAGGACGAACAGGGCGACGATGTACTTGCGGAAGTTCGGGATGCGCAGCGCCGCGTAGGCGTCGGGAGCAGTCCGCGTGGCGGGTTCAGTCATTCCCTGCGTCAACGACGGCGCTCACGAGGAGCGTCCGGCCTCGCTTCGGCCTGACGTTCCTCGAGGCGTCGCTGGCGTCGCGCCTTCGCCGCATCATGGCGTCTCCGCTGCTCGTCGGTTTCCACCACCAACTGCGGAACCAGCGCTGGCCGGCCCGTGGGATCGATGGCCACGAACGTCAGGTAGCAGGTGTTCGTGTGGCGGCGGATGCCCGAGATGAGGTCCTCCGCTTCGACGCGCACGCCAACTTCCATCGACGTGGTGCCGACGAAGTTGACCGATGCCTTGCAGATGACCAGCTCACCGATGTGAATCGGCTCGCGAAAGTCCACGCGATCGATCGACGCCGTCACGCAGTTCGTGCGCGCGTGCCGGAACGCGGAGACAGCCGCCGACTTGTCGACCATCGCCATGATCGCACCGCCGAACGCATGGCCAAGAATGTTGGCATCGTGCGGCATGAGCAGTTCGCTGGACTCGTTCTGTGATTCAGCGACGGTGCGCGAGGGGCGATCCGTCATTGGCGGACAAGGCGAACACGCGGGCGGGCTGCATGATCGCGCCGCATCGCCGTCTTGGCGCCGTTGAGCGTCGCCGCGGCATCGAAGGCGCCGGCCAGGGCATGACGCAGCGCGGCGGAAACCGGCGGCGCATCGAGCGGGATAAGCTGGTAGGCCGGCGACGGCACGGTCGCAATCGGCCATTCCCGCGGCTCGCGCACGCGCGACGACAGCAGCGTCAATGCGAGCGACGGTTCGTCAGGGACCGGTCTCGCCACGACGTCGTAGCCGCTGCGCGCCCAGCGCACCTGGCTCGAATCGGCGTTCCACCTGGCGAGGGTCGTTTGCACCGCGCCCCACCACGACGGTGCCTGGGCTGCGATCGGCGGCAAGTTGAGCGCGAGCGCTTCGCCCTCGATGCCATTGCCGGGAATCATGAACGCCACCGCCGGTGCGCCCGCCATGTCGGTGAGGCCGAAGCTCGACGAGTCGAACTGAAAGCTCTCCAGCGTTTCGCGGGCGAGCGCGGCGCGATCGTCGCCCGCCGCCCGGATGGAGTCACTGAGCTGCCGGAACAACTGACGCCCGGCCGTGATCAGGCGACGCGCCTCGGTGTCCCCGAACATCGAGTGCAGCGTGGCGCGCGTGCCGTTGCGCACGTCCACCACGTAGCGCTTGCCGGCGTGGCGGTGCGGCTCGGCATCGGCCACGTCGACATCGAGCAGGTGGTTGAACGTGACCCATGGTCCATGCACATCGAGGATCTCGATCTCCTCGGACACGATGGTCTGCGGGTCGTTCGACAGGTCCTCGTTTTCCGGATCGATTGCCTCTTCATCGGGATGCCGTCGCTTCCAGCCCTCGGCCTCGCGCATCACGTTGCCGTCGTCGAACAACGCCAGCGAATCGCGCTGCGAAACGTCGCGCGCGTACACGCGCGCCACCGCGAACGCCGCATCTGCGTAGTCGACACCGTCCTCGGCGATGAACACCTCGAAGAAGCGCCCGTCGACTTGCGTCAGGAGGATCGGTGCGCTGCGCACCCGCACGCCGGCCTCGCCGCTTTGCACCCAATACGTGGAATCGCCCGCAGCAAACAGGAATTCGGCCGCGGGTGGCTCGTCGGGCCGGTCACCGCGCTGGCACGACGACACCGTCAGCGCGCCGATCACCACACGCAACGCGACGCGCAGCATCGCACGCCGGCGCGCCGTGATGCCCGACCATGAATGTCCGCGCGCGTTGTTCAGACAGCCCCCGTGACAAGATCCCGAACGCCAACCACCAGGCGGGCGACTTCATCGGCCGTGGTATAGCACGCGCAGCCGGCCCGCACGAGGCCTTCCTCGGCCAACCCAAGGCGGCGAGCGACGGTGGTGGCGTAGAAGTCACCGTGTGAGACATACACACCGCGCGGCGCCAGGGCGCGCGCCACCGATTCCGACGGATGCCCGTGCACGCGAAATGAAAGCGTCGGTGTGCGCGCCGAACCCGGCGACGGACCATACAGCGTCACACCATCGATGGCCGACAGCCCGTCCCACAACTGCGAGAACAGCAGCTCGCCGCGCTCGTGCAGCCCCTGCATGGCAGCCGCAAGCCGGCCGCGCCGGTCCACACCACCATCCGGGGCGAGGGCCGCCATGAACTCCACGGCCGCGGCGGCACCCACGATGCCTTCGTGGTTCTGCGTTCCCGTCTCCAGGCACTCGGGCACGTAGTCCGGTGCCGGCTCGAGCCGTGGCAGGTCGAGCGCGGCCGTGGCTTCGTGTCGCCCGTAGCACACGCCGATGTGCGGACCATAGAACTTGTACGCGCTGCACAGCAGGAAGTCGGCGCCGATGCCGCGCGCGTCGACCAGCGCATGCGGTGCGTAGTGCACCGCGTCGACAATCGTGATCGCGCCCGCTGCGCGCGCCGCCGCAACCAGCGGACGCACATCGGTGACGGTGCCGAGGATGTTGGAGCCGGCACCGATGGCCACGACCTTCGTGCGCGGCGACAGGAGCCGCTCGAACGCGCCCGCCTCGTGCCGGAAGGTCACCAGATCGAGCGGCACCCAGCGCAGCACCGCACCGCGCTCGCGCGCGAGGGCCTGCCACGGCGCCACGTTCGCATGATGATCGAGCTCGGTGATGATGATCTCGTCGCCGGGCGCCAGCGTGCGTCCGATGGCGCGCGCGATGTGAAAGAGAATCGTCGTCATGTTGGCGCCGAACGAAATCTCCCCGGCAGTCGCCCCGAGGAAGTCGGCGAGTGTTTCGCGCGCGTTCATGAGCAGCGCGTCGGTCTCCGCACTGGTCGGGTACGCCCAGTGCGTGTTCGCGTTGTGGTGCAGCAGGTAGTCCGACATGGCGTCCACGACGCGCTGCGGCACCTGCGTGCCACCGGGCCCGTCGAAGTACGCCACGGGATAGGGTCCGTCATGTCGTGACAGCGCCGGGAACTGGGCGCGGATCACGTCGACCGTTGCCACCTGTGTGGCGGCCTGCGCGTCAAGCACGCCGGTCATGCGGCACCTCCGCCCTTCGCACCGCCGATCGTGGCACCGCCGAGTCGTTCAACCACCTGCACCGCTTCGACGTGATCGGCGGCCTCACCGAGTTCACCATGCGCCATGCGGAACAGCTCGGCCGTCAACTGCAGCAGCGGCGATGGCACCTGCTGTTCGCGCGCAAGATCGGCGGCGATGCCCACGTCCTTGTCGAGCAACGCCAGCCGGAACGTGCGGGGAAAGGCACGCGTCAGGACGCGCTCGGGGAAAAGATTCATGCTGGCATTCGATCGCCCGCTGGACGCGTTGATGACGTCGAGCGCCACTTCGGCGCGAACGCCCGCGCGCTCCAGCGCGACCAGGCCTTCCGCCGTGCCCCAGATGTGCATCGCCAGCAACGCGTTGTTCACCGCCTTGAGGGAGTCGCCGGTGCCCACGGCACCGCAGTGCACGATGCGCTTGCCGAACCGCTCGAGCACGGGGCGCACGCGTTCGAGCACTGCGGCGTCCCCACCCACCATCACGGTCAGCGCACCCTGCACCGCTCCCGCGACACCACCCGACACCGGCGCATCGAGAAAGTGGATGCCGCGCTCGGCCAGTCGCGCCGCCATGCGACGCGAGGTCACGGCGTCGCCCGACGTGCAGTCCACGAGCACGGCATCGCGGGGCATCGTGGCGAGCAGTCCGGTCGGTCCATCCAGCAAGGACTCGACATCGCGCGAAACCGGCAGGCAGGTGATCACGACATCGCGATCAGTCGCCGCGTCTGCCGGCGTCGCGGCAATGCGCGCCGACGTCTCGGCCGCAAACGTCTCACTGCGCGCACGGGTGCGATTCCAGACCACCAGATCGAGTTCGGGCGCCGTCAGATGGCGGGCCATGGGCGCGCCGATGGCACCGAGGCCCAGGAATGCAACGCGTGGCATGTGCAGATGGAAAAGGGACGGACGGCGCCGGCTTCGCTTGACACACACCCGGCATTCCTCAAAGATGATGGTATGCCCGGTATCGCAGGAGGCCGCACGCAGAGATTCTTCGCCACGCGTGGCCATGGCCGCGGGTTGGCCGTGGCCCTGGCCGTCGCCGTCGCCACGACGACCGCGCTTGGCTGCGGCGCGTCGCCCACCGGTGGACCCGACCCGGCGCCCTCGACGTACTTCAAGGGCACGATGGTGGACGGCGGCGTTCTGCCCTACCGGTTCTTCTTCCCTGGCGACTTCGGGCCGACCTTCCTTACGGAAGCCCGACTGGTTCCGCTGGACCTCGGCCGCACCACGGACAAACGGATCTTCGATGACCGGGGCGGGAGCGGCTCGAACCCCGGCAACGCTCGCGACACCACGGTTGCGACCGGCCGCATGTCCGACATCCGCACGTTCGCATCGGCAACGGGGGCCTCGCAGACCGACTCCGTGGTCGTGGAAGTGGTCCGCATCGGGAATACGATGTACATCACGCGGCCGCACCCGGATCCCACGCGCAACCTGACCGACACCGCGCTGTTCGTGAACGGAAACCTGGTGCGCCCCCTCAGGTACTGGCGTAGCGTGATCGAGCCCAATACCGGTCGCATCCTCACATATACGACGGTGGAATAGGGGCCGATCAGGGGTCCCACGCGCCCGCTTCTCGCGGGCGCCCTGCGCTGCTAACTTGCGCCCGCCGCACCCCCCTCGCGCATGACCGAGGCCGGTCGCGGAACCCGTCCCGCATCGACACAACCCACGAACGCCGCGCGGCGGTGAGCTCTCGCAGGGCTCACCCCGGGAGGGAGCTCCATGACGCCAACCCGGAACCAACAGGAACGACCGCTCGCGGCGTTGCTCGTGCCTGACCTGCTCGAGTTGCTCGAGGAGGCACCCGAGAGCATCGGGCCCCAGACGGAAGAGATGCACCCGGCCGACCTGGCCGACATCGCCGAGGCGATGCCGGAGCAGCAGGTGCGCGCGTTCCTCAGCGCGTTGCCGAAGGAGCGCGCAGCCGAAGTGCTCGAGTACCTCGACGACGAACTGCGTACGCAAGTGCTCGAGGAATTCTCGGCGCGCGAAGCCGCTTCCATCGTCGCCGAGATGGATCCCGACGAGCGCGCGGACGCGCTCGACGAACTCGACGAAGAAACCGCCGACGAGATCCTCTCCGAGCTGGAACCGGCCGACAAGGCCGAGACCGAGCGGCTGCTGCAGTACGACCCGTACACGGCCGGTGGACTCATGACTACCGAGTTCGTGTCGGTGGACGAGTCGCTCACGGTGGAGGAAGCGCTGCGCGCCGTGCGCGGGATGGCCCGCGGCGGACGTCGCGAGGCGATGTACACCATTTACAGCACCGACGTCACGGGCCGGTTGCGTGGCGTGTTGTCGCTGCGCGAGCTGCTCGCCGCACCCGAGGGCGCGCTGATCGGCGAGCTCGCGTGGTCGGAGGTCGTGAGTGTGTCGCCGGATACGCTGCAGGAAGAGGTCTCGCAAGTCACCTCGAACTACGACCTCGTGGCGCTGCCGGTCGTCGATGGCGACAAGCGCCTGCTGGGTGTGGTCACGGTGGACGACGTCGATGACGTCGTCCACC